>NZ_JACAPH010000002.1:0-110024 GCF_013385805.1 Pseudomonas sp. C6002 | reverse complement strand
CAAAGCCTGCGTGAGGGCACACCGAGCCTAGGCGAGGTGCCGAGTGGTGGGGCAAGAGCGTTTTGCTTACTTTTGCGCTGTTCAAAAGTGAGCCGCTGTAAGAGCGGAACCATAAGCGGCCCTGACCCAAAAAACGGATATGTACTCAGTTCAAAAAGCCCGATAAGCCCGCATGAACAACCCAACCACTTCCTGCACATGCTCCTCGGCCGCCTCAGCGCTCAGTTGCCCCCCACACCCATACAACAAACAAAAATTCGCCGTCCCCTTGAGCAAGCAAAAAAAATGCTCCGCCGCGGTGAACGGCTTGGCAATACGCAATGCGCCACTCTGGTCGATCTTACCGAGCAGCCGCTCCATCCCCTGCAACATACGCATCGGCCCAGCCTCGAAAAAGATCTGCGACAACTTCGGATCCTGACTCCCGGACGTCATCATCAACCGATGCAGGTTCACCGACTCCTCGCTATTGATCAGCACATGAAACCCGCGGGCGATATTGAGCAGCACCTTCTCCACCGGCATACCCTCGGGCAGCTCGAAATACATCACCGGTAACTGCTCTTCGCACTTGGCAACCACCGCCGCCGAGAACAGCGTCTCCTTGTCGGTGAAATGGCTGTACACCGTCAGCTTCGACACCCCGGCCTCCACTGCCACGGCATCCATGCTGGTACTGGCATACCCATTACTCAAAAACAGGATCTTCGCCGCATCAAGAATCGCCTGGCGTTTTGCCATGTCCTTGGGACGCCCGGGGCTATTGGTGTTCACAGGATTGTCGGACATTTTCACTTTATTACTGGACTGGTGAGTTTGGTATTAATAACATACTGGCCAGTATAATTATTCCTAGCACCATTAGCGAAAGGTCCTTCAGCATGCGCAGCTATCTCCTGCCACTCGCGTTGCCTGCCAGCTTGTTATTCCTGTTGGCTGCCTGTGGCCATGAAGAAGCGGCGCAAACCACCGTCCGCCCGGCCATGGTGGTTCAGCCAGAGCCTTCGGCGCAGGCTTCCGACAGCTACCCGGGCGAGGTGCGTGCACGCTATGAACCCGACCTGGCCTTTCGCATTGGCGGCAAAGTCAGCCGACGACTGGTGGAGGAGGGCGAGCGCGTCAAGGCCAACCAGCCCCTGGCCGAACTCGACCCTCAGGACGTACGCCTGCAACTGGAAGCCACCCGCGCCCAGGTCGCCGCTGCCGACGCCAACCTGAGCCTGGTACGTGCCGAGCGTGACCGCTACAAGACCCTGATGGACCGTCAGATGGTCAGCCGCTCCCAGTACGACAATTCCGAAAACCTCTACCGCTCCGGTGAAGCACGCCTCAAGCAGATCAAGGCCGAATTCGACGTGGCCAATAACCAGGCCGGTTACGCCGTGTTGCGCGCACCCCAGGATGGCGTGGTCGCCAAGCGTGCAGTGGAAGTCGGCCAGGTGGTGTCGGCCGGCCAGACCGTATTCACCCTGGCCACCGATGGCGAGCGGGAGGTGTTGATCAGCCTGCCGGAGCAAAGCTTCGGGCGTTTCAAGATTGGCCAGCCGGTGTCCGTGGAACTGTGGAGCCAGCCCGACCAGCGCTTCAACGGCCGCATCCGCGAACTGTCGCCGGCTGCCGATCCAAAGTCGCGAACCTTCGCCGCCCGCGTCGCGTTTACCGGCGGCAAAGTGCCTGCGGAACTGGGGCAGAGCGCTCGCGTCTTCATCCAGGCTGACGGGGTGATTCCCCTGGCGGTGCCGCTGTCTGCCCTGAGCGCGGAGAACGGCGCGTCCTACGTCTGGGTGGTGCAGCCCGACAATACCCTCAAGCGCACACCGGTGCGGATCGGCGCCTTTGGCGAGAAAACCGTGCCGGTGCTGGAAGGCTTGAACCCCACTGATTGGGTGATCGCCGCCGGTGTGCATGTACTCCATGAGGGCCAGCAAGTGCGCCCGGTGGATCGCGCCAATCGAGTGGTAAGTCTGGCGGCCAAGGAGTAGTCCCCGATGGGTTTCAATCTTTCCGAATGGGCGTTGCGTAATCGCCAGATCGTACTGTTCCTGATGATCCTGCTGGCAGTGGTCGGCACCTTGTCCTACACCAAGTTGGGACAAAGCGAAGACCCGCCGTTTACCTTCAAGGCCATGGTGATCAAGACCAACTGGCCAGGCGCCACGGCCCAGGAAGTGTCGCGCCAGGTCACCGAGCGTATTGAAAAGAAATTGATGGAGACCGGCGACTACGAGCGCATCGTCTCCTTCTCGCGGCCCGGTGAATCCCAGGTCACCTTCATGGCCCGGGACTCGATGCACTCCGCAGAGATCCCGGACCTCTGGTACCAGGTGCGCAAGAAAATCAGCGATATTCGCCAGACCCTGCCACCGGATATCCAGGGCCCGTTTTTCAACGATGAATTCGGTACGACCTTCGGCAATATCTACGCCCTGACCGGCGATGGCTTTGACTACGCCGTGCTCAAGGATTACGCCGACCGCATCCAGATTCAGCTGCAACGGGTGCCGGATGTCGGCAAGGTCGAACTGCTGGGCTTGCAGGACGAGAAGATCTGGATCGAGCTGTCCAACCTCAAGCTCGCCACCCTCGGCCTGCCGCTGGCGGCCGTGCAGCAGGCGTTGCAGGAACAGAACGCGGTGTCCACCGCCGGCTTCTTTGAAACCCCGAGCGAGCGCGTGCAGTTAAGGGTGTCCGGCAACTTCAAGACCGTTAAGGAGATTCGCGACTTCCCGATCCGCGTCGGTGATCGTACGTTCCGTATCGGTGACGTGGCCGAGATTCATCGTGGCTTCAACGATCCACCGGCACCGCGCATGCGCTACATGGGCGCCGACGCCATCGGGCTGGCCGTGGCCATGCGTGATGGTGGCGACATCCTGGTGCTGGGCAAGGCCCTGGAAGGCGAATTCTCACGCCTGCAGAAGAACCTTCCTGCCGGTATGGAACTGCGCAAGGTGTCGGACCAGCCGGCAGCGGTAAAAACCAGTGTCGGCGAATTCGTCCAGGTGCTCGCCGAGGCCCTGGCGATTGTGTTGCTGGTGAGCTTTTTCTCTCTGGGCGTGCGCACCGGCATGGTGGTCGCCCTGGCGATTCCGCTGGTGTTGGCCATGACGTTTGCCACCATGTATTACCTCGGCATCGGCCTGCACAAAATCTCCCTCGGCGCGCTGGTGCTGGCGCTGGGCTTGCTGGTGGACGATGCGATCATCGCCGTGGAAATGATGGCGATCAAAATGGAGCAAGGGTACGACCGGCTCAAGGCCGCCAGTTTCGCCTGGACCAGCACAGCCTTCCCGATGCTCACCGGCACCCTGATCACGGCCGCGGGTTTCCTGCCGATTGCCACGGCGCAATCGAGCACCGGTGAATACACCCGCTCGATCTTCCAGGTGGTGACCATTGCGCTGCTGGCCTCGTGGGTCGCCGCCGTGATGTTCGTGCCGTACCTGGGGGAAAAACTCCTGCCGGACCTGGCGAAGATTCATGCGGCCAAGCATGGCACCGACGGGCCGGATCCCTACGGCACACCCTTCTATCAGCGCGTAAGACGCCTGGTGGAATGGTGCGTGCGTCGGCGCAAGACGGTGATCGTCCTGACCTTGCTGCTGTTTATCGGCTCGGTGGCGCTGTTCCGCTTTGTGCCCCAGCAGTTCTTCCCGGCTTCCGGGCGACTGGAACTGATGGTCGACCTGAAACTGGCTGAAGGCGCCTCCCTGAGCAATACGGCTGACCAGGTCAAACGCCTTGAAGCCTTGCTCAAGGAACATGCAGGTATTGAAAATTATGTGGCCTACGTCGGTACCGGTTCGCCACGTTTCTACCTGCCGCTGGACCAGCAACTGCCGGCCGCCAGCTTTGCCCAGTTTGTGGTGTTGGCCAAGACCATCGAGGAGCGCGAAAGCTTGCGCACCTGGCTGATCGAAACCCTCAACGAACAATTCCCGGACCTGCGTTCGCGGGTTACGCGGCTTGAAAACGGCCCGCCGGTTGGCTACCCCGTGCAGTTCCGGGTAACGGGCGAGCACATCGAAGAAGTCCGGGACCTGGCGCGGAAAGTGGCGGCCAAGGTTCGCGAAAATACCCACGTGGTCAACGTGCACCTGGACTGGGAAGAGCCGAGCAAGATCGTCTACCTCAACGTTGACCAGGACCGCGCCCGTGCCCTCGGCGTGAGCACCGCCAACCTGTCGAAATTCCTCCAGAGTTCCCTCACGGGCTCCAGCGTCAGCCAGTATCGCGAAGACAACGAGTTGATCGAAATCCTGCTGCGCGGCACGGTGCATGAGCGCACCGAGCTGTCGCTGCTGCCAAGCCTGGCGGTGCCGACCGACAACGGCAAGAGCGTGGCGCTGTCGCAGATCGCGACCCTGGAATACGGCTTTGAGGAAGGCATCATCTGGCACCGTAATCGCCTGCCGACCGTGACCGTTCGCGCCGATATCTACGGCAAGGAACAACCGGCCACCCTGGTGCAGCAGATCCTGCCGACCCTCGAAGGCGTGCGTGCTGAACTGCCGGACGGCTACCTGCTGGAAGTTGGCGGCACGGTCGAGGATTCCGCCCGTGGGCAGAACTCGGTCAAGGCCGGTGTGCCGCTGTTTATCGTGGTGGTGCTGACCTTGCTGATGCTGCAATTGCGCAGCTTCTCCCGCACGGCGATGGTGTTTCTCACGGCGCCCTTGGGCCTGATCGGGGTGACACTGTTCCTGCTGGTGTTCCGCCAGCCCTTTGGGTTCGTGGCGATGCTGGGGACCATCGCGCTGTCGGGGATGATCATGCGTAACTCGGTGATCCTGGTGGACCAGATCGAGCAGGACATCAAGGCCGGCCTGGCTCCCTGGCAGGCGATTATCGAGGCGACCGTGCGGCGCTTCCGGCCGATTGTGCTGACGGCGCTGGCGGCCGTACTGGCGATGATCCCGCTGTCCCGCAGCGTGTTCTTCGGGCCGATGGCCGTGGCGATCATGGGCGGCTTGATTGTTGCGACGGCATTGACCCTGTTGTTCCTGCCCGCGCTGTATGCGGCGTGGTTTCGGGTGCGCAAGGAGGCGGTGTAAGGCTGCGAGTGGCAGGGGTGTCCTGTAAGGAAATGCCTCTGGTCATTCACACATAGACGCAAACTGCGACCCTGGGCGACGGAACGTTTGCCCATGGTGCTCCACTCAGAATTGTCTGATTGACAGACGTCGTTGTCGGGGCCGCAAGCGTGCGGTCCCGATGAACAACAATGAGTTCATGGAGTGTCATATGTTTATTTTGTCTGCCCTGGCAGCTTTCAAAGGTGCTTTCCTGGGGTCACTGCTGGGCAATCTGTTGCCTGGTTCCAATAAAGAAGCTGATACGGCGCGACCGCACAAGCCCGGCCATGGACGGCCCGGTTTCAACCACGGCCATCACTCCCGACCAACGGGGCCTGTCCTGCCTGCGCGGCCCAAGCCGTATCACCAGGCGCCGGTGCATGAGGCCCACCAACCCTACCAGAGGTCATCGGCACTCTTTCCGATCCATCGATAGCCGCTGACTCGAGGCAGCCCGGGAACCACTCGGGCTGCCTTGCCACTCAGAGGGGGCTTTTGACCCTAAATATCGAGGAGTGCGTATGATTTTTCCAATACTGGTTTCACCACTGCACCTGTTGGGGGCTGTATTTGGAATAGGGCCGAATTTCGGTCGGTCCAATGGCAATGGCCAGCCCGAGATCAACATTAATATCAAAACCGAAAACAACACCACCAACAGCAGCAATAGCAATGCCGTGGGTAGTGATTTGCCTTGCAAGTGCCGCTATTAAAAAAAACGCCCTGAATAGTTCAGGGCGTTTTTAGTTGCCGGGTATGGTCTACAGCGCGCCGAACACCTTCTTGGCCAAGCTGGTGGCAGCCGCCGCCGGGTTCTTGCGAATGGTTTCTTCCTGCTGGGCGATCATCTTGAACAGCCCGTCCAGCGCCTGTTCGGTCACGTAGCTTTCGACATTGGCGCTCTTGGCATCAATGGCGCCAAAGGTGGCGGCCTTGCCGGCGAGCGCGTTGTACTGCTGGGCCACGCCGACCTTGTCGGTAGCGGCCTTGACGATCGGCAGGAACTTGGCCCGGATCTCGTCACGGCTGCTTTTGTTCAGGTACTGGGTGGCCGAGTCCTGGCCGCCGGTGAGGATGCCCTTGGCATCGGTCACGCTCATGTTTTTCACCGCGTTTACCAGGATCGGCTGGGCCTGGGTGACAGCAGACTCGGCCGCCTTGTTCATGCTGGTTTCAAGTTGCGTGACCTGGTCACCCATGCCGAACATTTTCAACTTGTCAGCGACTTTGCCCAACTTGCCCGGCAGGCCGATCTTCACTTCGGGGTTGTTGCTGAAACCACCGGGCACACCCAGTTGTTTCACGGCAATCTGTGCGCCTTGGGTCAGTGCATCCTTGAGGCCGCCGGTGGCGTCGCCCTGGGACAGGCTGCCGAGGGACAAGGCCATGGCGTTGGCACCGAGCAGCAAGCCGGCGCACAGGGCAGTGAGGCGAAGGGAGTTACGGAGCATGGGCGCTTCCTTATGTTCGATATTTTAATCAGTGTGCAACCGCATCCACGCGCAGGCGCAGCGGTTGTGGGTCCTGGCCGTTCAACTGCACGGAGTGCCGTTCGGTGGTGATAAACAGTAGCTTGCCCTCCAGTTCGATGCGAGCGCTTACCGAGTAACTGTGGCCAGGCTTGACCTGGGTCGGGTCGTAGCTCAGATGAAAGGGCAGCGGCACCTGGCCTTTCACCGGGCCTTTCTGCTCGGCCAGGGTCACGGCCGGGGCGTCCATCAAGGACACATCCTGCAGGGTCACACTCAAGGTGGCGGCGGGCGGCAGGGCGATGCGTTGCAGGTAGAAGACTTCGCCATCGAGGCTGGCTTTGGGCGCGGGGCTCATGGTCTGGCAGGCTCCCAGCAGGGCGGTCAGGCCCAGGAGGATGATTTTTTTCATGGTGCAGCTCCTTGTCAACGGCGCCAGAAACACCCTGGCGCCTCGGTCACTCTAGTGTGTTTCTTCGGGTACCACAGGCTGGTCTGGCGCCTCTTCGCTGCGATGCAGTGCGACCTGGCGAATCGACAGGCGAATCTCCGCGGGCAATACGCGTTTGGCTGCACCTTCGGCCAGCTCACCCAGCAGCGGGTGATAGCTCAGTTTGCCGGCCTCGTCGCGACGCAGCACATCTTGCTCCAGCAGGGTCTGGATAAAATGTCGGAAAAGGCTCTTGTCGAAGAACTCCGGGGCATTCAGGCCGTGCAGGATCGACAGGCGCTGGGCCATGACCGTGCACAGGTCTTCCAGCTCTTCGGCGCTGATGCTGTTCTGGCCGCTGTTGAGCAGCAGCGAGATCGCCATGTAGAAGCGTTGCAGGGTCTGGGCGATGCTCTTGGACAGCAGGGTCAACAGCACAAACTGCCGTGAGCTCGGCGCCGGGCGCAGGTACACGTCGTTTTCAAAACGCAGCAGGCCTTGTTCGACGAAGGCTTCGAGCCACTGGTCGACCACAGCGTCCAGTTCGTCCAGGGACCAGCGGATAAACAGCTCCGATTGCAGGTACGGGTAGAGCGCACGGGTATAGCGCAGGATCTGTTCGCGGCTCATCCGCGAGCTGCTCTGGAAGAAACTTGCCAGCAGCGCCGGCAGGGCGAAGATGTGTAGCACGTTGTTGCGGTAGTAGGTCATCAGGACGGCGTTCTGCTCGTCCAGGTAGAGGATCTTGCCCAGTGCATCGCTCTGTTCCGACAGCAGGTGCATGTCCTTGACGTGCTTGATCAGCGCCAGGCCGTCGCCTTCCGGCAGGGTGGTGTGGGGCGAGTAGGGCACCTTGCGCAGCAGTGCCAGGTACAGATCCAGCTGGCGCGCCATCGCCTGTTCGTCCAGGGCCAGGCGGGTGGTGGACAGCAGCGCGAGGGCCACCAGGTTCACCGGATTGATCGCCGCCGCTTCGTTCAAGTGTTGCGCCACCCGTTCGCCGAGGCGGTTGGTGGTTTCGTTGAGCCACGCCGGCTTGTAGTTCGGGCCCAGCTCCTGGGAGCGCCAGTCGGGCTGCTCGCTGTCGAGGAATTCAGCCAGCTTGATCGGTTCGCCGAAGTTCACGGCGACCTGGCCAAAGCGCTGCTTGAGGGCTCCGACCACTTTGAAAATATCGAATATCGACTCTTTCTTCTTGCTCGCACCGCGCAGTTCGCCCAGGTAAGTGCGGCCTTCCAGCACCCGCTCATAGCCGATGTACACCGGCACGAACACGATGGGCATGCGCGAGGAACGCAGGAAGCTGCGCAGGGTGATCGCCAGCATCCCGGTCTTCGGTTGCAGCATGCGCCCGGTGCGCGATCGTCCGCCTTCGACGAAGTATTCCACCGGGAAACCCTTGGTGAACAAGGTGTGCAGGTATTCGTTGAACACCGAGGTGTACAGCGGGTTGCCCTTGAAAGTACGGCGCATGAAAAACGCCCCGCCACGGCGCAACAGGCTGCCGATCACCGGCATGTTCAGGTTGATCCCGGCGGCGATGTGCGGCGGGGTCAAGCCATTCTTGAACAGGAGGTAGGAGAGCAGCAGGTAGTCGATATGGCTGCGATGGCACGGTACATAGATCACCTCGTAGCCCTGGGCGACCTTTTGCACACCTTCGATGTTGTTGACCTTGATGCCGTCGTAGATCTTGTTCCAGAACCAGCTCAGCACCACTTCGAGGAAACGGATGGCGGTGTAGGTGTAGTCCGAGGCGATCTCGTTGCCATAGCGCAGGGCCTGGGCCTTGGCTTTCTCGGGGGTGATTTTCTCGCGTTCGGCCTCGTCGAGGATCGCCTGGCGTACCAGTGGCATGTTCACCAGGCCCTTCACCAGGTTGCGCCGGTGGGACAGGTCGGGGCCGATCACTGCGGTTTTCAGGTTACGAAAGTGCACCCGCAGGATGCGTTGGGCCATGCGCACGGTGCGTTCGTGGCCTTTATTGTGCTCGATCAACTCACGCAGGTTGATGGGCGCGGAGAATTGCACCCGGGTCTTGCGGCCCAGGATCAGGATGCTCAGCAGCCGGCGCAGGCGGCCGGTGACGGCCCAGCTGTCGGCGAACAGCAGTTTCCAGGGGCTGGACTCGCTGTCGGGCGACTGGCCCCAGAACACGCTGACTGGAATGATCTGTGCATTCTCTTCGGCGTGTTCGGTGAGCACATCCACCAGGCGGGTCAGGGTGGGTGGGGCCCCACGCTTGTCCTGGCGCCCCAGCCAGTCAGGGTCGGGCGTCAGGTAGAAGAAGGCCGCCGGCTCCATCAGCGGGCCGACCGACACCGGCAGCACCGGGCGCGGCAGGCCGGCCTTGGTACATTCGGTATCAACCACCGCCAATTCGGTGAGGGATGGAGATTGCAGGACGTAAAACACCGGACGGCTGCGGTCGAGGTTCAAGGTAAGGGACGACTGGTTGATCGTCTCTGAGCGAACCCAGAGGTACAACAGCCGGCGCAAGGTGCCAAATACCAGACGGCGAAAGGGAGAACGGGTCATACGGCTTCTGCTTTGAGTGGGGAAATAAACCGGGCAGGTGCTCGGGGCGCTAGTGTGCAGTATTAGCCGAAAATCGGCAAAAAAGCGGCGAAGTAATCTTGAGTTGAAGCTTTTTGAGCCTGTCTTATACTCGGCAGTTCAACTGCGACGACTCAACAATAAACGTACTTATAAAAAGCATGTGGGAGCAAAACAGATGGCAACGCGCGAAACCGGCAATGTGAAGTGGTTCAACGACGCCAAGGGCTATGGCTTTATCCAGCGGGAAGATGGCAAGGATGTGTTTGTGCACTACCGCGCCATTCGCGGTGAAGGGCATCGTTCATTGGCTGAAGGCCAGCAGGTGGAATACGCCGTGGTGACGGGAGAGAAGGGCTTGCAGGCTGAGGATGTGGTGGGCCTGTAAACAATTGCAGCGACACCGGATAACCCATGTGGGAGCGGGCTTGCTCGCGAAAGCGGAGTGACAGTTGATACTCAGGTGACTGACACACTGCATTCGCGAGCAAGCCCGCTCCCACATTCTTGATTGGATTTACAGCGTTAGATCAGGTTGTTTTCCAGGTGATCTGCTCTTCACCGTCGGCGCTGATACGAATCCAGGTATCCGCGCTTTCTTCACCTTCTTCCTCTACCCAACTGCCCGGCGCGCAACGCACTTCGACGTTCAGCGCGGCAAAGGCTGCGCGGGCGCAGGCGATGTCGTCTTCCCACGGGGTCTGGTCGCTTTCCAGGTACAGGCTGTTCCATTTGCCTACGGCTTTCGGCAGCCAGGTGACCGGTACGCTGCCGGCTTTGCACTTGTAGGTCTGGCCGCGCTGGACCCAGTCGGTGCACGGGCCCAGGGCGGCGCCCAACCAGGCGGCGATGGCCTTGTGGTCGACGTCGGCGTCCTTGAGGTAAATCTCGATATCAGGTTGGCGCATGGATGTTCCTCGTTGCGGGATTTTGAAAATCCATTCGCGGATTCGGTGTGGGCCCCGAGGCCCACAAAAATAATGGGTTATTGAAGCACGAAATAGTCGTAGCGCATCGACACAGTGACCAGCAGCGGTTCGGCGGCTTCGATCACCCGGGCCCGGCGTTCGGCACTCGCGCGCCAGCCGTGGGGCGTCATCGCCAGCAGGTTGGCGCGATCCTTGGGGTCGGCCAGGCTGAGCTTGAACTCCAGGGTTTCGCTGTGTTGCAGGCTCATGCCCTGCGGCACCAGCGCCAGGTGCTTGTCGTCGGTGTACTCGCGCACTTCGTCGTACAAACGCTCACGCAGCTCCATCAGGTGGCCGCGGGTCGGGCCGACTTTCATCAAGCCGCCGCCCGGGCTGAGCAGGCGCTTGGCCTCCAGCCAGTCCAGCGGGCTGAACACGCTGGCCAGGAACTGGCAACTGGCATCGGCCAACGGCACCCGGGCCATGCTGGCGATCAACCAGGTCACCGTGGGGTTGCGCTTGCAGGCGCGCTTGACCGCTTCCCTGGAAATATCCAGGGCATAACCATCGGCGCGCAGCAGGGCGTCGGCGATCTGCGCGGTGTAGTAACCCTCGCCACAACCGATGTCGAGCCAGCGCTGGGGTTTGCGTTCAGCGGCCAGTTCGGCCAGGCGCCTGGCCACCGGGGCGTAATGCCCGGCGTTGAGAAAGTCGCGGCGCGCTTCCACCATCGCCAGGTTGTCGCCCGGGTCACGGCTGTTCTTGTGCTGCACCGGCAACAGGTTCAGGTAACCCTGGCGCGCCCGGTCGAAACGGTGCCCGGCCGGGCAGGCTACGCCGTTGTCCACTTCATGGAGCGGTGCGCTGCAAATGGGGCAAGCGAGCATCAGGCGAGCAACTTGATCAGGGTCTGGTAGTAGATTTCGGTCAGCACATCGAGGTCGCTGGCGAGGATGCGCTCGTTGACCTGATGGATCGTCGCGTTGACCGGGCCCAGTTCCACCACCTGAGTGCCGAGGGTCGCGATGAAGCGCCCATCGGAGGTGCCGCCGCTGGTGGACGCCTGGGTCTCGCGACCGGTGACGGCCTTGATGCTGGCGGAGACCGCATCGAGCAACGCGCCCGGTTCGGTGAGGAACGGCAGGCCCGACAGCGCCCACTCCACATGCCAGTCCAGGCCATGCTTGTCGAGAATCGCCGCGACCCGCTGCTGCAGGCCTTCGACGGTGGACTCGGTGGAGAAGCGGAAGTTGAACACCGCCGTCAGGTCGCCCGGGATCACGTTGGTGGCGCCGGTGCCGGAGTTGAGGTTGGAAATCTGGAAGCTGGTAGGCGGGAAGAAGGTGTTGCCATCGTCCCAGTGCTCGGCGGCCAGTTCGGCCAGGGCCGGAGCGGCCAGGTGGATCGGGTTCTTCGCCAGGTGCGGGTAGGCCACATGGCCTTGCACGCCGCGCACGGTCAGGGTGGCGCCGAGGGAGCCGCGACGGCCGTTCTTGACCACGTCGCCCACCAGGGTGGTGCTCGACGGTTCGCCGACGATGCACCAGTCCAGGCGCTCCTTGCGGGCTGCCAGGCGTTCGATCACGGCCTTGGTGCCGTGGTGCGCCGGGCCTTCTTCGTCACTGGTGATCAGGAATGCGACCGAACCCTTGTGGTCCGGGTAGTCGGTCACAAATCGCTCGGAAGCGACCAGCATCGCCGCCAGGCTGCCTTTCATGTCGGCTGCGCCACGGCCGCAGAGCATGCCGTTTTCATCGATCAGCGCGTCGAACGGGTCGTTCTGCCAGGCCTTGACCGGGCCGGTCGGCACCACGTCGGTGTGGCCGGCGAAGCACAATACCGGGCCTTCGTGTTTGCCGTGGGTGGCCCAGAAGTTATCCACATCCTCGATGCGCATCGGCTCAAGCGCAAAACCGGCGTCGCCCAGGCGCTGCATCATCAGCTTCTGGCAATCGGCGTCGACCGGCGTCACCGACGGGCGGCGGATCAGGTCGATAGCGAGTTGGAGGGTCGGCGAAAGGTCGGCGTGGGCCGTCATGTAAAAACTCCAGAAGCATGTCAGGGCGCAAGGCTTATGTGGGAGGGGGGCTTGTGTGGGAGCGGGCTTGCTCGCGAATGCGCCGGGTCAGTTCATACATTGTTGACTGACACTCCGCATTCGCGAGCAAGCCCGCTCCCACACAAAGCAATGGCCTGGGCCAAGTCTCACAAAATGGCCGTTATCTTATAGCAAAACGGCGGCCAGAGGCCGCCGTTTAGTGCATTGCGCAGGATTTTAAGCAGCGGCCACAGGCTCTTGCTTCGGTGCCGGTTTCGGCAGCGACGACAGGAACGCCATGATCAGCGCCGCCACATACGGCAGCGACTGCACCAGCAACATCACCACCCAGAAGCGCATGTCATTGCTCGGCAGGCCCTGCACCAGGTAAATCCCCAGTGCCGCACCCCACAACAGCAGCATGATGAACATCTCTTCCCGGGCTTCGGAGATCGCCACCCAGAAACCGTGGTTATCGGCGTTCTTCGGTGTACGGAAGAACGGAATGCTGGTGGTGAAGAACCCGTACAGCACCGCCTTGGCGATGGTGTGCGACAACGCCAGCCCGGCCAGTGCCGCGCAGAACGCATCTTTCAGGTTCACACCCACCGCACGACGGTAGAGGAAGATGATCTTGCCGACCTTGAACACGAACAACGCCAGTGGCGGAATCGCGAAAATCAGCAGCGGCGGGTCAACCCGCGTCGGCACGATAATCATCGCCGCCGACCACAACAAGGCGCCCACGGTGAAGAAGATGTTCATGCCGTCGGCCACCCACGGCAACCATCCCGCGAGGAAGTGGTAGCGCTGGCCACGGGTCAGCTCGGTGTCCTTGCCGCGCAAGAGGCTCGCAGTGTGGCGCTTGATGATCTGGATCGCGCCGTAGGCCCAGCGGAAACGCTGTTTCTTGAAGTCGATAAAGGTATCGGGCATCAGGCCCTTGCCGTAGCTGTCGTGGTAGTACGCCGCCGACAGGCCCTTCTCGAAGACCCGCAGGCCCAGCTCGGCATCCTCACAGATGCACCAGTCGGCCCAGCCCAGCTCTTCCAGCACCGAGCGACGGGTCATGGTCATGGTGCCGTGCTGGATGATCGCGTCACGGTCGTTGCGGGTGACCATGCCGATATGGAAGAAGCCTTTGTATTCCGCGTAGCAGAGCTTCTTGAAGGTGCTTTCGTTCTGGTCGCGATAATCCTGTGGCGACTGCACCACGGCGATTTTCGGATCGGCGAAGTGCGGCACCATGTGCTTGAGCCAGTTTGGCGACACGCAGTAATCGGAGTCGATCACCGCGATCACTTCGGCATCCTTGGCGGTGTGCGGGATCAGGTAGTTCAGTGCGCCGCCCTTGAAACCGGCCAGGGGCGAGACGTGGAAGAACTTGAAGCGCGGGCCGAGGGTTTCGCAGTAGTCGCGCACCGGCTCCCACACGGCCGGGTCCTTGGTGTTGTTGTCGATGATCAGGACTTCGTAGTCCGGATAATCGAGGGCGGCCAGGGCGTCGAGGGTCTGTTTGACCATCTCCGGCGGCTCGTTGTAGCACGGCACGTGGATCGAGACTTTCGGGCGGTAGTCCGAATCCCCTTCAACCGGCAGGAATTCACGCCGGCGTTTGTGGGTCCAGACTGCTTCGGCCAGCTCATGGGCTTCGGTCAGCAACACGATAAATACGCCCAGGGCGCCGAGTGCCAGCAGGAAGCCCACCGTCAAGCTGAACCAGGTGCTGTATTGCTGGCTGTAGTCATAACCGATCCACACCAATACCGACCCGCATAGGAACGCGATAAAGGTCAGGAACGTACGGCCGCGCTGGCGCAGGGCCGAGCCGTCGATCATCAGCAGGGTCAGGGACAGCAGCGCAAGCACCACCGAGCCGATCGCCAGCACTCGCCATTGCGGAATCGCGACCACCGGGCCATCAAAGTTGAATTTCTGCTGGCGTGCGGCGTTGAACACGCCCCAATAGGCGCCTACAGAGCCTTCGTCGCTGGCTTTCCATGGCTGGTCAAACGCTTCGATCACGAAGTAGTTGTAGCCCTGGCGGTTCAGCGTGTTAACCAGCGTGCGCAGGTAAATCGCCTGGTCGGCGGGGGAGGCGTCAGCACCGCCACGCATCCGGCCGTTGCTCGGCCAGCCAACCTCCGACAGCAACAGCGGCTTTTTCGGGAAGGTCTTCTTCAGGTCCCGTGCGCGATCGAGTACGAACTGGCCGGCCTTGTCCACCGGGATATGTTCCCAGTACGGCAGGATGTGCGCGGCGATCAGGTCGACGTGCTTGGCCAGTTGCGGGTTGTGTTCCCAGATGTGCCATTGCTCGGAGGTGGTTACGGGCACCTTGACGGCGGCCCGTACCCGATCCAGCAGCACGATCAGCGCTTCCGGAGTGATTTCCTCGCGGAACAGCGCCTCGTTGCCCACCACTACCCGCACTACGCTGCGGGAGCTGTTGGCGATTTCGATGGCGCGCTGGATCTCGCGCTCGTTGCGCTCGAGGTCCGGACTGATCCAGATCCCCAGGGTCACCCGCAGGCCGAATTCTTCCGCCAGCTTGGGGATATCCCCCAGGGTGCCGTCGACCGAGTAGGTACGGATGTTGTCCGTCAGCTTGCTCATGATCGCAAGGTCCTGACGCATTTGATCGTCGGTCGGATACTGGTCTTTCTGTGGGTACTGGCCTTGCTGGAACGGCGAGTACGAAAAACCGGAGATCTGCTCGGGCCAGTTAGGGGCATTGACCGGGCGGTTGATCAGCGCCCAGAAGCCGGTGAACAGCGCGGCAATTGCCAGCACCACCACCAGGTTGAGTCCAAATTTACGCGATGACATGGCTATTTCGGGTTCCAAAGGGTGTGGAACGAAAAGAGGTGTCGGCCTGCGCCGAACGGCGCGCATCCTACACTGGCCTTTCACCGACCGTACAGCAAGCCGGGAAAAACCGGACATTGGGCAGTGCAACTCGTCGTAAGTTCTCTTACTTGTAGCTTGTAGTTTAAAACTTGTCGCTGTGTAGCCCTATAATGCGCGCCGGTTTTTGGGGTAATGGTCATGAGTACAGAAGATCCACGGTTTGCCGGCGTCGCCCGCTTGTATGGCATTGAAGGCCTGGAGCGCCTGAAGGCGGCCCATGTGGCCATCGTCGGCGTGGGCGGGGTGGGTTCGTGGGCGGCGGAAGCCATCGCTCGCTGCGGCGTGGGCGAGATTTCGCTGTTTGACCTCGATGATGTATGCGTCAGCAACAGCAACCGTCAGTTGCATGCGCTGGACAGCACGGTGGGCAAGGCCAAGGTCGAGGTCATGGCCGAGCGCCTGAAAGGCATCAACCCGGATTGCACCGTGCACGCGGTGGCGGATTTCGTGACCCGCGAGACGATGGCCGAGTACATCACGCCCAATATCGATTGCGTGATCGACTGCATCGACAGTGTGAACGCCAAGGCCGCACTGATTGCCTGGTGCAAGCGGCGCAAGATCCAGATCATCACCACCGGCGGCGCGGGCGGGCAGATTGATCCGACGTTGATTCAGGTGTGTGACTTGAACCGTACGTTCAATGACCCGCTGGCGTCGAAGGTGCGCTCCACGTTGCGTCGCGATTATGGCTTCTCCCGCACTGTGACCCGCCATTACAGCGTGCCCTGCGTGTTCTCCACCGAACAGCTGCGTTACCCGAAGCCGGACGGCAGCATCTGTTTGCAGAAGAGTTTTGTCGGGGATGGCGTGAAGCTGGACTGCGCCGGCGGGTTTGGCGCGGTGATGATGGTGACTGCGACCTTCGGCATGGTGGCCGCGACCAAGGCGGTGGACAAGATAGTGGCCGGGGTGCGCCGGCCTGCTGACAGGGTCAAGGCCCCTTAGATCTCAGTCTGGAATGAAGATCAAAATGTGGGAGCGGGCTTGCTCGCGAAAGCGGTGTATCAGTCGACATCTCCGGTGACTGACACGCCGCCTTCGCGAGCAAGCCCGCTCCCACATTTAGTTTTGTGTGAGGCTCAGATGCCGCATGCGCTGAAGCACGGCATTCAACCCATTGCTGCGCGACGGCGATAACTGCCGCGACAGGCCCAGTTGTTCAAACCAGCCGGGCAAGTCGACGGCTTGCAGTTCGGCGGCAGACACACCGTTGACCCGCGCCAGCAACAACGCCACCAGCCCGCGTATCAGCCGTGCATCGCTGCTGGCGGCAAACTGCCAATGCCCATCCTGCAAGCGCCCCACCAGCCACACCAGGCTTTCACAGCCCTGCACCAGGTTGACGTCTACCTTGTCTTCGTCCGGCAAGGCGGGCAGCCGCTCGCCCCATTGCATCAGCAGGCGGGCCCGTTGCTCCCAACTGCCGACCGCCTGGAACGCTTCCAGCGCGACAACGGCCTCAGTCGGCAAGCTCATCGCAACATATCCAGGGCTTGATCCAGCGCTTCAAAAAAGCGCTCCAGGTCATCGGAGTCGTTGTACAGCGCCAATGACACCCGAATCGCCCCCGACAATCCCATCTGCTTGAGCAGCGGCATCGCACAATGGTGGCCGGCGCGCACCGCAATCCCTTGTTCGGTCAGCAAGTGGGCGAGGTCGGCGTTGTGCACGCCTTCCACCACGAAGCTGGCCAGGGCGACGTGCGGCGACCCCAGCAAGCGCACGCCATTGCGCGCTTGCAAGCCACGCAACAGGTAGTCGTGCAGGGCGGCTTCGTGAGCCGTCACCGCCTGCTGGTCCAGGGAACTCAGGTAATCCAGGGTTGCCCCCAGGCCGATCACGCTGGCGATCGGCGGAGTCCCGGCTTCGAAGCCGAGGGGCGCCGGGCGGAAACTGGCGCTTTGATAATCAGCCTGCTGCACCATCTCGCCCCCAAACTGCCAGTGGCGCAGGTGATGCAGGGCTTCGGTGCGGCCATACAGCACGCCGACGCCGTCCGGCCCGTAGAGTTTATGGCTGGAAAACACGTAGAAGTCGCAGCCCAGGGCCTGCATATCATGGCGACCATGCACGATGCCCTGGGCGCCATCGACCACCGTCAGTGCATCGTGGGCCTTGGCCAGCGCCAGCAGTTGCGGCAACGGCTGCCAGGCGCCAAGTACGTTGGACAGTTGGCTCACCGCCAGCAGGCGGGTGCGCGGGCCGATCAGTTGGGCGGCGGCTTGCAGGTCGATCAAGCCGTCATCGTCAAGCGGCAGTACCACCAGCGCCAGCTCGCGACGCTTGGCCAGTTGCTGCCACGGCAGCAGGTTGGCGTGGTGCTCCAGGGCGCTGATGACAATCTCGTCGCCCGGGTTGAATAGGTGCTCAAGGCCATAAGCCAGGAGGTTCAGCGCCGATGTCGCGCCGTGGGTGAAGATGATTTGCCCCTCGTCACCGACGTTCAGCCACTGTGCCACCTTGCTGCGACTGTCCTCGAAAGCCTGGGTCGCATGGGCGCCCGGCAAGTGCTGTGCACGGTGCACATTGGCTGCGCCATTGGCGTAGTAATGGCTGATGGCGTCCAGCAGGGCTTGAGGTTTTTGCGTGGTGGCGGCGTTGTCCAGATAGGTCTGGTCTTGCCGTTGCAGGGTGGCGATGGCCGGAAAATCGGCGCGCCAGGGAGAGGGCACAAGCATGGTGATCAAGACTCGTATAAACGGCCCGCACCGGTCAGGCGCGGGCCGTTAGTGGCATCGAGTCGCTGCTTAGTTGTGAGCGTGCAGCGCTGCGTTCAGTTCGATGGCCGATTTGTGGGTTTTGCACTCCACGGCACCGGTCTCGGAGTTGCGGCGGAACAGCAGGTCCGGTTGGCCGGCCAGCTCGCGGGCCTTGACCACCTTGACCAGCTGGTTCTGCTCGTCCAGCAGCGCAACCTTGGTGCCGGCGGTCACGTACAGGCCCGACTCCACGGTGTTGCGGTCGCCCAACGGGATACCGATACCGGCGTTGGCGCCGATCAGGCAGCCTTCGCCGACCTTGATCACGATGTTGCCGCCACCCGACAGGGTGCCCATGGTGGAGCAACCGCCGCCCAGGTCCGAACCCTTGCCGACGAACACGCCAGCCGACACGCGGCCTTCGATCATGCCCGGGCCTTCGGTACCGGCGTTGAAGTTGACGAAACCTTCGTGCATCACGGTGGTGCCTTCGCCTACGTAGGCGCCCAGGCGGATGCGCGCGGCATCAGCGATACGCACGCCGCTCGGCACCACGTAGTCGGTCATCTTCGGGAACTTGTCCACCGAGAACACTTCCAGCAGGTCGCCACGCAGGCGCGCTTCCAGTTGACGCTCGGCCAGCTCATTGATGTCGATTGCGCCCTGGCTGGTCCAGGCCACGTTCGGCAACTGCGGGAACACACCGGCCAGGCTCAGGCCGTGAGGCTTGACCAGGCGATGGGACAGCAGGTGCAGCTTGAGGTAGGCCTCAGGCGTGGAGGTCAGTGCGGCGTCTTCGGCCAGCAGGGTGGCGACCAGCGGCGTGTGGCTTTCAGCCAGGCGGCTCAACAGGGCGGCTTGGGCAGCGTCGACGCCCTTGAGCGCGTCAGCCAGTTGCAGGGCCTGGGTGACGGTGAAAGTGATCGCCTGGTTGCCTTCGGTGTAACCGAGGATCGGCGCGATGGCCGCGATGATTTCAGCCGATGGATTGAGCAGCGGTTGTGCGTAAAACACTTCCAGCCAAGCACCTTGGCGGTTCTGAGTGCCGACGCCGAAGCCCAGGCTGAACAGGGAATTGGACATGCTGTTACCTCTACAAAAATGGAGTGGGCTGGCCTACTTGAGGGCCGCCGAATAGCTATCTGGCTTGAAGCCAATCAGGGTTTTGTCACCGAGATCAAGCACCGGGCGCTTGATCATCGAGGGTTGCGCGAGCATCAATTCAATGGCTTTCGCTTGGTCGAGATCGGCTTTGCGTTCGTCTTCGAGTTTGCGAAAGGTGGTGCCCGCACGGTTCAAAACCACCTGCCAACCGTGCTCATTGCACCATTGGGTCAAGTGTTCGCGGTCGATACCGGCCGTCTTGTAGTCATGAAACTCATACTGGATAGCGTGCTCATCGAGCCAGGTGCGCGCCTTTTTCATGGTGTCGCAGGCTTTGATGCCGTAAAGATGTAAGTGCTTGATTTCATTGGGCATAAAATCCTCCCCAAAACTTCCCCAATATCGCCCAAAAATTCAGCCACCGATTATGCCACGTCGATCCATTCAGCGCCTCGGCTGTCTCGGTACAGATCGGTCATAGTGGCCGAGCGGTGACCCAGCAGCTTCTGCGCATCACGGCCTTCGAGTTCGTGAAGTCGTGCCGCGAGGGATCGCTGCTCGTGAAAGGACGGTGGCTGGCGGCCAAAAGTTATCCCCAGCTTCAGGCCCGCTTTGTCGCGAGCTTCGGCAAAGGCAGAGCTCAGCGTGTCCAGCACCAACGGCTGGCCAGCCTTTGCTCGGCCCGATGCTTGTGCATGGTGCACCAGGTGTTGTGACAGAACGCTGTCGCGGCATTGCTTAATTACGCTGGCCAGATCCAGCCCGACCGACTCCAGGCGCAGCGCGGTGCTAATCCGCAGCCTGGCCCCGGTCTTGGACTGAACGACATGCAGGAATCCGTCGTGTACGTCCTTGAACAGCATCGAGCCTATATCGTCCCGGCGCTGGCCAGTCAGCACGGCAAGCTCCATTGCCCTGCGAAGCCACGGTTTCGTGGCTTCCTCGTAAATCGCCCTCCACAGTTCCAGCGTCAGCCGTTCGCGCTTGATGCTCACCCGCGCCGCCTTGGTCACCTCGACCGGGTTGGCGTCTGCCCACCCCCGCGCCTGAGCCTCGGCGAACACGTCTCGCAACAGCGAACGCATTGCCCTGGCCATCTGCGCCTTTCCCTCTTTGGCCATACCAGTCAGGTAATCGGCCACATCCATCGTGGTGATGTCCTTAATCCCCTTCGAACCGAATACTGCCGTCAGCCGGTTTATCCGCATGCCCACGTTTTTATTGCTGCTGGCTGACAGCTTCCGCTCGGCGAACAGTTCGCGGTATTCGTCCAGCCATTCCGAGAACAATTTGCCAGGCGCTGGCGCCGGCGTGCTGATGCGTTCTGCAAGCGTTGGCTTGATGGCGTCTGCGTGGTTGGCGGCGACAGCCTCACGGATCGCCGCCTCCTTGTCCTTGCCCAGGCCGAACACGCGACCACTGACCGGATCGCGGTAGGTGTAATAAGTGACGCCGTTGCGGGCGTCTGTTTTGCGGTAGAGATTGGGCGGAAGATCCTTTGACCCTGTGTTACGCGGCCTGGGCGCCATTGCGTGCTCTCTCTATTCTGCTGATCAGGCTCCCGCCGACGATCCGTACGGGCTGCTGATCAGGTTCTTGGTAGTGGGCGTCTGACTCTACATAGTAGTTGCGCCCGTGCTTGACCGGTAATGGCGCGATTCGGCCCTCTCGGGCCCATTTGCGCAGTGTGTTGGGGCTCGGCGGCGTCTTGAACTCGGCCGCCGCCCATTCGTCCAGGGTGACTTTGCTCATTTTTCCTTCCCGCCGGCCGCCGTGGGCCGCGCTGTCTTGATGATGTGAACGACCAGGCTGAAGGTGATCAGCATCCAGCCGCAGGTGCCGGCGAAGGCGTAGAGGATGTCGGCAGTTTCGCCGTCCGCCAGGAGGCGTGGAGCGACCCAGAAGAACCAGCAGCCGCTGCCGACCAGGTACAGCAAAGCGCCCAGCAGGATCAGGGTGAGCTTGATTGCGAACATGTGGTGTCCTTGCCGCGCTGGGCGGCTATCAAAATTATTTGATAATAATTATCATTAGAGAGTATCTTGGCCGCGCTCACCCAGCGGGGAAGGCTCTTTACCGGTCCATGGAAGGCAAGGCCCAAACTGCTGAGTGGGCGCCTTTCCGAGGGAGGACTTCGGATTTATTCAGATTTTTATTCGTGACATACGACGAATCTGTAGGTAAGTTTTCCAGCGCTTGCCCGGCCAGGTGTGTTTACGATGGAATGCTGAACGGCCAACAGCTGGTCAGGGTGAGCACCAACACGCAAATTCAGTCGCCAGGTGTCCTCGCCGCGCTGGGCGGCAGAAGGTGGGTTATTCGCTGGGGTCGACGATGCTGTGCGAGATTGAAACCGTCTTCCGAGCAGCGTCTCCGAGATAGATCTCGTTCATGACTTTGTCGTGCTGAATGGATACGGAATCGGTGGCGTCCTCGTCATCGCCAAGCTCTGAAAGGCCCAGCTGGCGAACACGCAAAAGATCGACCCCATCCGGGACCTCGAAAACTGTTGTGATCGCGCTCGTTATCATGATGAAGGGCATAGGAATACCTCGCCCGCCGCTCACCGGCAGGCATGTAGGGGGATTGGGGTTAGGCGCCCTTGAACGGGACGACGTTTTCGAGTTCGCGCTTCACGCCACCGGCATCGCGAAAGGCTTTCCATTCGGCGTGGTGTGCAGGGCAGTAGTCGACGTTGGGCGCTACCTCGGCCGCGTGGTACTCACAGACCGGCCTGTCGCAGGTCTTGCCGTCTCCAACCGGGTAGTCGCAAAGCTGAGTCCCAACATCACCGCATTCAGCGCAGTGCGGGCCCAGGTCGCCACATAGATGCCCGGTCGGCTTGCGGTTCTTGTCGTAGATCCGGTAGCAGGCCATTACTCAGGCCCCTTGTAGATGAAGACGTAGGCGAACCAGAGGGTGGCGATCATGGCGTCACCCGCTGGCCGAGCATTACGTCGGAGACAACTTCCCAGAGCTGCGCCGGCGACCACTGGTAGCGGTCGAAGTCGCCATCGGGCTCAATTCCTATTACGCAGCTCGACTGCGCGCCTTGCTGGCCCTCCCAACCCTTTTTCAGGATCGTCGCTACCTTTCCGTCACCACCTGGCTCTGTTTGGTGAAAGTCGTAGGCCCGCATGCTGTACGTCGACCCGGCAGCAATAGCCTTTCGGACGGTTTGCAGCATCTCTACAGTTCCATTGCGCACCCATGGCCGGCCGCCCCTGGCGCTGCGGGCACCTTCATGGATGTACAGTTCATGCGTTGCCTGCTTGAAACAGGCGGCTGCGGGCGGTAACTCGGCAAATTCAACGTTGATCTGCGTGCCCACGATTACCAAAGATTCAAAATCAAAGCGGTGATTGTGGATGGCCGAGTGCTCAAAGCACGCCCGGCGCGGTAACTCAGGGTGCCAGACGTGCATACGCTGATTGCCTTCCAGCTGGACCTGCACAAAGCCAAGGCCGTGCAGGGTGATCTTGTCGGTCATTACGTCGTCGATGATGCTCACGGGCACACTCGTCCTTGCCGCTATAGCGGCTGACTTTGAAGGGGGAGGGGTTACAGGTTTTGCGGGTGGAGTACGGATGTACTCCTATGCGGCTGTCACTGATTTTTGCTCATGTTCCAGCTCTGAAGCGATCGATGCGATCTCGGCGAAAAGCTTATGCTGCTTCAGGTTTCGCTCTTCGTAGATCGCTTTCAGGTTGCGATTCAACGATGCCAGGGCCGAAGCGCGCGAGGTGTGAACCTGGCTTTCGTGGAGCATGTAGGTCCGGCCTGGGCCCTGGTAGCACTTCGGCCAGGGCCGGGTGCTGAGGCCTGCTCGCTGGTGCAGCCTGATTTCCTCAACACGCCGCATCCGGATGTTGATCATCCATAGGCCGCTCACGAATCGATGCCCGTGTACTTGCGCCAAGGCACCTTCACGCCGCTGACCAGAAAGCCCCAGTCACCACGCCACTTGCTGGTGATGAAGAGGGTGTAGACGCCGCCGGGTGATATCTGGTCGATGCGGTGGTACTCGCCGTGCCGCAGTCGGGCAGTGTCACCAGCCTGGCGATCGATGTATTCCGTGGCCTGGGCCGAGCCGCTGTAGCCCAGCGCCGCAAGCTCCTGATCGAAGCCCTCTATCAAGCGCTGCTCCACATACCAGCCGCGCAGGATGACCGTGCGGGCGTTCCACGGGTGGTCGTGCAGATCCCGGTCTTCGTCGTGCCGCATGATGTGGTGGATGCGGAACGACCACGGGCACCACCACAGCGCCGGCTTGTGCGTTTCTCGGGAGTAGGGGTTGAACAGCCACCAGCGGCCCATGTACATCTCGGTGCCGTCGGCGGACATGATGTGCAGGTACGGGGTGCGCTGGGCGCGGGTGATGAGCCAGGCGGCAACCGCCGGGCGCGCAAGCAGCTTGGCGACAAGGCGCCAGAACAGGTTGATCACAGGGAGTCCTTGCCGGGCCATGCCCGGGCGGTGGGTTTAGTGGGTGGTTATTCGCAAAGCCCATAGGCCGAAGAGCAGCTGTTCTGGCTGTCGGTGCGGGCGATCAGGTCGACCATGTCGAACTGGCGGCCGCCGCGGGCGGTGTTGCTCCAGTCGACTATCCGGTCAATTCCGTGCGTGACGGCGCTGACCTTGTCATCTGACCTAACGGTGGGGTCGGTGACGGTGGCGAAGAACGTGGCCGCGCCGCGCTTGCTGGCGATGCTCACCAGTCGCTCCCACTCGCGCACCCGGTCAACTTCCTCTGGCCACCTGGCCGCGATCTGCCGGAGCTCGTCTTTCGCACACATGATGCAGGGCATACAGCCAACGCGATTACAGCCTTGCAAGTACAGCGGGTTTGGCTTGATGCCGGCGGCCCGGTGAGCCTCGAAGACCGAATCAACCGTCCACTTCAAGATGGGCCGATAGTTGAACAGGCCGCCGCCAACCTCATCGCACTCTGGTAGGTACTTGCGGGCCGGCGACTCATCAGCCCGAACGCCTTGCCAGGACAGCAGCATGTTCTCGCCGTCCATGAGCGGCAGGTAAACCTGCTCGATGATTGGATTGCGCTTGAGCTCGTCGGTGCAGAAGCGTGCTTTGGTGCTGGGGAATCGGCCTTTCCACAGGCACAGGTCCAGGAAAGGGTTGCCTGTTGGGTGAAGGACTTCCAGGGCGCCCAGCACCACCGATTCCGCTACACCTTTTTCGCGCCACTTGGTCTCGATGAACTTGCGCTTGCCGGCGATCTGCCTGGAGAAGTCTGCCTTCACCCACCGGATGGGAACGCCCGTGGCTTCCGCCAGGTAGTGGATGTAGTCGTAAGTCTCTGGATGCTCATGCCCGGTGTCAGCTACTACAGCGCTGAGGTTCGGCACCTCCAGCTCGCGGGCGACCAGCAGCGTAGCCGTGCTGTCTTTACCGCCGCTCATGCTGACGATGTTGTGAGTAGGCATAGGGGATCCTCGCCGGCTGGCGTGATTCGTTGATATGGGGTATTACGGGTGACCGGCATGGAGCCGGATCAAGGAGAAAGATTTGAAGCGAGCATTGGTTGGCTTGTTTGGGTTACTTCCGCTGGCTGTTTACGCCGGCTCGCTGGAGGAGCAATACCCGGCACCCTGGATCAAGGCTGATAATCCAAGCATTACGCGCGCCCTTTCTGAGGCCGATGTAGAGGGATGCGGAAAATACCGGTACCGCGTCAGCAGCGGTAGCAAGACCGAGTTTCTGGTCTACTGCCTGCGCGGCAGTCGAGTGACTCAGGCATTCATGGTGTGGCCAAACATCCACAAGCTGATGGGGCCATATCCCCCAGATCCCTCTCTTCCATGATGTAGCGAGTAGGAAGGCCGGTCTCCCGGCCTTTTTTTACTTTGGATCGAACGCGCCAAGCGACAAGACGGCGGCCTCGCCGATTTTCTCCTGCAGCACTGATTTGAATTCCTGCGCGATGTCTTCGCGCTGAACTTCTTCACCTACCCAGCGCAGTTTTAGCACCGGCACTGCGCCGCTGGTGATAACCGAAAGGCGCAGAGTGATGACTTGTTCGGTCAAGCCTTCGAACGGGACGGTGCTGAATTGCAAGGACGCCGGGAGGGTTTCCTTGCTGCGTGCCTCGATCTGGTCCATGGCGCTGCGACTGGCGCTGGTCTCGCCCACGGTGCTTTCTGATTCGCTGGACGCCTTGATGGTGATGGTCCGGACAGCGGCAATGGCCTTGGCCACCGGGATGGCGTTGCCGGCCTCATCAACCGGCGTGAGGTACTGGTGCCAGTCTTCGATCCAGTCGCTCAAGTCCTTCTGGCTGATACCGCGGCCGCCGATTTGCTGGGCGGCCGTGTAGCCGGCGGTGGGCTTCAACTTGAGGACGGCGCGGTCATCAGCGTGGCCGGGTGCTTCTGCATTGCCAAGGTTGAACAATAGAGCGCAGCTCATCTCGTCCTGGTTGATGAAGCCACGCGCGCCAGGTGCTGCGCGCTCGACAACGTACAGGGCAAAGTCATTCAGAGAGTGGGTGCTGTAGGTGCCACGGAAGCGGCTGCGGCCGGCCTGGAAGCGTTCCAAGTCGACCACTTTCGCGTCTTCCGACAGGACCACAGTAGGGATCAGCGTCGCGAGCGTCTTGCCGGCGGCGTCCAGGGCATTAGCGTTGATGAGCTGGAGTGCATCTTTGGTAAGTGACATCGGTTATTTCCTTGGATTGCGGAAGGGAGGGCTGAGCGAGGTAGATCAGGTGCGTTTTGGGATTGGCGCGTCGTCGCGGCTGAAAAGCTGGTCATGCTTTTCCGCGAAGAGGGTCACGCGGCCGCCGGTGCCCACGTGCATAGGCGTGTCGAGGGTGGTGTTTTCGCTCCGGGTGCCGCGCTTTGTCGGCACCTTGTACTCAAGCTTGTGCTTGATCTTCACCTGGTGCGATTCGCCGATTTGGCTGAAATCCAAGGTGATCACCACCTTCCCGGCCTTGCCGTGGTCAACAACACCGGCGGCTACTTCGGAAAGGGCGTGGCCGATTTGGCTGGCGAAGGCGCCCCCGTTGAGCTCTTCAAGAAACTCTGCTGTATCGGTTGCTGTGGACATGGCTGATTCTCCGGGATGGCCAACAGGCCGCTTGGTGGAAGGTGGAATTGCGATTGTCGAAGGCGCTGGCGCACTTGGTTATTCATGCGCTTCATGGGGTGTCGGTAAACTTGAAACCGTTTTCTCTGGCAATGAGCCTGGCGCGCTTGTGGTCGATGCCGAGCGCCGCGGCCGCCTTGTTGATCGACGTTCCGCTCTCGGCCAGTTGCTTGAGGTCGGGAGCAAGCTTGTCGCGCTCGGTGCGCAGCTTGTTGGTGCGGGCACATTTGATCGGTCCACCCACTTCACCGCTGACGCCGGCGGCAATCTGCTCGGCCTTGTTGCCGGCGCCGAAGAACGCGTCCATCTGGCGATGCAGATCCGCGATCACCGTGTCCCGAGGGTTGGCCATCGGTACGCCGATCACTGCGCACCGCCTGAAAGCGTTACCTTCACGCCATCTGCACGAGATTCCAACTGCTGGGCAAAGTTGCTTGCTTCCTTCCAGGTCCAGCGGAAGCCCTTCACCTTGCCGGTGGAGCGCTCCACGATGTGGTAAGCGTTGCCGCGGTTGATGACCTGGAAGCGAATCTGTTGCACGGGCTGCTCCTTGCCGATCAGGGCGTAGAACTCGGCGGTGGCAATGCGGGAGCGAACTCGCAGGGCCGCAACCCCGTCGACTCGCTGTTGAACTGATGCGTGCATGGTGGATACCTCAGTGGGTTGCGTTTATTCGTCAGCAGCCTGACCGCCTGCTGGTTGCCGTTGGGCGCAGGGGAGGGTGCTGACGAATAAAGGCGAGCCGTAAAAAAGCCCGGGGATTGCCCGGGCTTTCGTTGCGTCACACAGACCTCCCTATGTGATCGCTGGTCGGCGCGATAGGCGCCTTTAATCGCTCATGGTTCACATGGCCGCCTATCCTCTGTTGCTCGCTCACTGGGCAGGCAGTGGCCACCTTATGGATTAGGCGAGCAGCACCGGTTGTTCGGCGCGGCGGACCATCCTGACCTGCGCTGTACGGCGTTCCGGCACCCGCCGGTCACGACGCATCGACTCGTCACCGATCATTGCGTGCATGGCGATCAGGGTAGCCAGGACGAAGCACATCGGCGAGATGATTTGGCGGCGCATGGCCTCGGCGATCATCGCCGTCTGGCGGGTGACGCCGAGCTTGAACATGGCGCAGGAAAGGCGCTTTGCCACGGTGCAGGCTGCAACGTCGAACTGCCTGGCGATTTCCTTGGCAGTCATGCCCTGGGCGGTGCCGAGCAGGTACTGCAATTCTTTTGGCGCAAGGCCTCGTCCGAGATGACCCTTCCATGCGCCGCTGACGATTGTTGCTTCCATCAATGTGACTCCCGGTTGTTTTCCCGCTGCACCCGTCACCAGGTGCAGAAGTGAAATCTTCTGGTGTCGCTTGCCGGCTTCCCGCTACTGGCGCTGCCGCCGGCCCCATCAAATTGTTTGTCCAGCCGCGGGCCTTTCGGCTTGTTCTCCCGCTGGATAACTCGTTTCGACGCTTTACGCTGCACGCCCGGGTCAGTTGCCAACCCTCTGAACCGTTGAGGCCGGTTCATCGCTGCCTTCCATCTGGCCGGTTGTTATCCGGCGATGGAGCAAATATGTACCAATGGTTCATATTGGTCAAGTACCAAGAGTACATAATTTATCCGGAGGCAATAAAAAGCCCGCTCAGTGGCGGGCTATGAATTCAGATCGGGGAGGGCAGAAACAAGAAGCCCGACGCTGGGCCGGGCTGAGTTCTTCTGAATGCATCTACTTCGGAAGGTGAACAACCAGTGGGGCGAGGTATTGCTGGACGACCCACCATCCTGCGCCAAATAAGACAATCCCGACGCCTAGCGCAAGAATTGCGGCGTAGCCCTTAGTCAGCATGTTGGACTCGATATGACCCAGCCGAATCTCGACCTTAGCCAGAGATACCTTGACCTCTGTCATGTCTCGTTCAAGATTGGTGATTCGAGTGTTCATGTCGCCTCCATCTCCTCCATTACTGTTACCTCCAGTATGGTCGCCGCCAGCGGCCTTGTCACCGTTCTCTGGATTTGGGAAAGGAAAGATGTTGCTCATTAGGCTTTCTTTCCCTTTTCAAAAAAATAGCTCCACACGAAGCCTGCACCTATAAATCGCGTGTTCCCGCAATTCAGGCAATTGAAGTGAAACGTCCAAGTGGCAAAACTCACATCCCTTGCGCTCGCCATGGTGAAGAGTGCAGGGACACCATTCATGGAGGGGAACTCCCAGGTATTGGCGCCGCATGCTTCGCAATTACGGAGGCATTGTTTTGCAGCCACATATTCATGCAGTTGTTCTGCAGTTATAGAAAGCGTTTCAGGAACAATGCGGGACATGTTCCTTTCGCCCAATAGATCATCCGACATATCCCCTCCATTCAATTGATTTAGCTACCCGTGCGAAGCCTTACAGCATTCCGCCGCGCCAAACCACGCGCCCGATGATGCGGACTTCGTTTATCTCCCCATCACGCAGTGTCTCATCGCCGTAGCGTGCCTTGTCCGGGTTGTCGCTTCGGATGATCCAACCGTCGAAGTCCGACTTCACCAGGCGCTTCACGATCGTGCCTTTCGACTCGCTCTGCATAGCGAAGACCTGGCCGTCCTTCGGTTCGATTTTCGACTCATCGATCAGCAGCACGTCACCATCATTGATGGTCGGTTCCATGCTGTGGCCGTTGGCGTAGATGACATCCAGGTGTCGCTGGTTGAGGTTGTTTGCCCGCAGCCATTCCGACTTGAAAGCCATGACGCCGCGGATCTCGACGTGCGAATTGTCTTCACCGTCCCCTGTTGACCCGCGAGCGGTCAGCTGCAGCACGCCGGTGTAGTTCTTGTCGTCGGCGAGATCAAATCCTCTTGGGGGGACGCGATCATCAGCAGGAACTGATGCTGCCTCGCGCATTTCGCCCCGGCCGTACTCAAGCCACTCGACGCGGACTGACAGCGCGTTTGCAAGCGCGAGCATCTTCGCTCCGCCGGGCATTGACTCGCCATTGAGCCACTTGCTGCAAGCCTTGGGGGTGACCTTCGCGATTTTCGCGAGACGAACACCGGCACCCCACTCAGGTATCCCAGCTTCAGCCAGGGCTTTCTTGAGTCGAGAGATAAAAGCGAACCGAATTTCATCTATTTGAACCATGGGTTCATATTCTCACGAGCTTGCATGTACTTTCAGTTCCGACTTAAGATGTACCGTAAGTTCATATTTTGAATCGGAGGCCACATGCGGCCGCTCAAGAAAACGATCGACGACGCTGGCGGTGTTCCGACGGTGGCTCAGGCCTGCGGCAAGACTCCGCGGGCAATTTACAAGTGGCTGGCTGCCGATGCTTTGCCTCGCACCGAATACACCGGCGAGACGAAATACGCCAAGAAGATTTGTGAATTGGCGACCGCGAGAGGGAAGCCGTTCGACACGGCTTGGCTGCTTTCAGAAGCACACCCTAACAAGTCGGCCGCTTAGCTCCGTGTGAGATGTGATTTTCCGCTCATAACGAGTGGGTAAAAAGTGATTTGGATTAGCTGTTGATTCATCCAGTACCCAAATTGCACGCATAAAAAAACCGCCTGGCAGGGCGGCTCTTTCAACAGCAGTAAAACTTGTGGGGCCATTATGAACACACTCGTCGCTCCAAGCAATACCGTCACGATGTCGAGCCGGGAGGTCGCTGATCTAACCGGAAAGCAGCATCACCACGTGGTGCGCGACATCAAGCACAACCTGGCAGAGTTGAACTTAGATGCATCCAAATTTGGATGCATCTATCTCGACGCCTCCAACCGCAAGCAAACCGAGTACCTGCTTCCTCCGGATCTCGTCATGACGCTGCTGACCGGCTATAGCGTCCCGCTTCGTCATCGTGTCGTGACACGTTTGCACGAACTTGAAAGCGTGTCACGACACGTCGCCATTCCTCAATCCCTGCCAGAAGCCCTGCGCCTTGCTGCCGATCTCGCCGACAAGAATGGCGAGCTCCAGCGACTGATTTCAGATCAGGCCCCAAAGGTCGCAGCCATCAAACGGCTTGCCGCCGCCGGCGGCGCTATTTGCATCACTGATGCCGCCAAGCAACTTGGTGTGGCGCCGTCTCGCCTCTTCGCCTGGCTTGAACAGCACCGCTGGATATTCCGCCGCCACGGCTGCAAGCGCTGGGTCGCATACCAGCCCCGCATAACCTCCGGGTTCATGACCCATAAGGTCACTGCGTTGAAGCCTGATCCCGAGACCGGTATCGACCGCGCGGCCTTCGACCCAATGATCACCCCAAAGGGGCTTACACGCCTCGCTGAACTACTGCAGGAGGCCGCGTAATGGCCGGCGATTGGATAAAATTCGAACTCACCACCCTGGATAAACCCGAGGTTTGCCAGATCGCGGACCTGGCTGACATCGACCCAGATGCCGTGGTCGGCAAGCTGATGCGTGTATGGGGCTGGTTCGACCAGCAAACCGAAAACGGTAACGCTCCGAGCGTTAGTAAAAAGTTACTCGACCGCCTGGTGGGCGTTACCGGCTTCTGCGAACACATGAAATCTGTCCATTGGATGCTCGAAGCAGAAGGCGTGATAAGCCTTCCGCATTTTGACCGCCATAACGGCAAGACCGCTAAAAACAGGCTTCTCACGGCTAAACGGGTGGCAAACCACAAAGCCGGTAACGCAAAAGGTAACGCTGCGAACGTTAGCGGTGCGTTACCTAAAGAAGAGAAGAGAAGAGAAGATCAAAACCCTCTCTCTGCGCATGAGCGTGTCGATCCTCGCATGCCCAGCGAGATGACACTCGAATGGACTCCTGATGACAAGCTGCTGAAGACCTACGCGGTTCATTCTGGTGTAGCGATGGACCTATTCACCGAAGCGGCGCGCCGCGCATTCACTGCTCACTACGAGCCGCGCGGCCAAGTGAACACTCAGGCTGAGTGGGTGCAAATGTTGGTCAAGTGGGTGCTGAACGACAAGGTCCGCGCTGCCGCTACCAACGTCACCCCGATTCGGCAGAAGCCCGCCGCCGCGTCTGATTTCGATGACGACAGCACCGACTGGCAAAACGGGGTGCAATCGTGATGAAGCAGGTATCCGCCGTTACCCAGGGTCTTTGGGCCAACCCCGCAGCCGGTGATTTCATCCCGAAAGATGAGATCCAAGCTCCCCAGGATGAAGGCCGCCGCCAGATGGCCGTGGCGATCAACGATCTGTTCACTGAGCTTCGCTTGATTCGTTCGGCGTGGCGTCAGGCATGGCCGGACAAGGAGACTTACCGCGCCGCCAAGGTCCAATGGATGCAAGCCTTCCTCGACGAAGGCATCCGTACCCAGGGCCAGATCGAATTCGGCATGATCAAAGCCCGCAAACAGGTTTCCGATTTCATCCCGAGCCCGGGGCAGTTCATCGAATGGTGCAAGCCGACCCCGGAAATGCTTGGGCTTCCACCTCTGGCAGCTGCTCACCGTGAGGCCTGCCGGAACGCGCACCCAGGCATGGCGGGGCAGGGCAAGTGGTCCCATGACGCGGTTTGGCACACGGCCAAGGAGTGCGGGTTCGAGAGCCTGAACAAGCTCGACACCGCGCTCAGCCTGAAGCTGTTCGACCGGAATTACACAATCACTATTCGGCGCTTGCTCGACGGCTTGCCGCTGCAGACCATGCCCAAGGCGTTGCCGTCGAAAGTTGATGGCAGAGTCACGCCCGAAGTTGGAAGGGGCGCTATCGCGGAGTTGCGTGCGCGCCTGGCGGGAGGTGCCCAATGAGCAAGCTCACGAATGCCGCCCGCGATCGCGATTGCCAGGTTCGGTTCCCGGGCTGCTCGTGCGAGCCGTCCACCACCGTCCTGGCGCACTACCGGCTGGCCGGCACCTGCGGCATGGGCATGAAGCCAAACGACTTCCAGGCGGCCTGGGCCTGTGGCTATTGCCATGACATCGCCGACGGCCGTCTTCGTGCGCCCGGGGAACTGACCAAATACGAGATCCGTCTCTTCCTCGCCGAGGGCGTAATGCGCACCCAGGACATCCTGATCAGCGAAGGGAAGGTGAAGCTTTGAAGCCATTCAGCCCGAAGGCCTTCACCGCCAAGCCCGTGCGCGCCAAAGCCATCGACCGGGAAGGCCTGGAGCAGGCCGCGCTGATGAAGGAAATCGCGCTGCGTTACCCGGCCGCCGCCAAGCTGATTTTTCACGTACCTAACGGCGGGCACCGGCACAAGCTGGTGGCGATCAAGCTGAAAGAGCAGGGCGTTAAGGCTGGCGTTCCTGACCTGGTGCTTCCCATGGCCCGCGGTGGCTACTTCGGCCTGTACATCGAATTCAAGGCCCGGGCCCCGTATGACGCCGCCGTGTCCCCGGCCCAGGACGCATACCTGCAGGCGCTGACCGATCAGGGTTACCTGGCCATCGTTTGCCGCGGGCACGTCGACGCCATTGAGGCGATCCGCGCCTACCTACTTCAACCACAAACGAGGGCGGTCGCATGACCCATAACTTCAAGCCCGGCGACCTGGCACTGGTGATATCCGGAGGGTATATGGGCGAGACGGCTGAACTCGTTCGATTCGTGCTGCCAGGCGAGGTGGTGGTCTCTCCGGTGACAGGGAAGAAATATCAGTTCCGCCCAGCTGCGGGTATCGGGGGTTGGATGTGCCGATTCCGGGGTGAGTGGGCAATCAAGCACGAGAAGAATCTGATGCCCTTGCGCGGCGAGTTCACCCCTGAGCAGCTGAAGTCTCACGAGGTGCCCGCATGACGACCGCCGCCGTGAAGATCACCGACGCCGAAATCAAGCGCCAGGCCGCCGGCGAAGTTCGCGACCTTCGCGATATCGAGGCCCGAGGCCTGTACCTGCGTTTCGCGAAAGACCGCGCCCGGGCCTCCTGGTACCTGGTGGTCAGGGGAGAGTGGAAGCTGATCGGCCAGTACCCGGACCTCAGCGCCAAGCAGGTTGCGGCAGCACTGCCAGGCATTCGCCTGCGCCTGGATGCCGGGGAAGGTTCCAACCTGTCCAAGTGGCTGCTGGTGGGCGAGCTGCTGGACTGGTACGCCGATCGCATGGCCCGCGACCGGAGCCTCTCGAGCAAGCGCAAGAAGACAGGTGCCTCATTGATCAAGTGCCACCTGAAGCCACTGCTCGGAGCTGTGCCGCTGGCCTCGGTTGATAAATCCACCCTGGATGACCGGTTCATGTGGCCGGCCCAAGAGTCCATCGGCATCGACTATGTGCGGTCGGCGTTCCAGTTGCTGGCCCTGGCCTTCCGCCAAGCATTCAAGCTGCGCCTGATCACCAGCAACCCGATGAAGGACGTGAAGTTCAGCGACTTCTCGAAGGCCAAGGTCGGGGTGAAGCCGTCGCGACTTCGTGTCACCCAGCTCCAGGGCCTGCTGGACCTGCTACGCGACTCAATGGCCAGTGCCCCGGCTGACGCCATGCTGGCCCTGATGATGCTGTGCCACGGCACCCGGATCGGCGAGACCCGCCAGGCGCAGTGGTCGCACGTCAGCCTGGCTGAGCGCGAGTGGTTCATCCCTGCCGAGAACACCAAGACCGGCGTCGAGAACCACCTGCCACTGACCGACCAGGTTCGACAACTGCTGATCACCTACCGCGACATCCAGTGGGCCGGCGGCTATGACGGTCAGTTCCTGTTTCCGTCCCGCAAGGCCAAGTCGCTCAGCGAAGGTCAGGCGTGCGCCGTGTTCACGCGCCTGGGCCAGGGCGAATGGACAAGCCACGACCTGCGCAAGGTGGCCAGGACCGGTTGGGCAGACATCGGCATCGACCACCTGATCGGTGAGCTGCTGATCAATCACGCCATGGGCCACAACGTGAAGGTGTACATCCAGTCGGACGTGATGGCCCGCAAGCGTGAGGCGTTGGATCGGTGGTGTGCGTATCTAGACGCGAAGGGTTTCAAGCGCATTCACGACTTGACCGGCTTTAGATCGGGAGATTCCGGTAATGCGCTGGAAGCCGCAGAACATAAGGGCCGCAAGGCCATTCAAGAAACAACCATAGGCGAGGTTTAAAAATGATGAAAAAGAGCAGTGGCCCCGCCTTTGTGCGCTGCCTTATACCGATGACCGAGTGCCCTTCCTGCTGTGGTGCTGGCCTGATCCAGGGTGTGTTTCATCAGCTCGAATGCATCGGCTGCCACTCTTCTGGCTTCGTCCATGCCGAGACGCTTGAGCCTCTTCTCATGCAGGACCTGGTTGTCCAGCTGGGCATGCTTGCTCGCCGTGGGCGGAACCAGTTGGCTGGCAAGAACCCAGCGCGCTGCATCATTGATGAGTACCAGACACCGAACCGCCGCGGGCCCGGCGGCTCGTCTTACAAGGGGGATTGATCCATGGCTATGTATAAGGACGTGATGGGCACCCTGGTGCGGGTGCTGGCAGCAGACAACATCGACAACAGCACCAAGCAGTCATGGCAGAAGCTGATCGACGCCGATCTGCGCCAAGGCGGCACGGGCAGCACCCTGTCAGTGCGGGACAAGTTCGACTATGACTGCTGCCTGTATGCACTTCTGCACCGCCAGCTGGACCCTGCGCAGTGGGATGTCCTGGTGGCCAAGTACTCAACACACAAGGCCAACAAGGTCGGAGCCATCGGCAGGCTGGTGGCTCGCATGGTGTCACCGGCACCTCAACTGTTCATCTATAAGGCGCTGACGGCATGGGCCATACCGAGGCTGAAGGGCGTGCAGGCTGGTAAGCGCTCCACCGACATGATCGTGCTGCCCGCCGAGTTCTACGACATGAACACCTGGGATCTGACTGGCTCCCCTGAGCGCACACGCCGCAATTGGCGAGGCGGAATCTACAAGCGTTTGGAGAAGCTCGAAGAGCAGGCCGTGATCCATGCGACCGAGATATTCGACAGCGAACAAATCTTTGTAGATGCCGCTTGACCCATTGGCCGACTGGCCGTAAATTAACCCCATCATGTCGATCTTGCGCGTTATGAGAGACGACCAAAAATTCTGAGCCCCGCCACTGTGCGGGGCTTTTTCGTTTCTGGAGTATCGGATGGATCCTACTGACCTCGGCCCAGGCACAGCTACCTGGCTGGGCGGTAGTGCCACTGTCGTGCTGGGCGGGCTGCTCTGGCTTCGCAAGTTCCTATCTAAAGACGCGACCGATCGGGCCATGGATAACGCCGATATCGGTACGCTGCGCCGGCTCAATGAGCTGCTGAACCAAGAGCGCTCAGCCCGTAAAGAAGCCGAGGCCCGCGCCGATCAGTTCGCGAAAGAGCGGAACGATCTCGCCGCGGCAGTTGGCAGGATGGAAGGGAAGATTGAAGCCCTCACCAGCCAGGTCGGGCAACTCACCGAGCGCGTCACGCTGCAGAGCGAAGAGATCCACCGCCTGCGCACCAAGCTTGGAGGTATCGCCTGATGGACAGATGCGCACTGGAATTCATTGCCCGCCGGTGGTGGAGGCGGGCCGAGGTATGGGCCATTGCCGTGCTGCTGGTTGTTGGTGGTGCTGTGCTTGGCTACCAGGTCAGCTACTGGTCGCTCGCAGATAAGCAGGGCAAGCAGGTCGAAGACATTCGCAAGGCCTACGACACAGCCATGGAAGAGCGGGACAGGCGTCTTGAAGAGCTGACCCGCAAGACTGGCACCGCCGCTGACAAGGCATCGAGGGCAGCAACTACGGCGGCCCAGGCTGCGGACAAGGCGGATGAAGCGCTCAACCGCGCCGGGCAGTGAGGGAGGCGGTGATGGCTAAGGTAAGCGTAACGATCAAAGTTGTTCGGCGTTGGTGGGTGACTGATGTTCTCAGCCTTGCCATCTGCTACTGCTGGCTGACCGGTCGCGATGAGATGCCCGACGCATTCATTGATTGGCTAGTGACTCACGGTTTCAAGCTGGAGGTTGGTACGTAATGCCTCTGAGGCCAAAGAAACCCTGCAACGCCCAGGGTTGCAATGTGCTGACTCGCAATCCGCGCTACTGCGATGCCCACACGGACATCGGCAAGAGCGCCGAAGCCAAGCGGCGTGAACGCCAGCGCGAGACCAGCAGCCAGCGTGGGTACAGCTACAAGTGGCAGCAAGCCCGCAAGGCGTACCTGAACAAGTATCCGTTGTGCGCAGAGTGTGAGCGCCAAGGGTTGGTCGTAGCAGCGAATCATGTCGACCACATCCGTCCTCACAAAGGCGACTGGATACTGTTCTGGGATAGCTCGAACTGGCAGCCATTGTGTCACCCCTGCCACAGCCGGAAGACGGCTACAGAGGATGGCGGTTGGGGCAACCCGGGCAGGAATCGGGCCGCTTCCCCAGCATCGATATAGATGAGATTGATTATCAACAACGGAGGGGGGGAGGGTAAAAAGTTGGGGGATCCGCTCAGCTAGACCGTCCCCTTGACCTTTCTTACACACCCGCGAAATTAAAAATTCAGGAGTTGCGCGATGGGAGGCACCGCCACGGTCGCCGGCCGTGGTCGCAAACCCAAGCCAACGGCCAAAAAAGCACTTGCCGGAAACCCTGGCAAGCGTGCGCTGAATACAGCCGAGCCGCAGTTTTCCAAGATCACCCAGATCGACCCGCCGGAGTGGTTCAGCGCTCGGGCCGCCACCATGTGGAACATGATTGTTCCTGAGCTGCTGCGCGAGAACGTGGTGGCGATCACAGACCTTCACAACGTCGAGGCTTTCTGTAGCGCCTACGACAACTGGCGGCTTGCCCAGGAATCGATCCAGCTGCATGGCATCGTCGTTACCGGCGCCACCGGCGGCCCGATGAAGAACCCCGCGCTTACCGCCGCGAACGAAACGATGCGCCAGATGGTGACATTCGGTTCGATGTTGGGCCTGGACCCGGCCAGCCGGACACGACTGATCGGCGGTAACAAGGAGAAAGAAACCAACGAATTTGCCAACCTGCTGAGAACCTGATGACAAAATCTGCCCACCCCAATGTCGACAAGGCAACGGCGTGGGGTCGGTCATTGCTCCGCGGCAAGGTTCCAGCGTGCCGCTACATACACCAGGCGGTGCAGCGCCACTTCGACGACCTGGCGGCCAGCCGCAAGCGCGGCTTCCGTTTCAAGTTCGACGCGGCAAAGGCTGAGAAAAAACTCAAGCTGATGCAGCTGCTGCCGCACACCAAGGGTGAGTGGGCATTCAAACGTCAGCTGATCACGCTGGAGCCCTGGCAGCTTTTCGGCCTTGCCGTGACATTCGGCTGGGTCAAGAAGAAGGGCGGACACCGCCGTTTTCGTGAAAGCTACTGGGAAGTGCCAAGGAAGAACGGCAAGTCTGTTGTCGCCGGCGGCGTGGGCATCAGTATGTTCGTCGCCGATGGCGAGTTCGGCGCCGAAGTGTATGCCGGTGCGACCACAGAGAAACAAGCGTGGGAGGTTTTCCGGCCCGCCAAGCTGATGGTCAGCAAGTCGCCGATGCTGATTCAGGCCGCTGGCATCGAGGTGAACGCCTCGAACATGAACATCCCGTCCGACTTCAGTCGCTTCGAACCTCTGATCGGCAATCCTGGCGACGGTGCATCGCCGAGCTGTGCCATCGTCGACGAATACCACGAACATCCAACGTCAGCGCAGTACGACACCATGCTCACAGGCATGGGCGCCCGGCGTCAGCCGTTGATGTTCATCATCACCACGGCCGGCGCCGACATTGAAGGCCCGTGCTACGACAAGCGCCGCCAGGTCGTCGAGATGCTGGCCGGTACCGTACCGGACGAAGAACTGTTCGGCTGGATCTGGACGCTCGACGAGGGCGACGACTGGACCGATCCGAAGATGTTGGCCAAGGCCAACCCGAATCACGGCGTCTCGGTGTTTCAGGAGTACCTGGAGAGTCAGCAGGCGCGAGCCATTCGCTCGGCCCGCTTTGCCAACACCTTCAAAACGAAGCACCTCAACCTCTGGGTGAGCGCCAAGTCCGGCTTCTACAACATGGAAAGCTGGAAGGCATGCGAAGACACGTCGCTGACCCTGGAACAGTTCGAGGGTCAAGAGTGGATTGCCGGCTTCGACTTGGCGCGCAAGCTCGATATGAACTCGAGGGCCAGGTTGTTCTGGCGCGTCATTGATGGGAAGAATCACTACTACAGCATTGCGCCGAAGTTCTGGGTTCCCTATGACACAGCCTTCAACACTGACAACAAACGTATGGCTGAGCGCTTCCAGGCCTGGATTCACTCCAAGCATCTGGATGTGACCGACGGTGCTGAGGTCGACTATCGCGAGATCCTCGAGGACACCAAGGAGGCGAACCACCACGCCCCGGTGCGCGAGTGCCCTATTGACCCTCATGGAGCTACAGGCCTGAGTCATGACCTTGATGACCAGGGCTTTGAGCCGATCACAATCACGCAGAACTACACCAACATGTCGGACCCTATGAAGGAGCTGGAAGCCGCGATAGAAGCGGGCCGGTTCCATCACGACGGTAATCCGATCATGACCTGGTGCGTTGGCAACGTGATCGGCAAGAACCTGCCGGGCAACGATGACGTCGTGCGGCCCATCAAGCAGGGCGATGACAACAAGATCGACGGCGCCGTTGCGCTGATCATGGCCATAGGTCGGGTGCTGGCCAATGCGGGCGAGCCTGATCAGAGTGGCTTCTACGAAAATCCAATTATGGTAGGCATTTAATGGCGCGCGAAAAAAAGCCTGGCCGGGTAAAGGCCGCCCTGCTGGATTGGCTCGGTGTGCCAGTTGGTATAAAGGACGGGGCTTTCTGGCAAGAATGGTTCGGAAGTTCTGTATCCGGACAGCACGTGTCTGTCGATAAAGCGATGCAGCTGTCTACGGTATGGGCGTGTGTGAGGCTTTTGTCTGAATCAGTTTCGACTCTCCCTCTTAAACTTTATCGGCGCTTACCTGATGGGTCTCGAAAGTCGGCGACTGATCACCCGCTGTATCGAGTTCTATGCCGAGTTCCAAACGCGGAGATGACTCCCCAGCGTTTCATGCTGTTGGTTGTAGCGAGCATTTGCTTGCGCGGTAACGCCTTCGTTGAGAAGAAGATGGTTGGCAGCCGAATCGTCGCACTTGTTCCTCTGCTGCCACAGTACATGCGTGTCAAAAGACAAGAAAATGGTCGTCTCAAATACACCTATAACGAAAGCGGCGTTGAGCGCGACATCCCCGAAAAAAACCTGATGCACATTCGCGGCTTCGGCTTGGACGGAGTTTGCGGAATGTTGCCGGTCACCACCGGTAAGGAAATATTCGGCTCCGCAATGGCCGTTGAGGAAGCTGCAGCGAAGGTATTCGCTCAAGGCATGCAGGCTTCCGGGATTCTCAGCAGTGACACTGCGCTAAAACCAGAGCAGCGCGAGCAACTCAGGGCCAGTCTTGGCGCATTCATGGGTTCCAAAAATGCCGGCAAAATAATGGTTGCAGAGGCTGGTTTAAAGTACCAGGGCATCACCATGAACCCCGAAGCGGCGCAGATGCTGGAGTCTCGATCTTTCAATATTGAGGAAATGTGCCGGTGGTTCCGGGTGCCGCCCTTCATGGTCGGTCACATGGATAAGCAGTCCAGCTGGGCCAGCTCGGTGGAAGCGCAGAACCTGCACTTCCTGACCAACAGTTTGCGCCCGCTTCTGGTGAACATTGAGCAGGAGATCACCCGATGCCTGATCGGCGAGGCTGACGCTGACGAGTTCTTCGCTGAGTTCGCAGTTGAAGGCCTGCTGCGCGCCGACAGCGCAGGTCGTGGCGCCTGGTACAACACCGCTCTGCAAAACGGCTGGATGTGCCGGAACGAGGTTCGGCGTCTGGAAAACATGGCTCCTATCCCGGGCGGCGATACGTTCACTGTTCAGTCGGCGCTCGTGCCGCTTGATCAGCTCGGCAAACAGTCGGCCGGCATGTCGCCGGCGGCTACCGCCTTCATGTTGCGAATAACTGCAGCAAATCAGAGCGGGGATAAGGAGGCAATCAAAGAAGCCTTCGACCTGGCGACCAAGGCGCTCGATGCCGGAAACCCCGATGGGCCAATGATGGCCCATGCACTGATATCTCTACCTCGGCTTCTCGCCGCTTGATCCTGGAGTAACCAATGACCCTAAAGACCATTCCGGCGGCGCCGGAGGCTCGGCCGCGCGCGCAGGTTCACTGCGACCTTACGCCGAAGGCCTTGGAGCGGTGGAATCCATCGATCAAGGCAGCCAGCACCGATGACAACACGATCACCATTTATGACCCGATCGGATTTGATTGGTGGACGGGTGAAGGGGTTACCGCAAAGCGGATCAGCGCGGCGCTGCGCTCTATTGGCGACAGCGATGTGACCGTGAAGATCAACAGCCCCGGTGGCGATGTATTTGAAGGCCTGGCCATCTACAACTTGCTGCGTGAGCACAAAGGCAAGGTGACGGTGCAGATCTTGGGCCTCGCCGCCTCGGCCGCGTCTTTCATCGCCATGGCAGCTGATGAAATCCAAATCGCGCGCGCCGGCTTCCTGATGATTCACAACAGCTGGACCATGGCCGCCGGTGACCGCAACGACATTCGAGAGGTCGCCGACTTCCTCGAGCAGATCGACGGAACACTCGCTGATATCTACGCCGTACGCACCGGTGACCCCATTGAGGCCATGCGCAAGCTCATGGACGTCGAGACCTGGATGGGCGGCGCTGCTGCAATCGATGCGGGGTTTGCAGACAACCTTCTGGCTTCTGACGCCGCCGTCGAGGATGCCAGCGCATCGGCGCCTCACCAAGTCGCTGCCCGCCGTATGGATCTGATCCTGGCCAAACAGGGCATGCCGCGCTCCGAGCGCCGCGCCCTAATTCAAGAACTCAAGGCTGGTACGCCTGGCGCTACCGCCTCCGGCAAGCAGAACGCTGCCGCAACCCCGGCCAACCTGGCCGACCCCATTGCCGAACTACAGGCCGCGCTTTCGCGGTTCTCGGCAGCAGCTATTCAAACCGGAGAAAAACCATGAGCGACACTACTGCCGAGCTGTTGAAGAACGTCTCCAACGAGCTCAAGAAGGCCACTGACGAATTCAGCAAACAGGCTGAAAACGCGCTTTCGGAGGCTAAGAAAGCTGGCTCGCTTTCTACCGAAACCAAGGCCGCTGTCGATGAGATGGCCCTGAAGTTCAACAGCCTGACCGAAGCCGAAAAGCAGCTGAAGGCCCAGCTTGGCGAACTGGAGCAGGAGTTCGCCCGAATTCCTACCCAAGCCGCTGCCGCTCAGCGCGAAACCCTCGGCGGTACCGTCATCAAAAGCGAAGCTCTGGCCGAGTTCGCAAAGAGCATTCAAGGCAACCGCCGCGTAAGCGTGCCAGTTCACGCCGCGCTGCTCAGCACCGGCGTTGCTGAAGGCGTATTGGAGCCACAGCGCCTGCCAGGTATCGACGTTATGCCGAAGCAGCGACTGTTCATCCGTGATCTTATCGCGCCGGGCCGCACCACTTCCCCGGCGATCTTCTGGGTGCAACAGACCGGCTTCACCAACGCCGCGCGCGTTGTCGCTGAAAACACTCAGAAACCGTACAGCGACATCCAGTTCAACACCAAGATCACGCCGGTTACCACCATCGCGCACATGTTCAAGGCGTCCAAGCAAATCCTGGACGACTTCGCTCAACTGCAATCCACCATCGACGCAGAAATGCGCTACGGCCTGAAATACGCCGAAGAGTCGGAGATCTTGTTCGGCGACGGCACTGGTGTGCACCTGCACGGCATCGTGCCGCAAGCAGAAGCTTATTCGGCAGCGTTCGAGCCTGACGCTATGACCCAGATCGACCAGCTGCGCCTGGCTATGCTCCAGTCGCAACTGGCCCGCTTGCCGGCCAGCGGACACGTGCTCCACTTTACCGACTGGGCGAAGATTGAGCTGACCAAGGACACCCTGGGTCGTTACATCATCGGCAACCCGCTGAGCCTCGCTGGTCCCACTCTGTGGGGTTTGCCAGTTGTCGCAACCGAACTGGCAGCATTCCTGGGCAAGTTCCTGACCGGCGCCTTCCAAACTGGTGCACAGATCTTCGACCGCGAGGACGCCAACGTGGTGATCTCCACTGAAAACGCCGACGACTTCGAGAAGAACATGATCTCGATCCGTTGCGAGGAGCGTCTGGCGCTGGCTGTTAAGCGCCCGGAAGCGTTCATCTACGGCACCTTCGCCACCCCAACCCCTTGATATAGCGGGGCCGCCCAATCGGCGGCCCTTCGGAGGTTGAAATGAAATTGAAGACCCTCAAGCCGCTGTATCTCGGCGGCAGAACTTTGGTTGAAGGCACCTCGTTCTTAACCAGTGAGCAGCACGGCCGACAGTTGCTGCAGAAAGGCTATGCCGAGCCAGACGAAGGCAAGGATGAGGTCTTGGTCGACCTGACTGACTCCGAAGCCGAACCCGACCCGATTACTTCCACCAGCGTGGCCGCCACTCAAAAGTCTGCACCCAAGGCAAAGGCCACTGACAAGAAAAAGGCTGATTGAGCATGAGCGTGATCGATATCGAGTTGGCCATGAAACACTTGCGCGCCGAAAGCGAAGACCAGGACTTGGTGCAATCCCAGCTGGATGGTGCTGAAGCTGCAGCGATGGCGTACTTGAATCGTTCGTTCTATGCCGATCAGGCCTCCCTGGAAGCTGCTAGGTTGTCAGCTCCCACCAAAAGAGCAGCCGCGGTGGTCGATTATGACTTATCGATGCTAGCCGCTCAGGCTATTGAAGATGCCGATCAGCGATTGGAAGCGGAGGCCGATGTGCGGTTTGTGTTCGCTGAAACGCTGGAGTCTGTAGCCAAAGCGGCTCGGGGCATGGTCGTGAACAAAGCCATCGAAGCGGCATGCCTGCTGAAGCTTGGGCACCTCTATGCAAACCGCGAAGAGGTTGTCTCTGGAACAATCGCGACCGAACTGCCGCTGACCAGCAAGTCGTTGCTGGCGCCGTATCGTATCGGCATGGGGGTCTGATGAGAGCCGGCCCATTGCGTCATCGCTGCACCATGTTCAAACCAGTCCTGACGAAAAATAAAACCGGCGGCTTCGACACTTCCTGGGTGGAGCTCGTGAAACTTTGGTCTGAGATCACCATGCCCACCGGGCGAACCGCGCCAGTCGCTGAGCAGTTAAAGGCGGTAGTCACTGCTGAGATACGTATCAGACCGCGCTCGGACGCAGTGGCCGGGAACCGGCTGGTGCACACGTCCGGCGGAATCGCCACTACCTACCTGATCGAAGCTGCCCTGCCGAACAACGAGCGCGACATGCTTCGATTGCTCTGTTCAAACGTACCCAATCCGTAGAGGTGAATCATGAAAGTAGTTGCACTGGGCGCTCTTTCCGGCGCTACCGGCGACCGGGAGAAGGGTGAAGAATTCACGGTGGATGCCAAGCTTGGTGCTGACCTGGTCGGGCGTGGCCTGGTCGATCCCGCGCCCGACCCGCCGCCCGCCGCTGAAAAGGCCGGAAAGGCCAAGGAGTAATCCATGGCCGCCCGTCGATCGCGCATGTCCGGCGACTTCAAGCTGCGTCGAACTCTGCGCACGATCCATCAATCCATGGATAACGAGCTGGCACCGGTGATGCGCGACAGTGCGGAGCGCATTCTTTCGACGATGAAGGACCTGATCCCGAAAGACACTGGCGCCGCCGCCGCTGCTCTGACGGTTTTCGTTTCGCAAAGCGGCCTCGACGCCCAGATCGGTATCAGGGGCAAGAAGAACAAGCAACGATTCTTCTACCTGCGTTTTGTCGAGTATGGGACCAAGGGCTACACCGGCAACAAACGTGCCGGTGGCCGAACCCGTCGCCCGACAAACAAGGCTGATGGCACCAACTTCTTCGGCAAGTACCCGGACATCCCAGCGCGCCCCGCGCATCCGTGGCTTCGTCCGGCGAAGGATGTGAATCGGGAATACGTAATCGCCAGCATCGAGGCCGCCATCGCTCGAACGCTGAGCAAGGCGAGCAAGGGGCTTACCAATGGCTGATCCGTCTGTTGCGCTGCAGGAGGCGCTGTTCGCCAGACTTGGGGCTGAGGTTTCATGCCCGGTCTACGACGGTGCGCCCATGGATTCACCGATGCCTTACGTTTCCATTGATCGGGAGCTATCCACAAACATCTCGCCTATCGCTGGAAGGAAGCGCGAGCAGCGGCTGATTTACCTGTCGGTCTGGTCGGACGCCCACGGCCAGGCAGAGGTGAAGCGCATCCTCGGCGAGGTTGTGGCTGCTCTGGATGAGCGCCGGTTGCCGTTAACTGTTGGCCGCGCTGTCTCGGTCCGGGTCTATCAGGCTGACGCCCAGCGAGATGCTGACGGCGTCACGTACCAGGGATCGCTCACGGTCCGCATCATCACCACCCACTAAACCCAACACCCGGCCGCACCGCGGCTTTATCCAATGTGCCCTTGGAGGAACCCCCATGGCCGAAGACAACCTCAACACAGCCGCCGGCTGCCGGATCGGTATCGGTAGCAAGAACGGCGCGGACACTGAAGCGCTCTACAAGGCAGACACCTACGTCGATATCGGCGAGGTTGAAGACCTGGGCGAGTTCGGTGACACGTTCAGTTCTGTGACCTTCACCTCGCTGCGCGATGGCCGTGTACGCAAGTACAAGGGCACCGCCGATGCCGGTGACCTGACCTTGGCCGTCGGCCTGGATAACGGTGACCTGGGCCAGGCCAAGCTGAAGATCGCTCACAAGGATCGCAGCAAGGGCGACTACAACATCAAGATCACCCTCAACGACGGCGATCCTGATGCCACCCCGGCGCTGCTGCCGACCACCTTCTATCTGCGTGGCAAAGTCATGAACAACACCGTCGCCGCCGGCGCCGCTGACAACGTGGTACGCCGCAACGTCACGATCGGCATCAACTCCGACATCCTGGAAATTCTCCCGGCTGCCGCGGCTTAACCCGAGGGGCTTCGGCCCCGAACCCCAAGGATTCGACGCATGAGCAAGACCCTTTTCGGCACCGTCGACATCAAGCTCGACGGTGAGACCTACACCCTTAAGCCTACGCTTGGCGCGGTGCGGGCCATTGAGGCCCACTTCGGCGGGCTGCGCGGCGCGTCCCAGGCAATCAACGCGCTGAGCGTCGACGGTTGCGCGGTGATCATCGCCGCCGGTGCCGGGCTGACCGGTAAATCCGCCGAGGCCGTTGCTGAGCAGGTTTGGCAGGCTGGCGTTCTCGATGTGTCCGTGCAGCTCAATGCCTACCTGGTGGCGCTGTACAACCCGAAGGGCCCTGACGCGGGAAAGGAAAAGCCGGCGGCGGCGTAAGTGCTGTCGAGAACGGCAGCTACGTCGACCGGCTCTACGCGGTAGCCACTGGCTGGTTGGGCTGGTCGCCCGAACTGGCCTGGGCCACGCCGATCCCCGAACTGTTCCTCGCCATGGACGCCAAGATCGAGTGGGCGCAGATGACGAATCCCTTCGGCGGTGGAAAGGCGAAAGCTAAGGCTGATAAGCCATCTGCGTCGACTGTGGCCGATAAGCTGCGGCAGGCGCTGACTGGCAGGCAGCCCGGGTAGCGGTGGTCGGTAACTATGCGACTTGCTACTCTCGTCGATTAACGCGACGGAGGAATGACAATGAGGAAGTTATTGGTAGCTACTGGGCTGGCTTTTCTGCTTTCGGGAAATGTTCAGTCGGCAGAGGAAAAGCTTGGACCGCTTGAGTCGGAAATGGCAGGCCAGGTTTATCTTTGCGGGCTGAATGCTCAGCTGGCGGATGGCGCAAAGGAGCCAAAAAAGAAAGCATATCTTGAAGATGCTAACAAGTGCGAGGGTGACAGCAAGGCAAAAATCAAGCAGATGGTTAAAGCAGAATATTCCAAGTATCAGGACGGGGACGCGGTTCGGCTTCGCTTAAAGGCGCTCTATTCAGCATATCTCACATACATGGATGCCGCGATGTGGGGCAAGGATTTGGTAGATAGCAAAGAGGCCATGGCTTTCAAGGATCGAGTCAGCGAATACAGGGCTGAGCTTGAACTTCGATAGCACTTAAATTTTCACGAACCCGCCATTGAGCGGGTTTTTTATTGTCTGGAGGAAAGCATGGCGGATACCGACGTTCAGGGGATGCTGGTTCGTATTGAGGCGACCACAGCACAGCTGCGTCAGGAAATGGCCCGTGCAGACTCTACTGTCGCTCAAGCATCGGGGAAGATCGATAAAAGCCTCGGTCGCGTCGACTCCGCGTTTGATCGCGCAGGTGATCGAGCCGCCCATGCTTCTGGCCTGATTAAAGGTGCCCTGGCGGCGGCAATAGGTGCAGCGGGTATCGGCAAGATCATTGAGGCCGCAGACTCTTACGGTCAAATGTCCGACAGGATCGGCATGGCTACAGTAAGTGTGGGCGAGTACGACTTGGTGCAGCAGCGCCTACTCGACACCGCGAAGCGGACCTACCGCCCACTGGCCGAGGCGCAAGAGCTTTACATCCGCACATCGGACAGCCTCAAGTCCATGGGCTACAACACCAGCCAAGCGCTGGATGTTATGGACAGCTTCAGTTTCCTGCTTGTGACCAATTCTGCCTCGGCTGATAAAGCCAGTTCTGCCATTGACGCGTACTCGAAGGCGCTCCAAACCGGCAAGGTAGAGATCGATGGATGGCAATCAATTCTGGCGGCTATGCCGACGATCGTTGATACCCTCGCAAAATCTACCGGGAAAAGTGCTGAAGAGATCCGCAGCCTCGGCGCGCAGGGAAAACTCGGTCTGGATATCCTTACCTCTGGACTTCAGACGGCCTCCAAGGCAAACGGAGAGCTCGCGGATGGGATGAGCGTCGCAGTGAGAGACGCAGTGCAAAACCTGTCCAACTCATTCAGCGTCTATGTGGGGCGCCTGAATGAAGCCACAGACTTCACGGGCACCCTCGGCAAGGCGATCAGCTTAGTCGGGGATAATTTCGAGACTATTGCTGACGTTGCGATTATGGCTGCGACCGCTGCGCTTGCACGGTACGGCGCTCTTGCGGCTACATCGGCAGCAACCGCAACCTACTCGGCATTCAAGGATGTCGCCGCGAGAAAGGCTCAGGCCACGGCGGTATTGCTGGTGGCTCAGGCTGAGCAGCAGAAAGCCCAGACATCAGTGTTCCTGGCGGAGAAAGAAGCAATCGCCGCGCGCGGCACCGCGGTGCAGACGCAGATGTCGCTCCAACTTGCTGAGGCCCGGCTTGCGGAAACGCGCGCCACCAATGCCGTTGCAGCAGCTCAGGTCGGCGTGAGTCGTGCGGGCGTTGGCTTGGTTGGAATGCTCGGCGGCCCCGTGGGCGTTGCAGCACTGGCAATCGGTGCGGCTACCGCTTTCCTAACGCTGCACGACAACACTAGCATTCTCGAAGAGAAGCTCGGCGACCTCAGTGATCCGCTGGATAAACTTGCGGAAAAGTTCAACAAGCTCAATCGCGCAACACAGTCCGTCACTCTGAGAGAGCTCAGGGCCTCTATCGCAGACACTGAAGAAGAGCTTTCTGGTGCTGCTGGAACCATAGCTTTCAAATTTCAAAGCAGCATGACAAATGCTGGACTGGCCGGGTCTTCTGGCTTCATGGCTGGCATCGCTCCACTGTCGACAGAGCTGCAGTCGGCAATGGACCTGATGAATAAGGCGGTGGCCGATGCCTCAAAAGGTCAGGCAGTCGATTGGAAGGCGTTGGCGGACCAGCTCCGCCTGATCCCGGGCGTAACCGAAGAAATGGCCCAGGCCATTGAAAGCGGCCAGATCAAAGTTTCAGGGTTGACGGATGTTCTCGGTAAGCAGCGCGAAACCCTTGCACTGCTTACCGGCGAAACCGATTCGAACACCCGCGCCCAAGGCGAGAACAACGCAGCGAAGGCGGCGGCTGCGCAGGTTGGGCAGAAGTATCTAGAGCAACTGCAGAAGCAGCTCGGCGCAGCGCAAGATAAAACCAGCCTTGAGGCAGCAAACCGCTTCATCGCGGAGAACACTGACCTTACCAAAGAGATGGTGGTTGCGATTCGCTCGGCGGCATCCGCTAAGGATGCTCAGAAAGCCAAGGATGATGCCGCCGCCAAGGCTCTGAGGAAGAACACAACCGAATCGAACTCTGCCGCGAAGCAACAGCTCAAGTCGTTTGACACAGCCGAGGAAGGCTACAAGCGCCAGATCGAACTGATCAACACCACCGGTAACAAGCAGAACGAAGCAACGGAGGTGATGAAGCTTTCCTTCGAACTCCAGGAGGGCAAGCTCGGCAAGCTGAGCGAGGCGCAGAAGAAAAAGCTCCAGGGCATGGCCGCCGAACTGGATGCGCTGAACAAGCTGAAGAAGGCCAACGAAGACGACCTGAAGCTGACGGCGTTCAAGAACGCCCAGGCGCTGACCACCCAAACCACGAAGGACGGGTTTGAGCAGGAGCTGGCGGGCGTGGGGATGGGCGATAAAGCCCGCGACCGTATGCGGGCCGACCTAGCCATGCGGCAGAAGTACGCCGCTGACGTCAACGAGCTGGTTAAGCAGCGCAACAGCGGCGAGATCACGCCGGAGCTTTACCAGAATGAGACTGCGGTACTGCAGGCCGAGCTCGACAAGCGCCTTCAGGCTCAGCAGGACTTCTACGCTGCTACGGACGAGCAGCAAACCAACTGGATGAATGGCGTCAACGAGGCCTGGGCGAACTATGCCGATGCGGCGCGAGACTATTCCGCCCAGGCAGCAGACATCACCAACACCGCGCTGCAAGAAGGCACCAGCGGCTTGGGCACGTTCTTCTCGGATGTGGCCAGCGGTGCCGAAGATGCCGGTGACGCCCTGGGCGACATGATTGGCAACTTCGCTAAGTCGATGCTCAAGGCGTTGGGTGACATGGCGGCTCAATGGTTGATCTACCAGGGTGTGCAACTGCTGGTGGGCAAGACTACTCAGGCGAGCGCCGCCGGCACGCTGGGGGCAAACGCACAAGCTATGTCGCTAACGGCCGGCTTGAACGCCTTTGCCTCCACTGCGGCGATCCCAATCATTGGTCCGGCAGCGGCGCCGGCGGCGATGGCCACGGCGATGGCTGTTACCGGGCCGTTGGCTTCAGCCGTCGGCATGACTGCGCTGGCGGGCATGGCGCACGACGGTATCGACTCGGTTCCAGAAGACGGCAGTTGGTTTCTGCAAAAGGGCGAGCGGGTAACTACCGCTCAAACCAGCGCGAAGCTGGATGCAATGCTCTCGAGGATCGACAACAGCCTGGGCAATTCTCAGCCACAAGCGCAGATCGGCGTCGGTAGCCTGGAGTCATCGGGTGACGGTCGTGCCGCGATGGTTGGCGCCGGCGCCCAGACGGCACCAAGCGGGCCGACACAGATTGTTTTCAACGCACCAATCACCGTGCAAGCCCAGCCGGGCATGACAGACCAGGATGCAGCACGCCAAGGACAGGCTATGTCGGCCGGGCTGGAGACGCAGTTCGGTAAATTCCTTGATCGTGAAATGGGCCAGGGTGGCCGGCTGTGGAGGCGTTGATGGCTGAGACATTTACTTTTGATGTTGAGGCCGGCGCCGACGGTGATGTCAGCCAGCGCACTTGGGAAAACGAGTTCGGTGACGGCATGGTCCAGGCCGGGGGCATTGGCATCAACACCAAGAGCCAGGTATGGAATCTGCTGCACACCGGTGAGGATGCCCCAGGCGAGGAACTGCCCGAATTGCTCGCATTCCTTGACCGGCATGAGGGCTATAAGGCTTTTCGCTATTCGCCGCCTGGTGAGCCCCAAGGCTGGTACCGGGCCAATGGGTACAAGAAGAAAGCCCTCGGTATGAACATCTACACCGTCACGTTCACCGTGAAGCAGGTATTCAACCCCCGACCTTAACCCTCACCAAACCCCGCCAAGTGCGGGGTTTCTTGTTTCTGGGGCCCTATGAATTACAACACCGATCTTCAAAAGCTTGAGCCCGGCAACCAGATCCGGCTTTACGAACTGGACGCTACGCACCTGGGTGCAACGGTTTGGCGCTTCCACGGCCATGCCCACGAGGGCGACATCATCTGGCAGGGGCAGCTGTATTCGCCGCTCCAGATCGAGGCCAAGGGTTTCGACATCCGTGGCGATGGACGCCCGGCTTCTCCGACGCTGCAGGTGGACGACGAGCTCGGTGGCGTTCGCGGAGCAATCACTGCCCTGTGCTTCCAGTTCCGCGACTTGGCCGGCGCCCGGGTGAAGGTGATCGAAACGTTCCGGCACTTCCTGGACGCCGCCAACTTCCCTGACGGTAACCCGACAGCCAGCGACCAATCGAAAACGAACCTCTGGTTTATCGAACAGAAGACGGAGGCGCTACCCAGTATCTCGGTGACGTTCTCGCTGTCGAGCCCTACGGACATGGAAGGCCAGATGCTGCCGGCGCAGCAGATCACCAAGCTTTGCCGGTGGGCCTGCCGTGGCGGGTACCGGCAGGAGGCCTGCGCGTACACCGGCTCGGCGATGTTCGACAAGAAAAACCAGCCCACCGACAACCCCGCGCTGGACCGCTGTGGCGGCTGGTGGAGCAGCTGCAAGCTTCGGGGAAACACCCGCCGGTTTGGCGGATCCATGGGCGCAAGCCTGATAGCAAGTTCGAGGTAGCGATGCGCATCAACCAAAAATTGCAGGACGAGATCCGCGCTCACGCCGAACGTGTCTATCCGGCAGAGGCCTGCGGGGTGGTGATCAAGTCCGCCACCGGGCGCGAGTACGTGCCCTGTGGCAACCTGGCCACCACGCCGCGCGAACACTTCCAGATCGATCACAAGGACATGGCCCAGGCAGAAGATCGGGGCGAGGTACTGGCGATCATCCACAGCCACCCCGACAAGGCGCCGGCGCCGAGCATGGCCGACCGCGTCAGCTGCGAGTTGCACGAATTGCCGTGGGGTATTGTCGGCTGGCCCGGCGGTGACTTCGAGTGGTTCAAGCCTACGGGCTTCCAGGCGCCGCTGCTGGGCCGTGACTTCTCCCATGGCCTGCTGGACTGCTGGGCTGCGTGCCGCGACTGGTACGCCCGGGAGGCGGGCTTGCAGCTGCCGAACTTCGAGCGATCCGATCTCTGGTGGGAACAGAAGGAAGGGCCGAGCCTCTACGAAGACAACTTCGCGGCCACCGGTTTCTACCAGGTCAACGAGGCGCGCCGCGGTGACATGCTGGTGTTGCAGATCCCAACGCCCGGCCGGGAGTGCTACTTCCCGAATCACGCCGTGATCTACCTTGGCGATGAGCCGGCGCTCCTCAGCGAGCCGGCGCCGAAGCTTGGCGGGTCTGGCCCGTTCATTTACCACCACATGCCCGGGCGCCTGGCGGCCCGTGAAATCTACGGTTGGTCGATGGCCAACCGGGTGAAGTTGATTCTCCGGCACAAGGACTACCGCCCATGACTATGCGCACCATCAAGCTCGGCGGCGTGCTGGGCAAGAAGTTTGGCAAGCAGTACACCCTGGACGTCCACAGCTTCCGCGATGCCATGGCAGCGCTGTGCATGATGAAGCCCGGCTTTGAGAAGTACCTGCGCACCGCCGAGGAGCGGGGCCTGGTGTTCGCCGTGTTTGTCGATGAGCGCAACCTGGGCGAGCAGGAGCTTGACCTGGTGGGCCGCGCCGAGGGCGACATCCGCATTCAGCCGATTGTCCAGGGCAGCAAACAGGCCGGAATGTTTCAGACGCTGCTGGGCGTTGTGTTGATCGTTGCCGGCCTGTTCACGGGCGGTACGACCACGGGGCTCGGGCTCGGTCTGCTCGCCGCCGGCGCCGCTGTCGGCCTGGGCGGGGTGGTGCAGATGCTTTCCCCGACCACAAATGCCACTGCCGAGGGCAAGAACGACGACGGCAACAACCCGAGCTACGGCTTCGGCGGCGCAGTCACGACCATTGCCCAGGGCAACCCGTACCCGCTGTTGTACGGAGAGCGCGAGATCGGTGGAGCTGTCGAGTCTGGCGGGATCTACACCCAAGACAACATCTGATTTAGTCACCACCACAAACCCGCTTCGGCGGGTTTTTGCATTCTGGAGGGCGCATGAGCGCAGTAGCAAAGAAGGCGCGCCGCGTGACGCCACGCACTCGCCGGGCTGTGATCGGCAGCAAGGGCGGCGAAGCCAAGCAGAAACAGCCCAGCGTTGCCCTGAATGGCGTGCCGTCTATTTCTACTGCTCGAATCGTCTACATGTGGAGCTGGGGGCCTATCGTCGGCCCGGTCGATGGTTTGCGCTCGATCAAGCTGAATGGCACCCCAGCCCAAGCTCCAGACGGCACGATCAATTACCCGGGTTTGAAATGGCAGTTCCGGTCGGGCGAACTGAACCAGACGCGCCTTGAGGGGATTTCGGAGTCTAGCAACGAGATCGATGTAAAAAAGGAACTGCTCTACGGCACGCCCTGGCTGCACACCATTACCAATCCGGTTATCGATGCGGTGCGCCTCCGGCTCAGCTGGCCGGTTCTGCGTAGCCAGGACGCATCAGGCAACATCAACGGCGTTCGCATTGAATACGCCGTGGACATCTCGACCGACAACGGGCCCTACGTTGAGGTCCTGGCCACTGCGGTGGATCGCAAGAACGTCACCGAGTACGAGCGTGCCCACCGCCTCGAACTGCCCACCGGCAGCCGCTGGACGGTCAGGGTGCGCCGCCTAACCCCGAATGCTGGCTCGGATACGGTCGTAGACCAGATGATCGTCAAGGCCATCGCAGAGGTGGTGAACAGCGATCAGGAATACCCGCTGACATCCGTTGGTTGTGTCGAGTACGACGCCCAGACATTCGGCGGCGATATCGCCAAGATAGCCGTGCTGATGCGCGGCCGGATCATCCGCGTCCCGGCCAACTACGACCCTGCGACCCGCACCTATGCGACGTCGGGTACCGGGACCAGCAATGGTATCTGGGACGGCACCTTCAAGGAGGCCTACACCAACAACCCGGCGTTCATTTTCTATGACCTGGTGCTCGATCCCTATTACGGTCTCGGCAACCGGATCGACGCGACCATGGTGGATCGCTGGTCGCTTTACCGCATTGCGCAGTACTGCGACCAAATGGTGCCGGATGGGAAGGGCGGCCAAGAGCCGCGCTTCACCTGCAACCTGTATCTCCAAAAGCAGGCCGAGGCTTACGCGGTGCTGCAGGACCTGGCCTCGATCTTCCACGGCCTGGCCTACTGGGATGGCAGCCAGATCGTGGTCAATGCCGATATGCCTGGCGACCCGGTCTACACGTACAACCAAACGCAGATCCTCAACAACGGTGCCATCAAGTATGAAGGCACCCGGGCACGTGATCGGCATAGCCTTTACACGGTGTCCTGGGACAACCCCAACCAAGGTTTCGAAACCGACAAGGAGCCAGTGTTTGACGATGAAGCCATGGTCGAACTGGGCGGGATCGTGCGCGAGACCGATGTTGGCGCGATCGGCTGCACATCCCTGGGCCAAGCGCAGCGCGCCGGGCAATGGGCGGCACTGACCGAGAAGCTGCAGACACAGGGCGGCGTGTTCCGCGTCGGCCTGGATGGTGGCATCCCCAAGCCTGGGCAGGTCATAGCCGTGGCCGACCCGATGTTGGTTGGCCGCAACAACGGCGGTCGTATTGCTGCGGCAGCCGGGCGAGTGGTTACGCTTGACCGCGACACCGTGGTGCCGGTCGGCGCTCGTCTGCTGGTAAACCTGCCCAGCGGCAAGTCCGAGGGGCGAGTGGTGAAATCGGTTGTCGGTCGCAACGTCACTCTGATGGCCGATTACAGCGAGCAGCCGCAGGCCGAGTGTGGTTGGATCCTCGATTACGAAGACCTGAAGCTGATGCAGTTCTATGTCCGCAACGTAACGCGGCCAGAGTGGCACCAGTTCCAGCTCGAGGTGATCCAGCACGATCCGAGCAAATTCCCCACCATCGACGGCGGTGCAGTGGTGGATATTCGGCCAATCACCGGCATTCCGGTGGGCAGCCAGGAAGCTCCGGCCCGGGTGATGCTCAGCCAGAACGTCGTCATTGAGCAGGGGATTGCCGTCACTGTCATGTCCATTGCCTGGGATGCAGCCCCGGGCGCCGTGGCGTATGACGTTGAATGGAAGTGGGGCGCTCGCGAGTGGATCACAGTGCCGCGTACCGGCGAGCTTATGGTTGACGTGCGCGGCATCTACTCCGGCCAGTACATGGCGCGGGTGCGGGCTGTAAATGCGCTCAACGTGTCATCGATCCCGACCATCTCGGTCCTGACCAATCTGCAAGGGAAGGTCGGCCTGCCGCCGGCGGTGTCGTCCCTGACCACCGCAAGCGAACTGTTCGGCATCGGCATCAAGTGGGCTTTCCCACCTGGCGCCGAGGATACCCAGCGCACCGAGCTGTGGTATGGCCCTGCGAACGATCTGGGGGCTGCTACCAAGCTGGCCGACCTGGCGTATCCACAGGCCGACTACCGCATGCAGTCTCTGTTGGCGGGCGCTCGGTTCTTCTTCTGGGCGCGCCTGGTGGATCGTACCGGCAACATAGGTCCGTTCTATCCGGTGGTGAATGGTGTGATTGGGCAGGCCAGCTCGCAGGCCGGGCCCATTCTGGACCTGATCGCCGGGCAGATCGGCAAAACCGAACTGGCTCAGGAACTGGTCAAGGAGATCGAACTGATCTCCGGCGACGGCCCGGGGTCTGTGAACGATCGCCTGGAGCAGGCCAAGCAGGAATTGGAAGACCTGATAGACCAGATCACGGACGCCCTGGTCTACGATCCGACCAAAACCTATGCCGCCGGCGACGTGGTGCGGCAGGGCCAGCACCTGTACCAAGCTATCGCGCCGGTACCGAAAAACACTACGCCTCCCAATGCCCAGTACTGGTTTGATATCGGCACCATTGCAGAGACAACCCAGGCCATGGCGCTGCAGATCCAGCAGAACAAGGCGTCCATCGACACCGTGGACGGCAAGGTCACTGCCACGACATCGGCCCTGCAATCGCTCCAGGCGAGCTGGAGGGAGGACAGCGGGGAGGGCGACCTGGCGGACGCTCTGAAAGGTTGGGATGCCACCGCAAAGTTCGCTGAGCAGGTCAAGGTTCAGGCCTCGGACAACCGAGCGCTGGTTGAGCGCACCACGTCGCTGGATGCGGCGGTAGGGCAGAACAGGGCCGGGCTTACCTCGCTTGAGCAGGTGGTAGCCACTGAAACCCTTGCTTCGGCGACACGGCTGGATCAGTTGAAAAGCAGTGTCGACGGCAACACTGCTGCGATTGGCAGTGAGGCAGCGACAAGGGCTGATGCCGATAGTGCTCTTGGGACTCGCATCGATCAGGTTGGGGTCACCGTCGGCAATAACGGCGCGGCGATCAGCCAGGAGGAAATCGCCCGGGCGAATGCGGACACCGCGCTCGGCCAAAGAATCGATAAGACACAGGCGAAGGTCGATGAAAACTCGGCAGCCGTTCAAACGGTTACCGATTCCCTGGCCGACACCAACAAGGCCGTCGCCTCACAGTCCACCACGCTTCAAGCAGTTGTGGGCGGCGGGCGGGACGGTACCGACGAGGGCGACCTGGCCAGCGCAATCAGCGAGGTGAAGAACAAGGCTGCGATTCAGGTAACAGCAAGGGCTCAGGCTGATACCAATGGAAAGCTTTCCACCATGTGGTCCGTCAAAATGCAGGTCAATGCCAACGGTCAGTATGTCGCCGCCGGTATCGGCCTGGGTATCGAGCAGAACGCCGATGGCTTGTTGCAGAGCCAGTTCCTGGTGAGCGCTGACAGGTTTGCCGTGGTGAACACCCTGGCCGGTGGCGGGTTCGTTACTCCGTTTGTGGTGCAGGACGGGCAGGTGATTATCGATACCGCGCTGATCAGTCGGGCGTTTATTCAGGAAATCGTGCTGGGCATGACGCTGCGTTCTGAGACTGTCGATTCCAAGGGCCGGCCACTGCTGGAGATCAACGTGAAGGCAGGGACATTCACGCTCCGTGGTGAAGGTGCTGGCGGTTCAACTCTGCTTGATAGCACTGGGCTGGCTGTGTACGACGGAAACGAGAAGCGTCGCGGGAAATTCGGGAGACTGTCTTAATGGACGAATATGGCCTGGGAACGTGGGACGAAAACGAGGTCCAGCTGCTTGGGCCTGCGTCATTCACGATGAGGGTGGTGCTATCCACCCTTGTTACCTTCGCCAGCGGCGGGGGAGCTTCGACTCAGTCATTTAGTGTTCCTGGCTGCACGCCGGCAAACAGCTTTGCGGTAATCGTGCCTGTAGCTGCGTACAACGCAGGCAATCAATTGCACCAAGTTCAATTTGAGCCAGAGATGTTGGATGGCTCAGTGCGAGTTTGGCGGGGTCACCGAACGGCTGTTAATGGCCTTTATGCATTCGGAACTCAACGACTTATCGTCTCGAGGTTTAGGTGATGTCCTACGGGTTTGAGTTCATCAATAATTCGGATGTAGTAACGGTTGATTCGGAGTTTGCTCGTATTGTGGTTCTGTCGAAAGGGCGCTTTGTTCCAACCCAAGAATCTGGAATGGGGTCGATGACATATTTCGATAAACCAGTAACCACTCAGGAGCCGCCGTTGGTTTTCGTAAAGCCCGATCGTGTTGCGGCCGTCGCTGGCCTTTGCAGGGTCCTGATTACGGGGTCACCTGGTAACTGGACGGGCTTCTACGTGAGGGCCTACAACAATGCTACCGCACAGCCAAATGGCAACTACTTTGTGGCCGCATTTCAGGTGAGCCCCAGTTCTGGATATGGAGCCCAGCTGTTTGATGGGAATGAAAGTCTGATTTTTGACGCGGGAAGCCCCGTCGCCGTATTCACGAAATCCTATCAGTCTTGGTCATACGTAACGTCTGGCACCGACTCTCAGGGATTGCCGATGGTTTATTTCAGCGTCCCGTTTGATTTTTCTTCGCCCGACTACATGCTGATTAACAACCTCGGCATGGATATGGCTGGAGCACAAACACGAGATGTCAGCCTTTATTGTTGGTGGGATTTCCCTGGTAACCGGTTATGGGCGATCACCATTGGCGCAACAGCAATGAGCACCCTGTACTTGCCTGCCGTTTTTGCACGTAGCCAAGCGTAGGTCTTACTTCATATAGAGCCCGCCTCGTGCGGGCATTTTTTTGCCCGGAGAAAAACATGCCTTGGTATAGAGCCGGCACAGTTGCAGTTACATTGAATTCAAATACGGTCACTGGCACAGGCACATCGTTCAGTGCCAACGGGCGCGTAGGTGATGCATGGACTGGGCCCGATGGGCGCTGGTATGAGGTGACCAACATCGCCAGCAACACGGTGCTGACCATCTCGCCGAACTACCTGGGGGCGTCAGTCTCTGCGGGTACGTACGCCCTGGCTCCGATGCAGGGCTACGTAAAGGACTCAGCCGATCAGCTCCGGCAGATCGTCAACCAATGGGGCGCCACCCTGGCCGGCCTGGGTACGGTCTCCACGCAAAACGTGGTTCCTGTGGCCATGGGCGGTACCGGCGGCACCAGCCAGGCTACAGCCCGTGCTGGCTTAGGGCTTGGTAGCGCGGCGGTGGCCGCGATCGGGTATGACGACGGGAATGTGGCGAGCTCTTATGCAGTCGGCAGAACGCGCACAAGCGTGGTTCAAAGCTGGTTGACGAACGCTGTACATGGGCTTGATCCAAACCTCTATCCGCCTGGTTCTCCGAGCATGCCCAGTGGCGGTACTGGCTATTGGTATAAACAGATTTTCAGGCATTCGGACGGATCTAATCGGCTCACAATCGCATGGCCTTATGGTCTGGCTGGCAATTCGGGCACCATCAAATTTCAGTCGATTTACGACGGTGCCACAACGCCCTGGATTGAGCTGTACCACACCGGGAACACCACTCGCGCCGCTGACGGCACACTGAAGGCTATCTAATGACCACTCGCGCAGCAGTAAACATTCTCGGTGCCGACGGCGCCGTCATCGATGTCACGTCTTTGGGCGTTAGCACCATCACCACCGAGCACCCGGGCCCTGGGCAGTATCTGGTGCACGGAACGCTCGGCATGGTTCCACCGCCAGAGGGCTGGGGCTATGTGCTGAATCAGGTCGACGCGGCTTGTTCGGTAGACATCGGTTACAACGAGGGCGTGCTGGCTGTCAGCGTGGCCAAGGATGGTGAGCCCGCCGACTTGGTGCACAGCATCACTTTGCATGTGGCCGTGGACTCCTTGCCCGTCCAGGTGGTGCCGGAGCTGACAGCTCCTGCAGCTGACCCGCTGGAATTGGCTCAGGCCGAGATCACCCGGCTGCGGGCCGTCGCTGACTACGCGATCGCGCCACTTCAGGACGCCGTGGATGTCGACGAAGCCACGGACGCAGACCTCGCGGCGCTCAAGTCCTGGAAGAAATACCGAGTAGCGCTGAGCCGGGTTATTGAGCAACCGCAATACCCGGATGCCATTGAGTGGCCCGTGGTGCCCGTGTAACTGCCAAACGTTTACCGCCACCCGCCTTGAGCGGGTTTTTTATTGCCTGGAGAAAAGCATGCCGATCACCGAAACCCGAGGGGTGCGCAACCGCAACCCCGGAAACATCGATTACGTTCCGGCCAACCAATGGCAGGGCCAACTCAAGCCAGACCCGGCCATCGAGAAACGCTTTGCCCGGTTCGATACGCCGGAGAACGGTATCCGCGCCCTGGGCAAGTTGCTGCTGACCTACCAGCGCAAGCACGGGCTCAAGACGGTGAAGGCGATCATCAGCCGATGGGCACCGTCCGTGGAGAACGACACCGCTGCATACGTCCGCGCAGTCGAAGCGAACACCGGCACCCAGCCCGGCGCCGAGATTGATCTGGCCCAGGCTCCGGTAATGGCCGGTTTCGTCAAGGCGATCATCCACCACGAAAACGCGGGCTATGCCTATCCCGACGCGGTGCTGGCGGAAGGCGTGCGGCGGGCGCTGGCATGACGCCGGTGCAGAAGCTGGCCGGCCTGGTAGTGCTGGCCCTGTTGCTGATGGTGGCCGCCGCTGGCATGACCTGGCAGGTGCAGGATTGGCGGATGGGAAAGAAACTCGAGGAGCAGGCCGGCCTGCACAAGGATGACCTTGCAGCGATCAGTAATGCCGCCGCCGCCCAGGCCCGCGTCGAGCAAGACAAGCGCCTGGCCACCGAGCGGCAACTGGCCGCCTCCGACCAACAACACACCAAGGAATTATCCGATGCCCAGCGCAACCAGGCTCAGCTGCGTGACCGCCTTGCTACTGCTGATGTGCGGCTGTCAGTCCTTCTCGATGCCACGGATTCAGCCAGTGGCTGCGACGTGCCTGCCGCCCCCGGCGCCGTCGGCGTGGTTCATGCAGCCCGTCGAGCCCAACTTGACCCAGCGCATGCTCAACGAATTATCGCCATCACCGACGCCGGCGACCAAGGATTGATAGCGCTGCGGGCGTGCCAGGCTTACGTCAGGACTGTGGCCCCCTGAGCACGCTCAACTCCAGCAGGAGCCGTTGATTCTCTCTGAACAGATGGTCGCGCTGCTCGGTAACCAGGTCGATAGGGCGAAAGCTTCCTGCCTCAGCAGGCTCTTGGCTCTTCCCGGATATGCGTTCTAAAGCGTCCTTGAGAGAGCGCTCGGCACGAGCTTTGGCAATAAGCAGCGCGTCATTCATTTGCACGAGGCCGGCTATATTTGCCCGTGACTTGGCCAGGTGGAGCTGCAGGTCGCTTATCTCGTCCTCGAGCATGGCCGCATGATGTTTGTACATTTCCAGGGGCGAAGGGCATCCAAGCCACTCGCAGGTGTCTTCATCGATGTTCATGGGGTGTGCTTCCGAATGCTGTATGTTCATACAGTAATCGAGGCGAGTCAGGTTTGGGAGTGGTGTTCGTCGGCAGGACGCCGGTGGTGGGATTTCGTCTTTGAATTTCTTCCCCAAAACGCAACCGTTTGGACCAATGTTTATTGGGTTCAGAAGAGTCGCAAAAGTGGGTGTTGTATGATGGCGTTTTCAGGCTCAAAGCCTTGATATTAAAGGCTTTGAGCGTTTCTTATGCGGCATCCCAGGCTTTGATGCCGAAAAGGTGCAACGTTTTGCTTGAAGCGGTCAAGGAATTGCCCCCCTTTGGGCTCACGCAGATTAAAGGTCACGGATTATGCCATGGCCAGCGGCTTTCGGCGCCGCTCGTCACACTTACGTTTTGCTCGTGTGCGACTTTTGTGCAAAGGCCATCGCGCAGCATAGGCGGCTAATATGGCACTTCAACGGCGAGTTGTTGCCTGATGTGTGTTGTTGCAAGTTGATTGTCTGGGAATCCCGCGTTATGCAAACCGCCTACACCGTACTTATCCTGCTGATGCTGGTCAGCGTTTCGCGCCTTGTCGGGCGTGTGATCCCACTGCCGTTGCCACTGGTGCAGATCGCCGCCGGTGCGTTGCTGGCCTGGCCGACCCTGGGGCTGCATGTCGCCCTGGACCCTGAGTTGTTTCTTTTCCTGTTTCTGCCGCCGCTGCTGTTCTCTGATGGCTGGCGCATGCCCAAGCGTGAATTGTGGCGCCTGCGCGGGCCGATCCTGACGCTGGCGGTGGGGTTGGTGCTGTTTACGGTGGTGGGGGCCGGTTACTTCATTCACTGGTTGTTGCCGAGTATTCCCCTGCCGGTGGCCTTCGCCCTGGCGGCCGTGTTGTCGCCGACGGATGCCGTGGCGGTGTCGGCCATTTCCCAGAACCGCTTGCCGACGCCACTGATGCACATGCTCCAGGGCGAGGCGTTGATGAATGATGCCTCGGGCCTGGTGACCTTCAAGTTCGCCCTGGCGGCGGCGCTGACCGGCGTGTTCTCGTTGGCGGATGCGAGCCTCACCTTTGTGCTGGTGGCCGTGGGTGGGCTGGCGGTCGGTGTGGCGTTGAGCTGGCTGGTCGGCCGCCTGCGTGCCTGGATGATCGCCCGGGGCTGGGACGACCCGGCGACGCACGTGGTGTTCATGTTGTTGCTGCCATTCGCCGCCTACGTGCTGGCGGAACGCCTTGGCGCCTCGGGCATCCTGTCGGCGGTGGCTGCGGGCATGATGCAAAGCTGGCTCGACCTGCTGCCGCGCCAGACCAGCACCCGGTTGCTCAACCGCAGCGTCTGGTCGCTGCTGGAGTTTGCGTTCAACGGCTTGATCTTCCTGCTGCTGGGCCTGCAACTGCCGGACATCATCAAGGCGGTGGTCAGCCATGAGCCGACGCTGTGGCCGACCTTGTTGTATCGCTGCCTGGACGTGATCGCGATTTTCCTGGTGCTGGTGGTGTTGCGGTTTATCTGGGTGCAAAGCATCTGGCGACTGTCGGGTTTATTGCGCCGGATTCGTGGGAAAAGTGAGCTGACGCTGGTGCCCACCGCGCGGTCCTGCTGGTTGCTGACCGTCGGTGGCGTACGCGGTGCCGTGACCCTGGCGGGTGTGATGTCGGTACCGTTACTGCTTGCGCCGGGGCGGGATTTTCCCGAGCGCGACCTGCTGATCTTCATCGCCGCCGGTGTGATCCTGCTTTCGCTCGTCGCGGCCTGCATCGCTTTGCCGCTGCTGTTGCGCGGCATCGAGAAGAGCCCGGATGAGAAACGCCACAATGAAGTGCGCGAGGCCTGGAAGAAGACCGCCGTGGCGGCTATCCATGCCCTGGAAGCCGAAGAACCCGCTGAAGCTGCACCCCAGGATGCCGCCCAGGCAGCCTTGGCCGCCGAGCTCAAGGCGCGGTTGATGTCGGAGTATCGTCATCAACTGGAAGTGTTCAACGATTCGGCCGAAGCCCAGGCGCTGGCGTTGCAGATGGATCAACTGGAACGCAAGTTGCGGCTCAAGGCCCTGCGGGCGCAGCGTCTGGAACTGTATAGCCTGAGCCGTCACCATCAGATTGGTGATGATGTGCTACGGGAGGTGTTGGCGGATCTGGATATGAGCGAGGCGAATCTGGGTCATATCAAATAACACCGCGGTGCTTGCTTGTGGCGAGGGAGCTTGCTCCCGCTGGGCTGCGTAGCGGCCCCAAAAAAGCGGGAGCGCTGCGCACTCCAGCGGGAGCAAGCTCCCTCGCCACATTCAGCGCAGTTATTTATTGCGGGTAATAAAGTCGCGAATCCGCGTCGCCGCTTCCACGCACTCCGCCAGCGGCGCGACCAGCGCCAGGCGCACACGCCCGGCGCCCGGGTTGACCCCGTCCACTTCCCGCGACAGGTACGAGCCCGGTACCACGGTCACGTGTTCTTCCACGAACAAGTCCCGGCAGAACGCCGCATCGTCGCCCTTCACGTTCGGCCACAGGTAGAAGCCGCCGTCCGGGTTTTGCACGTCCAGCACCGGCTTCAGGATCGTCAGCACGGCATCGAACTTTTCCCGGTACAGATCACGGTTGGCCTGCACATGGGCTTCGTCCTGCCAGGCAGCAATGCTCGCCAGTTGGGTTTGCACCGGCATCGCGCAACCGTGGTAGGTGCGGTAGAGCAGGAAGCCCTTGAGGATATCGGCGTCGCCGGCCACAAAGCCCGAACGCAGGCCCGGCAGGTTGGAGCGCTTGGACAGGCTGTGGAACACCACGCAACGCTTGAAGTCCTGGCGGCCCAGTTCCACGCAGGCGCTGAGCAGGCCTGGCGGCGGGGTTTGTTCGTCGAAGTACAGCTCGCTGTAGCACTCGTCGGCGGCGATCACGAAGTCGTATTCGTCGGCCAGGGCGATCAGCTTTTTCAGGGTGTCGACGGGAATCAGTGCACCGGTGGGGTTGCCTGGCGAGCACAGGAACAGGATCTGGCAGCGTTTCCAGATGTCCGGCGATACCGCGTCGAAATCCGGGTTGAAGCCGTTTTCATCCAGGCACGGCAGGTAATGCGGCTTGGCCCCGGCGAGGAACGCCGCCCCTTCGTAGATCTGGTAGAACGGGTTCGGGCTGACCACCAGCGCGTCGTCGCCGCGGTTGACCACGGTCTGGGTGAAGGCGAACAGCGCTTCACGGGTGCCGTTCACCGGCAGGATGTTGCGCGCCGGGTCAAGCCAGCCCTTGGGCACGCTGAAACGGCGTTCACACCAGGCGCCAATGGCTTCGCGCAGGGCGGGAATGCCCAGGGTGGTGGGGTACACCGCCATCTGGTCCAGGTTGTTGGCCAGCGCCTCGGCGACAAACTGCGGGGATTTGTGCTTCGGCTCACCGATGGACAGGGCGATGGGGCGTTTGTCCGGGTTCGGCGTGACGCTGCCCAGCAGGACGCGCAATTTCTCGAACGGGTAGGGCTGCAGCTGGTTCAGGGCGTTGTTCATCGATAAATCTCGTTCAATTCATTGGAAGCTGAAAATGGGCGGTCGGTCAGATGCTCAAGCGTGACATCTCGACGCCGGTCTCCTGATTGACGCTCAACTGCTGGACGATGGCTTCCTGCAAGCGTCGGCACAGTTCAGGGTCGGAAAGCGGCTGGTTGTCGGCATCGGTAATGAAGAACACGTCTTCCACCCGCTCGCCCAGGGTCGCAATCTTGGCGTTCTGCAACGACAGGTCGAACTCCAGGAATATCGTGCCGATCCGTGCCAGCAGGCCCGGGCGGTCCGGCGCGCTGAGTTCCAGCACCGTCACCGGGCGCTGGGCGTCGTTGTGGATGGTCACCTCGGGGGCAAAAGCAAAGTGCTTGAGCTGGCGCGGCACCCGGCGCTGGATGATGGTCGGGTAGTCGTCAGGATTGCGCAGCGCGTCGGTCAGGCCTTTGCGGATCTTTTTCACCCGCTCCGGGTTGTCGCCGATGGACTCGCCTTCTGTGTCGAGCACGATGTAGGTGTCGAGGGTGAACTGGCTGCTGGAGGTGATGACCCGGGCGTCGTGAATGTTCAGGTTGAGCTGGTCCATCGCCGCCACGGTCACGGCGAAGAAGTCGTGCTGGTCGGGTGCGTAGATGAAGATCTGCGTGCCACCCTCGAACTCGCGCTGGGTGGTTTCCTTGATCAGCACCAGCGGCCCGCCATCGGCCGGCTGCTGCAGAATCGCGTCGCTGTGCCAGGCCACGTCGCCGGCGGTGTGGCGCAGGAAGTAGTCGTCTCCCAGTTGCGACCAGAGTTGCTCGACGTCGTCCGGGTCATTGCCGCCACGCACCAGAATATCCAGGGCCGCGCTTTGGGTGCGGCGGATCTGTTCTTCGCGGTCCACCGGGTTCTCGAGGCCGCGACGCAGCGCGCGCTTGGTCTCGGTGTAGAGCTGGCGCAACAGGCTGGCGCGCCAGGAGTTCCACAGCGTCGGGTTGGTGGCGTTGATGTCGGACACGGTGAGCACGTACAGGTAGTCGAGGCGGGTTTCATCGCCGACGGCCTGGGCAAAATCGTGGATCACCTGCGGGTCGGACAAGTCCTTGCGCTGGGCGGTGGTGGACATCACCAGGTGGTTCTGCACCAGCCACACGATCAGGCGGCTGTCCCACAGCGGCAACTGGTGACGCTGGCAGAACGCTTCGGCGTCCACTGCGCCAATTTCCGAGTGATCGCCATGCCGGCCCTTGCCGATGTCGTGGTACAGGCCGGCGAGGTAGATCAATTCCGGCTTGGGCAGACGCGCCATGAGCTTGCTGGCCAGCGGGAATTTCTCTGACACCTGGGTGTACTGCAACTTACGCAGGTGCTTGATCAGGTTCAGGGTGTGGGCGTCCACCGTGTAGATGTGGAACAGGTCGTGCTGCATCTGCCCGACGATAAAACCGAACTCCGGCAGGTAGCGCCCCAGGATCCCGTAGCGGTTCATGCGCCGCAGGTTGCGGTGGATGCCGATCTTGCACTTGAACAGCTCGATAAACAGGCTGGTATTGCGGATGTCGTGGCGGAAATCGTCGTCGATCAGGTGACGGTTTTCCCGCAGCAGGCGAATGGTGTCGGCGCGTACGCCCTTGATTTCCGGCTGCTGGGCCATCAACACGAAGATTTCCAGCATGGCGAACGGCGTGCGTTTGAATACGTTGTCGTTGCGTGCCTCGATGTAGCCATCGTGGAGCTGGAAGCGCGCGTTGATCGGCTGCGGCGGTGCTTCGTCTTCCGGGGCCAGGATCACTTCTTCGAAGTGCTGGATGATCAGGTCGCTGAGCTGGGCAATGCTCATCACCACGCGGTAGTACTGCTGCATGAAGCTTTCGATGCTGGTCTTCGCGTCTTCGCCTTCAAACCCCAGCAGGGTGGCGATGGAGCGCTGGTGGTCGAACAGCAGGCGGTCTTCGGAGCGCCCGGCCAGCATGTGCAGCGCGTAGCGCACTTTCCAGAGGAATTCCTGGGAGGAGGCCAGCAGGGCGTTTTCGCTCTCCACCAGGAAGCCTTCCCCGGCCAGGGCGCGCAGGTTCAGGGTGCCGTACTGGCGACGGGCGACCCACAAAATCGTCTGGATGTCCCGCAGCCCGCCCGGGGAGCCTTTGACGTTGGGTTCCAGGTTGTATTCGGTGTCGTTGTACTTGTGGTGCCGGGCTTTCTGCTCGGCACGCTTGGCCAGGAAGAAGTCCTTGCTTGGCCACATGTGCGCGGTGCTGGTGACTTCCAGCATGCGCTGGCGCAGGCGCTCGGGGCCGGCGATGGTGCGGCTTTCCATCAGGTTGGTGATCACCGTCAGGTCGGCGCGGGCTTCCTGGGCACACTCGTCCACCGAGCGTACGCTTTGGCCGACTTCCAGGCCGATGTCCCACAACAGCGTCAGAAAACGCTCGATGGAGTCGCGAAAGATCTCGTGATCGGCGCTGTCCAGCAAGATCAGCAGGTCGATGTCGGAGTAGGGGTGCAGTTCGCCACGGCCGTAGCCGCCGACCGCCACCAGGGCGATATCGGCGTCTTCACTCCAGCTGAACTGTTCCCAGGCCTTTTGCAGGATGTTGTCGACGAACCAGGCGCGGTCCTCGATCAGCCGGCGGATATCGCGGCCGGTACGAAAGCGCCCGTCGAGCACCTCGCGGGCCTGACGAATGGCCTTCTTGAAGGCGGCGATGGGGCTGGCCTTCAGTGCCAGTTCCGCCTGGAACTGGCCACGGTCGAAGAGTTCGGGATCCACCTGGGGCATCGATCGGTTTTCCTTTCTATCTATGGGTCACAGCGTCGCTATTAGAAAACCGGTGCAAACATTACGCCGAAACGCGGGGAATCGTGTCGTCGGCACGCAGGGTGAAGATCTCGTAGCCGGTGTCGGTCACCAGCAGGGTGTGTTCCCACTGCGCCGAGAGCTTGCGGTCCTTGGTGATGGCGGTCCAGCCGTCGCCCAGCACCTTGGTATCGGCCTTGCCCTGGTTGATCATCGGCTCGATGGTGAAGGTCATGCCTGCCTTGAGCTCCATGCCGGTGCCGGCGCGGCCGTAGTGCAGGATCTGTGGCTCTTCGTGGAACACCTTGCCGATGCCGTGGCCGCAGAACTCGCGCACCACCGAGAAGCCGTTCTTTTCAGCGTGCTTCTGGATGATTTCACCGATGTCGCCCAGGCGGCAGCCAGGCTTGACGATCTCGATGGCCTTGTACATGCATTCCTGGGTGACTTGCGACAGGCGCTCGGCCCAGACCGGCACGGTGCCGACGTGGAACATGCGGCTGGTGTCGCCGTGGTAGCCGTCCTTGATGACGGTGACGTCGATGTTCAGGGTGTCGCCGTCCTTCAGCGGCTTGTCGCCGGGAATCCCGTGGCACACCACGTGGTTGATCGAGGTGCAGATCGACTTGGGGAAACCCTTGTAGTTCAGCGGCGCAGGGATGGCCTTTTGCACGTCGACGATATAGTCGTGGCAAATGCGGTCCAGCGCTTCGGTGGTGACGCCGGGCTTGACGTGTTCGGCAATCATTTCCAGGACGTCGGCAGCCAGTTTGCCGGCAACACGCATGCCAGCGATATCTTCGGCGGTTTTGAGGGTGACGGTCATACAGGCTCTCTCTAGCGCGACGCGCTGAAATCAATACGGTTTACGGGTGTGCGACAAAAGGTTGCAGAATTCGCACAAGCCCAAAAAACGCGATTCTAGCAGACGCAAGGGTGAAACCATGAGCGTCTGGCGATCGCTTCTGTCTATAAGGATGGGGGCATTCTGGCTCTATTCAAAGGCTTAGGCAAAAGCGACTGACGGCAAATGTGATTGCGGGTTTCGTTTTTGCAAGCTCTGTGGTATAAAATGCGCCGCTTTCCGGGGATACCCCGCAAAGCTTAAATCCACACACGTGTCGACACGATGACCTGGGTGCCGGAGGCGAATGCCGCTGGTTGGTCATTGGGATACGTGGAGGCCAAACCCGACTTATTAAGGAACTATCATGTCCCAAGTCAACATGCGCGATATGCTGAAGGCCGGTGTGCACTTCGGTCACCAGACCCGTTACTGGAACCCGAAAATGGGTAAATACATTTTCGGCGCGCGTAACAAGATCCACATCATCAACCTTGAAAAAACCCTGCCAATGTTCAACGAAGCTCTGACTTTCGTAGAGCGCCTGGCCCAGGGCAAAAACAAGATTCTGTTCGTCGGCACCAAGCGTTCCGCTGGCAAGATCGTTGCTGAAGAAGCAGCACGTTGCGGTTCGCCGTACGTCGATCACCGCTGGTTGGGCGGCATGCTGACCAACTTCAAAACCATCCGTGCTTCCATCAAGCGTCTGCGTGACCTTGAAGTGCAAGCCGAAGACGGTACTTTCGCCAAGCTGACCAAGAAAGAGGCGCTGATGCGCACTCGCGACCTGGAAAAGCTCGATCGTTCCCTGGGTGGTATCAAGGACATGGGCGGTCTGCCTGACGCACTGTTCGTTATCGACGTTGATCACGAGCGCATCGCGATCACCGAAGCCAACAAGCTGGGCATCCCGGTTATCGGCGTAGTCGATACCAACAGCAGCCCGGAAGGCGTTGACTACATCATCCCAGGCAACGATGACGCAATCCGCGCTATCCAGCTGTACATGGGTTCGATGGCTGACGCTGTAATCCGTGGTCGCAACCACGTTGCTGGCGGTACCGAGCAGTTCGTTGAAGAAGCTCCGGTAGCTGCAGCTGAGTAACTGACGCCTTGGCGTTGACTCAGTAAGCAAAAAGGGGGCTTGGCCCCCTTTTTGCCACCTCGAAAACCATTTGTCGGCAGCGCAGCTACAACATTTGTAACGTGCAGCGGCCTACAAGGGTGGTTCGGGAAGAATTGATCGCCCGTTCAATCGGGTGGAATGGTTGAAAACCTATCCAAGAGGATTTTGAAAATGGCAGAGATTACTGCAGCGTTGGTTAAAGAACTGCGTGAGCGTACCGGCGAAGGCATGATGGATTGCAAAAAGGCCTTGACCAAGGCCGGCGGCGACATCGAAAAAGCCATTGATGACATGCGTGCTTCGGGCGCCATCAAGGCTGCCAAGAAAGCAGGCAACGTCGCTGCTGAAGGCGCCATCGCAATCAAGGAAGACGGCAAATCGGCCGTTATCCTGGAAGTTAACTCGCAGACCGACTTCCTGGCCCTGCAAGACGACTTCAAGAACTTCGTCGCTGCCAGCGTTGAAAAAGCATTCGCTGACAAGCTGACCGACGCCGCTCCGCTGATCGAAGCTCAAGAAGCTGATCGTCTGGTTCTGGTGGGTAAAGTGGGCGAGAACGTTAACATTCGTCGCCTGACCCGCGTTGAAGGTGACGTTGTGGGTGCTTACCTGCACGGCAACAAGATCGGTGTTGTGGTTGCCCTGAAAGGCGGCAACGTTGAACTGGCCAAAGACATCGCTATGCACGTAGCGGCCAGCAACCCTGAATTCCTGCTGCCATCGGAAGTTTCTGCTGAAGCCATCGAACGCGAGAAAGCCGTGTTCCTGCAGCTGAACGAAGAGAAAATCAAAGGCAAGCCTGAAAACATCGTTGAAAACATGGTCAAGGGCCGTATCAGCAAGTTCCTGGCTGAGGCTTCCCTGGTTGAGCAGGCGTTCGTCAAGAACCCTGAAATCAAGGTTGGCGAACTGGCCAAGAAAGCCGGTGCTGAAATCGTTTCCTTCACCTACTACAAAGTAGGCGACGGCATCGAGAAGCCGGTCGACAACTTCGCTGAAGAAGTTGCTGCCCAGCTGGCTGCCACCAAGAAGTAAGACAGTTTTTAACTGTCGCCCAAAAGAGGCTGCCCGCTTACGCGCGCAGCCTCTTTTCAAATGGGGTGATCGATTTTTATTGGTTTCCCTTTGGAACTGGCTTACAAAGCCGTGTTCCGATGGCGCTGTGACAGCGTCAAGCTAGAGTGAACGCAGGCCGTAAACGGCTTGCCAAGAATTTTCAAAAAATACGCCGCAGGAGAGATTCGCAATGGCTCAGCAGGGCAGTGGTCATCAGGCTCGCTATAAACGCATTCTACTCAAGCTTAGCGGCGAGGCCCTGATGGGCTCGGAAGAGTTTGGGATCGATCCCAAAGTACTCGATCGCATGGCGCTGGAAGTCGGCCAACTGGTCGGTATCGGTGTCCAGGTCGGTCTGGTGATCGGCGGCGGCAACCTGTTCCGTGGCGCGGCACTCAGCGCTGCCGGCATGGATCGGGTGACAGGCGACCACATGGGCATGCTGGCCACTGTGATGAACGCCCTGGCCATGCGTGATGCGCTGGAACGCGCCAATATCACCGCGATCGTGATGTCGGCTATTTCCATGGTTGGCGTAACGGATCACTATGATCGTCGCAAGGCCATGCGTCACCTGGATGCCAAGGAAGTCGTGATTTTTGCGGCCGGTACCGGCAACCCATTCTTTACCACCGATTCGGCAGCTTGCCTGCGTGGTATCGAGATCAACGCGGACGTGGTGCTCAAGGCCACCAAGGTTGACGGTGTCTACACTGCAGACCCATTCAAAGACCCGCATGCCGAGAAGTTCGATCATCTGACTTATGATGAAGTACTGGATCGCAAGCTGGGCGTGATGGACCTGACGGCAATTTGCTTGTGCCGCGACCACAAGATGCCGCTGCGCGTATTTAACATGAACAAGCCCGGCGCCCTGCTGAACATCGTACACGGCGGCGCGGAAGGGACTCTGATCGAGGAAATCGAACAATGATCAACGAAATCAAAAAAGACGCTCAAGAGCGCATGCAAAAATCCCTGGAATCCCTGAACCATGCGTTTGGCCAGATTCGTACCGGCAAGGCCCACCCAAGCATCCTGGGCAGCGTGATGGTGCCTTACTACGGCGCTGATACCTCGATCACCCAAGTGGCCAACATCACTGTAAAAGATTCGCGCACCCTGCAAGTCGTTGCTTTCGAGCGCAACATGCTCGGCGCCGTCGACAAGGCCATCCAGAGCGCCGGTTTGAACCTCAATCCGACCAACCTGGGCGAGTTGCTGCTGATCTCCATGCCTGCCCTGACCGAAGAAACCCGCAAGGGCTTCACCAAGCAGGCGCGCAGTGCAGCAGAAGACGCACGTGTTGCCGTGCGCAACATCCGTCGTGATGCCTTGGGTGACCTGAAGAAGCTGGTCAAGGACAAGGAAATCAGCGAAGACGAAGAGCGCCGTGCCGTTGCTGATATCGACAAGCTGACTAAAGATGCCGAGGCCCAGATCACCAAGGCCACGGAAGATAAAGAAAAGGACCTGATGGCCGTATAAGGGGTCAGGACGCCTTCATGGAAAAGACCAAGCAGACTGTGCCCTCCGTGGTGCCGCGCCATGTCGCGATCATCATGGACGGGAATAATCGCTGGGCGAAGAAGCGCTTTATGCCGGGCGTTGCCGGGCATAAGGCGGGTGTCGACGCTGTACGAGCCGTGATCGAGGTGTGCGCCGAGGCCAAGGTCGAAGTATTGACCCTGTTCGCGTTCTCCAGTGAAAACTGGCAGCGCCCGGCCGAGGAGGTCAGTGCCTTGATGGACCTGTTCTTCAAGGCCCTGCGCCGCGAGGCCAAGCGCCTGAACGAGAACAACATCAGCCTGCGTATCATCGGTGACCGTTCGCGGTTTCATCCGGAGCTGCAGGCGGCCATGCGCGAAGCCGAGGCGATCACTGCCGGCAGCAACCGTTTTGTGCTGCAGATCGCAGCCAACTACGGCGGCCAGTGGGATATTGCCCAGGCCGCGCAGCGTCTGGCGCGGGAAGTGCAGGCCGGCCATCTGCGCCCGGAAGACATCACCCCCGAACTCTTGCAAACCTGCCTGGTGACCGGCGACCTGCCGTTGCCGGACCTGTGCATTCGTACCGGTGGCGACCATCGCATCAGCAACTTCCTGTTGTGGCAGTTGGCCTATACCGAGCTGTACTTCTCCGACCTGTTCTGGCCGGACTTCAAACACGATGCCATGCGCAATGCGCTGGCCGATTTCGCTTCCCGTCAGCGTCGCTTCGGTAAAACGAGCGAGCAGATCGAAGCTGGAGCCCGGGTTTAATGCTTAAACAACGAATCATCACGGCGCTGATCCTGCTGCCTATTGCCCTGTGCGGGTTTTTCCTGCTTGAAGGTGCGAACTTCGCGCTGTTCATCGGCCTGGTTGTGACCCTGGGTGCCTGGGAATGGGCGCGCCTGGCGGGTTTCGCCGCGCAGTTGCCTCGTGTGGTGTATGCCGCTGTCGTGGCGTTGTTGATGTTCCTGATGTACATCCTGCCGGACGTGGCGCCCTGGGTGCTGGGTGCGGCGGTGTTGTGGTGGGCGTTGGCGACCTATCTGGTGCTGACCTATCCGGGCACCAGCAGTCATTGGTCCAGTGTCGCCTGCAAGCTGGTGATTGGCCTTTTGATTCTGTTGCCTGCCTGGCAAGGCCTGGTCTACATCAAGCACATGCAACTGGGTAACTGGCTGATCATGGCGGTGATGGTCCTGGTGTGGGGTGCCGATATCGGCGCCTATTTCTCCGGGCGTGCCTTCGGCAAGCGCAAGCTGGCGCCGGCGGTCAGTCCGGGCAAAAGCTGGGAAGGCGTGTATGGCGGCCTGGCGTTGACCCTGGTGATTACCGTGGTGGTCGGTGTGGTGCGTGGCTGGACCGTCAAGGAAATGCTACTGGGCCTGGTGGGCGCAGCCGTGGTGGTGTTCATCTCGGTGGTCGGTGACCTGACCGAAAGCATGTTCAAGCGCCAGGCCGGGATCAAGGACAGCAGTAACCTGCTGCCGGGTCACGGTGGCGTGCTGGACCGTATCGACAGCCTGACTGCCGCGATCCCGATCTTTGCCGTACTGCTGTGGATGGCTGCCTCGTGAGCCGCCTGCAACAGGTAACCGTGCTGGGCGCTACCGGCTCGGTGGGGCTAAGCACCCTGGATGTGATTGCCCGTCATCCCGAGCGTTATCAAGTATTCGCCTTGACCGGTTTCAGTCGCCTGAGTGAACTGCTGGCACTGTGTGTGCGGCACGCGCCGCAATACGCAGTAGTGCCCGAAGCGGCAGTTGCACGTGGTTTGCAGGATGACTTGCGCGCTGCGGGCCTGGCGACTCAGGTATTGGTGGGGGAGGAGGGGTTGTGCCAGGTTTCGGCAGACCCTGAGGTCGACACCGTGGTTGCGGCGATTGTCGGCGCTGCCGGCTTGCGCCCGACCCTGGCGGCCGTTGATGCGGGCAAGAAGATTCTGCTGGCCAACAAAGAAGCCCTGGTGATGTCCGGGGCACTCTTCATGCAGGCGGTGCGCAAGAGCGGCGCCGTGCTGTTGCCGCTCGACAGCGAGCACAACGCGATTTTCCAATGCATGCCTGGTGATTTCGCCCGCGGGTTGAGCCAGGTCGGCGTGCGCCGGATTCTGCTGACAGCCTCCGGTGGCCCGTTCCGGCAGACGCCGCTGGCCGATCTGGAACATGTTTCTCCCGATCAGGCGTGCGCTCACCCGAACTGGTCCATGGGGCGCAAGATCTCGGTGGATTCAGCGAGCATGATGAACAAGGGCCTGGAGCTGATTGAGGCCTGCTGGTTGTTCGATGCCCGGCCGGACCAGGTCGAGGTGGTGATCCACCCGCAAAGTGTGATTCATTCCCTGGTGGACTATGTGGATGGCTCGGTATTGGCCCAACTGGGCAATCCGGACATGCGTACGCCGATCGCCAATGCCCTGGCATGGCCTGAGCGGATTGACTCGGGTGTTGCGCCGTTGGATCTGTTTGCCATTGCCCGTCTGGACTTCGAAGCGCCCGACGAGCAACGCTTCCCTTGCCTGCGTCTTGCGCGGCAAGCTGCGGAGGCGGGTAACAGTGCCCCGGCGATGCTGAATGCGGCCAATGAAGTGGCTGTGGCGGCGTTTCTGGACCGGCGCATCCGCTTTCCGCAGATCGCGGGTATCATCGAGGACGTTTTGAACCTTGAGCCCGTCGTCCCGGTGAATGATCTGGGCGCGGTGTTCGAAGCGGATGCAAAGGCCCGGGCCTTGACCGAGCAGTGGTTGAGCCGCAATACGCGTTAGCCTCTGGGTGTGTTCAAGCCTTCAGGCACTGGATTGAAATGCGGAGAAATTAGATGAGTGCGCTCTACATGATTGTCGGCACCCTGGTTGCTCTGGGTGTGCTGGTTACCTTCCACGAGTTCGGCCATTTCTGGGTCGCGCGTCGTTGCGGCGTCAAGGTACTGCGCTTTTCCGTAGGCTTCGGCATGCCGTTGCTGCGCTGGCACGACCGTCGTGGCACCGAGTTCGTAATTGCGGCCATTCCATTGGGCGGCTACGTCAAGATGCTCGACGAGCGCGAAGGCGAAGTGCCGGCTGATCAGTTGGATCAATCCTTCAACCGCAAGACCGTTCGTCAGCGCATCGCCATCGTCGCGGCAGGCCCGATCGCGAATTTCCTGTTGGCGATGGTGTTCTTCTGGGTCCTGGCCATGTTGGGTAGCCAGCAGGTGCGTCCAGTGATCGGTGCCGTCGAGGCCGACAGCATGGCGGCGAAGGCCGGCCTGACTGCCGGGCAAGAAATTGTTGCAGTTGATGGCGAGCCGACCACCGGCTGGGGTGCCGTCAATTTGCAGTTGGTGCGTCGCCTGGGTGAAAGCGGCATCGTGAAACTGGTGGTGCGCGATCAGGATTCCACCACCGAAACCTCGCGCGAGCTGGCCCTGGACCACTGGCTGAAAGGCTCCGATGAGCCTGACCCGATCAAATCCCTGGGCATTCGCCCATGGCGTCCGGCCTTGCCGCCGGTGCTGGCGGAGCTGGATCCGAAGGGGCCGGCCCAGGCCGCGGGTCTGAAAACCGGTGATCGCCTGCTGGCCCTCGATGGCCAGGCGCTGAGTGACTGGCAGCAGGTGGTCGACCTGGTGCGTGTACGCCCTGATACCAAAATTGTGCTGAAAGTTGAGCGCGATGGTGCTCAAATCGACGTCCCTGTGACCCTGGCGGTTCGTGGGGAGGCCAAGGCAGCCGGGGGTTACCTGGGGGCCGGCGTCAAAGGTGTCGATTGGCCACCCTCGATGGTTCGAGAGGTCAGCTTCGGGCCGTTGGCAGCGATTGGCGAGGGTGCGAGACGCACCTGGACCATGAGTGTGCTGACCCTCGATTCCCTCAAGAAAATGTTGTTCGGCGAGCTCTCGGTAAAAAACTTGAGTGGACCGATAACCATTGCTAAAGTGGCGGGCGCTTCTGCCCAGTCGGGCGTTGTAGATTTCCTGAATTTCCTGGCTTATCTGAGTATTAGCCTTGGGGTTCTGAATTTGTTGCCCATTCCAGTATTGGATGGGGGGCATCTGTTGTTTTATCTGGTCGAGTGGGCGCGTGGTCGCCCCTTGTCGGATCGGGTGCAGGGTTGGGGGATACAGATCGGTATCAGTTTGGTGGTCGGGGTGATGTTATTAGCCCTGTTCAACGATCTGGGACGACTGTAACGCTTCGCTGAATTGCGAATCTGCCGCATTTTGCGGCAGTTTGTTTATTGCCAGTTGGAATAAGAAAGGACTTCATGAAACGTCTGCTGCTAACTGCGGTTCTCACCGTATTGATGATCGCCGAAGTTCACGCCGAGTCCTTCACCATCTCCGATATTCGCGTCAACGGCCTCCAGCGGGTTTCCGCGGGTAGCGTCTTTGGTGCCTTGCCGTTGAACGTCGGGGAACAGGCTGATGACCGTCGCCTGGTGGAATCCACTCGTGCGCTGTTCAAAACCGGGTTCTTTCAAGATATCCAACTGGGTCGCGAAGGTAACGTCCTCGTCATTACTGTCGTCGAGCGACCTTCTGTCGCCAGTATCGAGATCGAAGGCAACAAGGCGATCTCCACTGAAGACTTGATGAAAGGCCTCAAGCAATCCGGCCTTGCCGAAGGCGAGATCTTCCAGCGTGCCACCCTCGAAGGCGTGCGTAACGAACTGCAACGCCAGTACGTTGCCCAGGGTCGTTACTCGGCTACCGTCGAGACCGAAGTGGTGCCGCAACCGCGTAACCGCGTCGGCCTGAAGGTCAACATCAACGAAGGCACCGTGGCGGCCATCCAGCACATCAACGTGGTGGGTAACACCAAGTTTGCTGATGACGACCTGATCGACCTGTTCGAACTCAAGACCACCAACTGGCTGTCGTTCTTCAAGAACGATGACAAGTATGCCCGTGAAAAACTCTCCGGTGACCTGGAGCGCCTGCGTTCCTACTACCTGGACCGCGGCTATATCAACATGGATATCGCTTCGACCCAGGTGTCCATCACCCCGGACAAGAAGCACGTCTATATCACTGTCAACGTCAACGAAGGCGAGAAGTACAAGGTTCGTGACGTCAAGCTCAGCGGCGACTTGAAAGTGCCTGAAGACCAGGTCAAGTCCCTGTTGCTGGTGCAGAAGGACCAGGTGTTCTCGCGCAAGCTGATGACCACCACCTCCGAGCTGATCACCCGTCGCCTGGGTAACGAAGGCTATACCTTCGCCAACGTCAACGGCGTACCGACCCCGCACGACGAAGACCACACCGTGGACATCACCTTCGTTGTAGACCCGGGCAAGCGTGCCTACGTGAACCGCATCAACTTCCGTGGCAACACCAAGTCTGCCGACGAAGTGCTGCGCCGCGAAATGCGTCAGATGGAAGGTGGCTGGGCGTCGACTTACCTGATCGACCAGTCCAAGGTTCGCCTCGAGCGCCTGGGCTTCTTTAAGGAAGTCAACGTTGAAACCCCGGCTGTACCGGGTGTGGATGACCAGGTTGACGTGAACTACGCCGTAGAAGAGCAAGCCTCCGGTTCGATTACCGCCAGTGTCGGTTTCGCCCAGAGTGCCGGCCTGATCCTCGGTGGTTCGATCACCCAGAACAACTTCCTCGGTACCGGTAACAAGGTTTCCATCGGCCTGACCCGAAGCGAATACCAGAGCCGCTATAACTTCGGTTATGTCGACCCCTACTGGACTGCTGACGGCGTGAGCCTGGGCTACAACGCCTTCTATCGCACAACCGACTACAAAGACCTCGACGTTGACGTTGCAAGCTATGCAATCGACAGCTTCGGTGTTGGTGCCAACATTGGTTACCCGATCAGTGAGACCTCGCGTCTGACCTTCGGCCTGACCGCGCAGCAGGACAAGATCAAGACCGGTGTGTACACCGTGGATGAGATCTTCAACTTCGTGCGTAAAGAAGGCGACCAGTTCCTGAACTTCAAGGCTTCGGCCGGTTGGTCGGAATCGACCCTGAACAAAGGCGTACTCGCGACCCGCGGCCATTCCCAGAGCCTGACCCTGGAAGCCACCACGCCGGGCAGCGACCTGTCGTTCTTCAAACTCGACTACCGTGGCCAGTTGTTCCAGCCTTTGAGCGAAAACTACACCATGCGCCTGCACACCGAGCTGGGTTATGGCGACGGTTACGGTTCGACCAGCGGCTTGCCGTTCTATGAGAACTACTATGCGGGTGGTTTCAACTCGGTACGTGGTTTCAAGGACAGCACCTTGGGTCCTCGTGGTACCCCAAGCCGTGGCGTGGGTGTGACCGGTAACCAGGGGACTGTGGCTGACTCGGACAACGACCCGCTGCCATTCGGTGGTAACGTGCTGATCCAGGGTGGTGCTGAGATTCTGTTCCCGCTGCCATTCGTTAAAGATCAACGTTCCCTGCGTACTTCGGTCTTCTGGGATGTGGGTAACGTATTCGACTCCAAGTGCGAACAGGTCACCAACCCGAATGGCTCGAAGTCCAACACGCAGTGCAACGACGTGAGCTTCAGCAACCTGGCAAGCTCTGTCGGTGTCGGTGTGACCTGGGTTACCGCGCTTGGCCCATTGAGCTTTGCTCTGGCCATGCCGGTCAAGAAACCGGATAACGCTGAAACCCAGATTTTCCAATTCTCCCTCGGCCAGACGTTCTAAGCGTCTGACCCAAGATAACGACAACGGATTCTGTAGGAGTGCATCGTGCGTAAGTTGACTCAATTGGTTCTCCTGGCGACTGTCCTGGTAGCGACCCCGGCCTTTGCCGAAATGAAAATTGCCGTTCTGAACTATCAGATGGCGCTGCTGGAATCCGATGCGGCCAAGAAATATGCCGTAGATGCCGAGAAGAAATTCGGTCCTCAACTGACCAAGCTCAAGACGCTGGAAAGCAGCGCCAAGGGCATCCAGGATCGTCTGGTAGCCGGTGGCGACAAGATGCAGCAAGGCGAGCGCGAGCGTCTGGAGCTTGAATTCAAGCAAAAGGCCCGTGACTACCAGTTCCAGTCCAAGGAACTGAACGAAGCCAAGGCTGTTGCCGACCGCGAAATGCTCAAGCAGCTGAAGCCGAAACTCGACAGCGCTGTGGAAGAAGTCATCAAGAAAGGTGCCTTTGACCTGGTATTCGAACGCGGTGCAGTCATCGACGTTAAACCTCAGTACGACATCACCCGTCAGGTGATCGAGCGCATGAATCAGCTGAAGTAAGCCATGACTGCGACTATCAAGCTCGGCCAATTGGCCGAGTTCCTGGGAGCCACCTTGCGTGGCTCCGCGGAGAAGGAAATCACTGGGCTAGCCACCTTGCAGGAGGCTGGCCCAGCTCAGTTGAGCTTCCTGGCAAACCCCCAATACCGTAAATACCTGGGCGAAAGCCGCGCCGCAGCCGTGCTGCTGAAGGCCGCTGACGCCGAAGGTTTTGCCGGGGACGCGCTGGTTGTTGCCGATCCGTACCTGGCGTATGCCCGGGTGTCGCACCTGTTCGATCCGAAACCCAAGGCCCCCGCCGGTATCCATCCGACGGCGGTGATCGCCGATGACGCTCAGGTTGACCCTGCCGCGAGCATCGGTGCTTTTGTGGTGATTGAAAGCGGTGCACGCATCGGGGCGGGTGTAACGCTGGGTGCCCAGTGTTTTATCGGCGCGCGCAGCGAGATTGGTGCCGGTGGCTGGCTGGCTCCGCGTGTGACCCTGTACCACGATGTGCGTATCGGTGAGCGTGTGGTGATTCAGTCCGGTGCCGTGATTGGCGGCGAGGGCTTCGGCTTCGCCAACTCGAAGGGTGTCTGGCACAAGATTGCCCAAGTGGGCGGCGTGTTGATCGGCGATGACGTTGAAATTGGCGTCAACACTGCCGTTGACCGCGGGGCCCTGGCCGATACCGTCATTGGTAACGGCGTGAAGCTGGATAACCAGATTCAGATCGCCCACAACGTGCAGATTGGCGATCACACCGCCATGGCCGCCTGCGTGGGGATCTCCGGCAGCACCAGGATCGGCAAGCATTGCATGCTCGCCGGGGGTGTTGGCCTGGTGGGCCATATCGAAGTGTGCGACAACGTATTCATCACCGGCATGACCATGGTGACCCATTCGATTACCGAGCCTGGGTCCTACTCATCCGGTACGGCCATGCAGCCTGCGGCCGAATGGCGCAAGAGCGCGGCGCGTCTGAGGCAGCTCGACGATATCGCTCGGCGCCTGAAACATCTGGAAAAGCGTGTTGGGGACGTGACCCCTGACGGTAATGCTTCATCAGATGGCTGATACCATTTCCATATCAAGTGTGCACAGCCGCTAGACTGCCTCCTTGATTTGCTAGAGGGGCGTGCCTTAGTCCGCACGCTCCCAATCTTTATTACAGGCTTCCCCCCGAAATGATGGACATCAACGAGATTCGCGAATACCTGCCTCACCGTTACCCGTTCCTGCTGGTGGACCGGGTCACGGACCTCAATGTTGAGGAAAAGCGCATTCGTGCCTACAAGAATGTCAGCATCAACGAACCGTTCTTCAACGGTCACTTCCCTGCGCATCCCATCATGCCAGGCGTATTGATCATCGAAGCGATGGCCCAGGCTGCCGGTATCCTTGGTTTCAAAATGCTCGACCTGAAGCCTGCCGATGGCACGCTCTACTATTTCGTGGGCTCTGACAAACTGCGCTTCCGCAACCCGGTAACTCCGGGTGACCAGTTGATCCTTGAAGCCAAGTTCATCAGCTGCAAGCGCCAGATCTGGAAGTTCGAATGCCAGGCCTCGGTCGACGGCAAGCCGGTGTGCTCGGCTGAAATCATCTGTGCGGAACGCAAACTATGAGTTTGATTGACCCTCGCGCAATCATCGATCCGACGGCCGTACTGGCCGCCGACGTTGAGGTCGGCCCTTGGTCGATCGTCGGCGCAGGTGTGGAAATCGGCGAGGGGACAGTCATCGGGCCGCATGTGATCCTCAAAGGCCCGACGAGGATTGGCAAACACAATCGTATCTATCAGTTCTCATCGATAGGCGAAGACACCCCGGACATGAAGTACAAGGGTGAAGAAACACGTCTGGTAATCGGTGATCACAACATCATCCGTGAAGGCGTGACCATTCACCGCGGTACTGTCCAGGACCGTGCCGAGACCACCCTGGGTGACCACAACCTGGTGATGGCTTATGCGCATATCGGTCATGACAGCGTAATCGGCAACCATTGCATCCTGGTCAACAACACTGCGTTGGCCGGCCATGTGCACGTTGACGATTGGGCGATCCTGTCCGGCTTTACCCTGGTGCATCAGTACTGCCATATCGGCGCCCACAGCTTTTCCGGCATGGGTACCGCCATCGGCAAGGACGTTCCGGCGTTCGTCACCGTGTTCGGCAACCCGGCCGAGGCCCGCAGCATGAACTTCGAAGGCATGCGCCGTCGGGGCTTCAGCGAAGACGCGATCCACGCCCTGCGCCGCGCCTACAAGGTGGTTTACCGCCAGGGGCTGACGGTCGACCAGGCCTTGATCGAGCTGACGGAGCCAGCCGCATTGTTTCCGGAAGTCGCGATATTCCGTGACTCTATCCAGTCGTCGACTCGCGGCATCACCCGCTGATCATGGCCAGGCTGCGTATAGCGTTGGTGGCCGGAGAAGCTTCCGGCGATATTCTCGGTGCAGGCCTGATGCGGGCCCTCAAGCTCCAGCATCCGGCGGTTGAATTCATCGGTGTCGGCGGTCCGTTGATGCAGGCTGAAGGCCTGACGTCCTACTTCCCTATGGAACGCTTGTCGGTCATGGGGCTGGTGGAGGTGCTGGGCCGTTTGCGCGAGCTGCTGGCCCGTCGCAAAAAGCTGATCCAGACCCTGATCGAAGAAAAGCCCGACGTCTTTATCGGAATCGACGCGCCGGACTTCACCCTCAATATCGAACTCAAATTGCGTCAGGCCGGGATCAAGACCGTGCATTACGTCAGCCCGTCCGTGTGGGCGTGGCGGCAAAAGCGCGTGCTCAAGATTCGCGAAGGCTGCGACCTGATGCTGACCCTGCTGCCCTTCGAGGCCAGGTTCTACGAAGAGAAGGGCGTGCCGGTGCGGTTTGTCGGGCACACCCTGGCCGATACCATTCCTCTGCAGGCCGACCGTGCTGCCGCGCGTGCCGAACTGGGTTTGCCCGAAGGTCCGCTGGTGGCCTTGATGCCGGGGAGCCGTGGCGGCGAAGTCGGTCGTCTCGGCGCGCTGTTTTTTGATGCAGCCGAACGCCTGCAGGCGCTGAAGCCGGGTGTGCGCTTCGTATTGCCATGCGCCAGTCCTCAGCGCCGTGCACAAATTGAAGAATTGCTTGTAGGGCGCAACTTGCCGTTGACCCTGCTCGACGGGGGCTCGCACCTGGCACTGGCGGCGTGCGATGCGGTGCTGATCGCCTCCGGCACCGCGACCCTGGAGGCCTTGCTCTACAAGCGCCCGATGGTTGTGGCCTATCGCCTGGCGCCGCTGACCTACTGGATTCTCAAGCGTATGGTCAAAAGCCCCTACATCTCCCTGCCCAATTTGCTGGCCCAGCGTCTGTTGGTGCCCGAGTTGTTGCAGGACGATGCGACGCCTGAAGCCCTGGCGCAAACCCTTTTCCCGTTGATCGACGGTGGCGAAGAGCAGACCCGTGGTTTCGACGAAATTCACCGCACCTTGCGCCGTGATGCGTCGAACCAGGCGGCGGATGCCGTGCTGACGTTGATCGGTCATAAGCAGGAAGCCCTATGAAGACGCAAATGGGCCTGGATTTCAGCCTGGTCGCCGATGCCCTTGACCTGGTTGCCGGTGTTGACGAAGTCGGACGTGGCCCGCTGTGCGGCGCAGTCGTCACCGCCGCAGTGATTCTCGACCCGAACCGCCCGATCCTCGGCCTGAACGATTCGAAGAAACTTACCGAGGCCCGTCGTGAAAAGCTCTATGACGAGATCTGCGAGAAAGCCCTGAGTTGGCACATCGCCCGCGCTGAAGTCGAAGAGATCGACAAACTGAACATCCTGCACGCCACCATGCTGGCCATGCAGCGCGCCATTGAAGGCCTGCATATCACGCCAAAAATGGCGATGATCGACGGCAACCGCTGCCCGAAGCTGACGATGCCGGCTGAAGCGGTGGTCAAGGGTGATAGCAAAGTGCCGGCGATTGCCGCTGCATCGATCCTGGCCAAGGTCAGCCGTGACCGTGAAATGGCGGCTTTCGAATTGATCTATCCCGGCTACGGCATCGGCGGGCACAAAGGCTATCCAACGCCCGTTCATCTGGAAGCTTTGGCTCGCCTGGGCCCCACCCCGATCCACCGCCGCTCGTTCGCACCGGTTCGCCAGGCTTACGAGGCTCGGGAAAGCCTGATCGAGGTTTAGCAGCAAGGCTGATGTTTTTGCCAAGGCCCGGTACAATCCGGGCCTTGTTGTCTCCACGTTTTGTACAGGATCACTATGCCGGCTTCATTCGTTCACCTGCGCCTGCACACTGAATACTCCCTGGTCGACGGCCTGGTACGGATCAAACCCCTGGTCAAAACCCTGGTGGGCATGAACATGCCTGCCGTGGCGGTGACCGACCAGAACAACATGTGTTCCCTGGTCAAGTTCTACAAGGCCGCCATGGGCGCCGGCATCAAGCCGATCTGCGGTGCCGACCTGTGGCTGTCGAACAAGGACCCGGATAACCCACTGAGCCGCATCAGCCTGTTGGCGATGAACGGCGTGGGTTACCGCAACCTCACCGAACTGATTTCCCGTGGCTTTATCGATGGCCAGCGCAACGGCTCGATCATCATCGAGCGCGAGTGGGTGGCCGAAGCCAGCGAAGGGCTGATCATGCTCTCGGCGGCCAAAGAGGGTGAAATCGGTATCGCGCTGTTGGGCGGCAATCCTCATGAGGCTGAAGTGCTCGCCCGTGAGTGGATGGAGGTGTTCCCCGACCGTTTCTACCTGGAAATCCAGCGCACTAACCGCCCCAACGATGAAGAGCAGTTGCACGCCGCTGTGGCCCTGGCTGAAAAGCTTGGCGCGCCGCTGGTCGCGACCAACGATGTACGCTTTATCAAGAAGGAAGACTTCGAGGCCCACGAAACCCGCGTATGCATCGGTGAAGGCCGGGCGCTGGACGATCCGCGCCGCTCGAAGAACTACAGCGAAGAGCAGTACCTCAAAAGCGCCGATGAAATGGCCGAGCTGTTCAGTGACCTGCCCGAGGCCCTGGAAAACTCCGTCGAAATCGCCAAGCGCTGCAATATTGAAGTGAAGCTGGGCAAGCACTTCCTGCCCAACTTCCCGATTCCCGATGGCATGACCATCGACGAGTATTTCCGCAAGGTGTCCTTCGACGGCCTCGAAGAACGCCTGAGCGTCCTGTTGCCCAAGGACACCACGCAAGATTACGAGGCCAAGCGCCAGGTCTACGTCGACCGCCTGAATTTCGAGCTGGATATCATTATCCAGATGGGGTTCCCCGGTTACTTCCTGATCGTAATGGACTTTATCCAGTGGGCCAAAAGCAACGGCGTGCCAGTGGGCCCAGGCCGTGGATCGGGTGCCGGGTCGCTGGTGGCCTATGTGCAGAAGATCACCGACCTCGACCCGCTGGAATACGACCTGCTGTTCGAACGTTTCCTTAACCCGGAACGGGTATCGATGCCCGACTTCGACGTCGACTTCTGCATGGATGGTCGCGACCGAGTTATTGAGTACGTGGCCGAGAAATACGGCCGTAACGCGGTAAGCCAGATCATCACCTTCGGTTCCATGGCGGCGAAAGCGGTAATTCGCGACGTGGCCCGGGTACAGGGCAAGTCCTACGGCCTGGCTGACCGCCTGTCGAAGATGATTCCGTTTGAAGTCGGCATGACCCTGGAAAAAGCCTACGAGCAGGAAGAAATCCTGCGGGACTTCATCAAGGTCGATGAAGAAGCGGCTGAAATCTGGGACATGGCGCGCAAGCTCGAAGGCGTGGTGCGTAACGTCGGTAAACACGCCGGTGGTGTAGTAATCGCGCCTACCAAGCTGACCGACTTTTCGCCGATCTATTGCGACGAAGAAGGCGACGGCCTGGTAACCCAGTTCGACAAGGACGACGTGGAGGCGGCCGGCCTGGTGAAGTTCGACTTCCTCGGCCTGCGTACCCTGACGATCATCGACTGGGCGCTGAAGACCATCAACCGCGACCGCGCCAAGGTCAATGAGCCACCGCTGGATATCGCGTTTATCCCGCTGGATGACAAGCCGACCTACAGCCTGCTGCAAAAAGCCGAAACCACGGCCGTGTTCCAGCTTGAATCCCGCGGCATGAAAGAGCTGATCAAAAAGCTCAAGCCCGACTGCCTGGAAGACTTGATCGCACTGGTGGCCCTGTTCCGTCCGGGCCCGCTGCAGTCAGGCATGGTGGATGACTTCATCAACCGTAAGCACGGGCGTGCCGAGCTGGCTTACCCGCACTCCGACTATCAGTACGAAGGCCTCAAGCCGGTACTGGCACCGACCTACGGCATCATCCTGTATCAAGAACAGGTGATGCAGATTGCCCAGGTCATGGCCGGCTATACCCTCGGCGGCGCGGACATGCTGCGTCGAGCCATGGGTAAGAAAAAGCCCGAGGAAATGGCCAAGCAGCGCGGTGGCTTCATTGAAGGTTGCGCCACCAACAACATCGATGCCGACCTGGCCGGTAACATCTTCGACCTGGTGGAAAAGTTCGCCGGTTACGGCTTCAACAAATCCCACTCTGCCGCCTATGGCCTGGTGTCTTACCAGACTGCGTGGCTGAAGGCTCACTACCCGGCGCCGTTCATGGCGGCGGTACTGTCTGCGGATATGCACAACACCGACAAGGTCGTGACCTTGATCGAGGAAGTGCGCACCATGAAGCTGCGCCTCGACGCGCCGGACGTGAACACTTCCGAGTTCAAGTTCACGGTGAACGACGAAGGCCGCATCATCTATGGCCTCGGCGCGATCAAGGGCGTGGGCGAAGGCCCGGTGGAGGCGATTACCGAAGCGCGTCAGGACGGGCCGTTCAAGGACCTGTTCGATTTCTGCGCCCGGGTCGACCTCAAGCGCATCAACAAACGTACTCTGGATGGCTTGATCCGCAGCGGCGCCCTGGATCGCCTGGGCCCGTACTTCCATGACGAGCCGAAGGCGTACCAGGCCAATATCGACCGCAACCGCGCGGTATTGCTGACCGCCATGGAAGAAGCGATCAAGGCCGCCGAGCAGACCGCACGCACCCACGACAGCGGCCACGCCGACCTGTTTGGCGGGCTGTTCGTCGAAGAAGATGCCGACGTCTACGCCAACCATCGCAAGGCCAAGGAGCTGACCCTCAAGGAACGCCTCAAGGGTGAGAAAGACACCCTGGGCCTGTACCTCACCGGTCACCCGATTGACGAATATGAAGGTGAAATCCGGCGTTTCGCCCGCCAGCGCATCATCGACCTGAAGCCGGCGCGGGATACCCAAACCGTCGCAGGCATGATCATCGCGCTGCGGGTGATGAAGAATAAAAAGGGCGACAAGATGGGTTTCATCACCCTCGACGACCGCTCGGGCCGGATCGAAGCCTCGCTGTTTGCCGATGCATTCCATTCCGCCCAGTCGCTGTTGCAGACCGACGCGATGGTGGTGGTGGAAGGGGAGGTCAGCAACGACGACTTCTCCGGCGGCCTGCGCCTGCGGATCAAGCGCGTGATGAGCATGGAAGATGCACGCACCAACCTGGCCGAAAGCCTACGCCTGAAGGTCAGGACCGATGCGCTCAAGGGCGATCAGCTACGCTGGTTGGGTGACTTGCTTAAACGCCACCGTGGCGCCTGCCCGGTGACCATGGAGTACACCGGCAACGACGCCAAGGCGATGTTGCAGTTTGGTGAGACGTGGCGAATTGACCCCGCCGATGGCTTGATTCAAGCATTGCGTGACCAGTTCGGGCGTGACAACGTCTTCCTCCAATACCGTTGACGGTCAGGCAGTACGAAGATCGCCTGATCTCGACCGAACATTTAATCTCGACCTAACCGCGCCTCTCCCTTAAGGTAGGGCGCGAATAGACAACCGGCTGGCCAGGCACTCCTTGGCCGTCGACCCAAGACGGACGCTTATGAACCCGAATTTTCTTGATTTCGAACAGCCGATCGCTGACCTGCAAGCCAAGATCGAAGAGCTGCGCCTGGTCGGCAATGACAATTCGCTGAATATCGGCGATGAAATCGCTCGCCTGCAAGACAAGAGCAGCACGCTTACCGAAGACATCTTCGGCAAGCTGACCAGCTGGCAGATCGCGCGCCTGGCCCGCCACCCGCGCCGTCCGTACACCCTGGACTACATCGACCATATCTTTACCGAGTTCGATGAGCTGCACGGCGACCGTCACTTCTCCGACGACGCCGCCATCGTGGGCGGTATCGCTCGCCTGGACGACCAGCCAGTGATGGTCATCGGTCACCAGAAAGGCCGTGAAGTGCGCGAGAAAGTCCGCCGCAACTTCGGCATGCCGCGCCCTGAAGGCTACCGCAAGGCCTGTCGCCTGATGGAAATGGCCGAGCGCTTCAAGATGCCGATCCTGACCTTCATCGACACCCCGGGCGCCTACCCGGGTATCGACGCTGAAGAGCGCAACCAGAGCGAAGCTATTGCCTGGAACCTGCGGGTAATGGCGCGCCTGAAGACGCCAATCATCGCTACCGTGATCGGCGAAGGCGGTTCCGGCGGCGCATTGGCGATTGGCGTCTGCGACCAGCTGAACATGCTGCAATATTCCACCTACGCGGTGATCTCGCCGGAAGGTTGCGCCTCGATCCTGTGGAAAACCGCCGAGAAGGCACCGGATGCCGCGGAAGCCATGGGCATCACTGCCGATCGCCTGAAAGGCCTGGGTATCGTGGATAAAGTGATCGCCGAGCCATTGGGCGGCGCCCACCGTGACCCGGCTGCCGCTGCCGCGACCATTCGTGCCGAACTCAGCTCGCAGCTGGCGATGCTCAAGAAGTTCGACAACGAGGCGCTGCTGGCCCGTCGTTACGAGCGCCTGATGAGCTACGGTCTCTAAGCCGACGCGTTACTAAATGCGGGAGCTGGCTTGTTTGGGAGCGGGCTTGCTCGCGAAGGCGGTGATTCAGTCAAGATAGTTGGCGACTGACACACTGCATTCGCGAGCAAGCCCGCTCCCACATTTGCCTTGTGTATGCTGGGTTATCGCATTCCAGATTGATGGCGTACTTTGCTATGAAGCCCACGTTAACCGCCAAGCTCCTGCAAGCCGTCGCGCCCTGGCGCTGCGCCCCGGCCTGGCATATCGCCTTCTCCGGCGGCCTCGACTCCACCGTCCTGCTGCACCTCCTGGCCACGCGGGCCAAAATCGACAAGCTCCCGCCACTCAGCGCTATCCATGTTCATCATGGGCTGCAAGCTGCGGCGGATGCGTGGCCGGCCCATTGCCAGTTCGTGTGCGACGCCTTGGGCGTGCCTTTGCGGGTGATCCGCGTGCAGGTGCAACCTGGCGCGAGCCTGGAGCGCGCGGCCCGTGACGCGCGGTATCAGGCGTTTGCCGAGGTCATCGGGGCGGGGGAGTTGCTGGTCACGGGCCAGCACCGTGACGATCAGGCAGAAACCTTACTGTTTCGGCTGTTGCGTGGGGCTGGCGTGCGTGGCCTGGCGGCAATGCCCGCGCAGCGCCCTTTGGCAGATGGCTATCTGGTGCGACCCTTGCTGGATGTGTCTCGCGCCGAGCTTGAAGCCTACGCCCGTGAACATCAATTGACCTGGATCGAAGACCCGTCGAACGCTGATCCGCGTTTCTCCCGCAATTACCTGCGCCACCATGTTTTCCCGCAGTTGACCGAGCGGTGGCCCCAGGCCGTCAGCACCATGGCCCGTGGCGCTGAACATTTGAGCGAAGCCCAGGGGCTGCTCGACGAACTGGCGCAGATGGACCTGCTGGCCGCCAGCCAGCACCCGGTGTTTCCCTGGCTGGCATTGCCTTCGCTGACCCTTGAACCGCTTGCCGCGCTCTCCGAGGCCCGCCAGCGCAACGCACTTAGGCACTGGCTGACACCGTTGACACGCTTGCCCGACAGCGACCACTGGACCGGCTGGGCGACCTTGCGCGACGCCAAACACGATGCACAGCCACTGTGGCGCCTGGCCGACGGTCAATTGCACCGTTGTGGTGGACTTATCTGGTGGTTACCTGCCAGTTGGTCGGAATTTTCTGACGCATCGGTGAGCTGGCCGCACCCGCAAAACCCACTACAGTTACCCGGTAACGGCCAAGTGCGCTTCAGCGGCAGTGCACCCGAAGGCCCCCTGAGCATCCGTTATCGCCAGGGCGGTGAAATCATGGAATTGCCAGGCCGGGGCCGGCGCGACCTGAAGCGCTTGCTTAACGAAAGTGCGGTGCCAGGCTTCATCCGTGGCAGATTGCCGCTGCTGTATCAGGGCCAGCAATTGCTGGCTGTGGCCAACCTGCCGGGGCTTGCGGCGGGTGGCGGTACCGGCTGGCAATTACATTGGATGCCACCAACCTGCGATCAAGGTTTGAGCTGATAGAGCCTTTCCGGTAGACTACGCTCCCTTCTTGATACAACTTCTGTGGATTCGCCTGAATCGCAGCAGTTGCCGATTACCAAGCAGTCTTTGCTGGGCGATTCCAAAAAATGTGTAGCGATCAACGTACCGGTGTTTCATTGCTGGTCTGTCACAACGCGGCGGTTTTTTTGAAAGGTGCACTGTGATTAATGCAGGTGATCGGGGGCTTCGGCCTTCCTTCGCTTTCCCCGGCGGCTCGGACCGCTTTAACGCAGACTTCTAGGGTTTTTCATGACGCGCTACATATTCGTCACGGGCGGTGTTGTTTCTTCATTGGGGAAAGGCATTGCCTCCGCTTCATTGGCGGCCATCCTGGAGGCGCGGGGACTTAAGGTCACCATGCTCAAGCTGGACCCGTACATCAACGTTGACCCGGGCACCATGAGCCCGTTCCAGCACGGTGAAGTGTTCGTCACCCACGACGGCGCCGAGACCGACCTGGACCTGGGCCACTACGAGCGGTTCATCCGCACGACCATGACCCAGAACAACAACTTCACCACCGGCCGTGTCTACGAGCACGTGCTGCGCAAGGAGCGCCGTGGTGACTACCTGGGTGCAACCATCCAGGTGATCCCGCACATCACCGACGAAATCAAGCGCCGCATCATCAAGGGTGCAGGCGATGCCGACGTGGCGATGGTCGAGATCGGTGGCACCGTGGGTGACATCGAATCCCAACCGTTCCTCGAAGCCATCCGCCAGTTGCGTTTCGAAGTCGGCGCCAAGCGCGCGATGCTGATGCACCTGACGCTGGTGCCGTACATCGCCACCGCCGGCGAAACCAAAACCAAGCCTACCCAGCACTCGGTCAAGGAACTGCGTTCCATCGGCCTGCAGCCGGACGTGCTGGTGTGCCGCTCCGACCACGCGATCGACATCGCGTCCCGTCGCAAGATCGCCCAGTTCACCAACGTTGAAGAACGTGCGGTAATCGCCCTGGAAGACGCCGACACCATCTACAAGATCCCGGGCATCCTGCATTCCCAGGGCCTGGATGATTTTGTCGTCGAGCGCTTCGGCCTGCAGTGTGGCGGCGCCGATCTGTCCGAGTGGGAAGCCGTGGTCGACGCCAAGCTCAACCCTGAGCATGAAGTCACCATCGCCATGGTCGGCAAGTACATGGAGCTGCTGGACGCCTACAAGTCGCTGATCGAAGCGATGAGCCACGCGGGCATCAGCAACCGTACCAAGGTCAACCTGCGCTACATCGACTCCGAAGACATCGAGAACCAGGGCACCGCGTTGCTGGAAGGCGTTGACGCCATCCTGGTTCCGGGCGGCTTCGGTCTGCGTGGCGTGGAAGGCAAGATCACTGCCGTCCAGTACGCTCGTGAGAACAAGGTGCCGTACCTGGGTATCTGCCTGGGCATGCAAGTGGCGGTCATCGAGTTCGCCCGTAACGTGATGGGCTGGAAAGACGCCAACTCCACCGAGTTCGATCGCACCAGCGGTCATCCGGTCGTGGGCCTGATCACCGAGTGGGAAGATGCCACCGGCGCCGTCGAAACCCGTACCGAAGCCTCCGACCTGGGCGGCACCATGCGCCTCGGCGCGCAGGATTGCCTGCTGGAGCCGGGGTCCCTGGTTCACGATTGCTACGGCAAGGACGTGATTGTCGAGCGTCACCGTCACCGCTACGAAGTGAACAACAACCTGCTGCCGAAAATCATGGAAGCCGGTCTGAAAATCTCCGGTCGTTCCGGTGATGGCGCGCTGGTTGAAGTGGTTGAAGCACCGGATCATCCATGGTTCGTGGCTTGCCAGTTCCACCCGGAGTTCACCTCGACCCCGCGCGACGGTCACCCGTTGTTCAGCGGCTTCGTTAAAGCAGCACTGACGCAACATCAGAAGAAGGCGTAAACCTGATGGCCCAGAAGATCATTCGCGTAGGCGACATCGAGATTGCCAACGACAAGCCCATGGTGCTGTTCGGCGGCATGAACGTGCTGGAAAGCCGCGACATGGCGATGCAGGTCTGTGAAGAGTACGTGAAGGTGACCGAGAAACTCGGTATCCCCTACGTATTCAAGGCCAGCTTCGACAAGGCCAACCGTTCGTCCGTGACCTCCTACCGCGGCCCGGGCCTTGAAGAAGGCATGCGGATCTTCCAGGACATCAAGCAAGCCTTCGGCGTGCCGATCATCACCGACGTCCACGAGCCTGAGCAGGCTGCCGTGGTTGCCGAGGTGTGCGACATCATCCAGTTGCCGGCCTTCCTGTCGCGCCAGACCGACCTCGTGGTCGCGATGGCCAAGACCGGCGCTGTGATCAATATCAAGAAAGCCCAGTTCCTCGCGCCTCAGGAAATGAAACATATCCTGAACAAGTGCGTGGAAGCGGGTAACGACCAGTTGATCCTCTGCGAGCGTGGTTCGAGCTTCGGCTACAACAACCTCGTGGTGGACATGCTCGGTTTCGGCATCATGAAGCAGTTCGAATACCCAGTGTTCTTCGACGTGACCCACGCGCTGCAAATGCCCGGTGGTCGCGCCGATTCCGCTGGCGGGCGCCGTGCCCAGGTACTGGACCTGGCCAAGGCCGGCATCAGCCAGTCCCTGGCAGGTTTGTTCCTGGAAGCCCACCCGGACCCGGACAACGCCAAGTGCGACGGCCCATGCGCCCTGCGCCTGGACAAGCTGGAGCCATTCCTGGCCCAGTTGAAGCAGTTGGACGACCTGGTCAAGAGTTTTCCGACGGTAGAGACCGCGTAAGCGCCATTTCTCCGGTAGACTTTCCCTCGCTTTACGCTCAGGCCCGCAGGCCTGAGCCTTGTCGCCTGCAAGCCTGCCCGTTGTTCCACCCTTGCGGTCGGTCAAAAGATTTCCTTCAGCTGCGTCGTTTTCGTCAACTTTGGAGTGTTTACAACAATGGCAAAAATCGTCGACATCAAAGGTCGTGAAGTTCTCGACTCCCGTGGCAACCCTACCGTCGAAGCCGACGTGCTTCTCGATAACGGCATCATCGGCAGCGCCTGCGCGCCGTCCGGTGCTTCCACAGGTTCCCGCGAAGCACTGGAACTGCGTGATGGCGACAAGAGCCGTTACCTGGGCAAGGGTGTACTCAAGGCGGTGGCCAACATCAATGGCCCGATCCGCGACCTGCTGCTGGGCAAGGATCCACTTGATCAGAAAGCCCTCGATCACGCGATGATCAAGCTCGACGGTACCGAAAACAAAGGCAGCCTGGGCGCCAACGCCATCCTCGCCGTGTCCCTGGCCGCTGCCAAGGCCGCTGCACAGGACCAGGACCTGCCGCTGTACGCCCACATCGCCAACCTGAACGGCACTCCGGGTGTCTACTCGATGCCGGTTCCGATGATGAACATCATCAACGGTGGCGAGCACGCTGATAACAACGTCGACATCCAGGAATTCATGGTGCAGCCGGTTGGCGCCAAGACCTTCTCCGAAGGCCTGCGCATGGGCACCGAGATTTTCCATCACCTCAAGGCTGTGCTGAAGGCCCGTGGCCTGAGCACTGCAGTGGGTGACGAAGGTGGTTTCGCGCCGAACCTGGCGTCCAACGAAGACGCACTGAAAGTGATCTCCGAAGCCGTGGCCAACGCTGGCTACAAGCTGGGCACCGACGTGACCCTGGCCCTGGACTGCGCGGCCAGCGAATTCTACGAAGACGGCAAGTACAACCTGTCCGGCGAAGGCCACGTGTTCACCTCGGAAGGTTTTGCTGACTACCTCAAGGGCCTGACCGAGCGCTACCCGATCATCTCGATCGAAGACGGCCTGGACGAGTCCGACTGGGCTGGCTGGAAAGTGTTGACCGACAAGATCGGCGAGAAGATCCAGCTGGTGGGCGACGACCTGTTCGTGACCAACACCAAGATCCTGAAAGAAGGCATCGACAAAAAGATCGCCAACTCGATCCTGATCAAGTTCAACCAGATCGGCACCCTGACAGAAACCCTGGAAGCCATCCAGATGGCCAAGGCTGCGGGCTACACCGCCGTGATCTCCCACCGCTCCGGCGAAACCGAAGACTCGACCATTGCCGACCTGGCCGTGGGCACTTCGGCTGGGCAGATCAAGACCGGTTCCCTGTGCCGTTCCGATCGCGTTTCCAAGTACAACCAATTGCTGCGTATCGAAGAGCAACTGGGCGGCAAAGCCAAGTACAACGGTCGCAGCGAGTTTCGCGGCTGATTGTTAAATGGTAAAAAGTCAGCGGATTACGTCGGAAAAATCACGGCAGCGTGAATTTCGGCGCTAATCTCATGACTAACAAGCACAAGCCTGGTTTTTCCAGGCTTCGTGCTATCAGTTGCTGCAAAAGTTTTGCATGGCTGTCTTTTTTCACTGGATACCCGATATTCGATGCGCAGTCCCAATTGGTTGTTCCTCGTCTTGCTCTTGCTGCTGGCTGGCCTGCAGTACCGCCTTTGGGTGGGGAATGGCAGCTTGGCGCAGGTCACCGAACTGACCCAGCAAATTGCCGCACAGCACGCCGAAAACGAAGTGTTGCTGGAGCGCAATCGCGTGCTCGATGCCGAAGTACTTGAATTGAAGAAAGGCATGGAGACCGTTGAAGAGCGGGCTCGCCATGAGTTGGGCATGGTCAAGGAGGGCGAAACCCTCTACCAGTTGGCCCAATGAGCATTTCGTCACCGGCCTTCTGGGCCGTGATTCCTGCCGCGGGCGTGGGTGCCCGTATGGCCGCGGACCGTCCCAAGCAGTACTTGCAATTGGGTGGGCGCACTATTCTCGAACACAGCCTTGGCTGTTTCCTCGATCATCCGGGCCTCAAGGGGCTGGTGGTCAGCGTTGCGATGGATGACCCTTACTGGCCGACCCTGGCTTGCGCCGCCGACCCACGCATTGTGCGCGTTGACGGCGGCGAAGAGCGCTCGGGTTCGGTCCTCAATGCCTTGCTTTACCTGCACGGCCAGGGCGCCAGCGATGACGATTGGGTGCTGGTGCATGACGCCGCCCGGCCGAACCTCAGCCGCGATGACCTGGACAAGTTGCTCTTTGAACTGGCCGACGACAGCGTGGGTGGGCTGCTGGCCGTGCCGGCGCGGGACACCCTCAAGCGCGCCGACAAGCACGGGCGCGTGTTGGAAACGGTTGATCGCACGCCGATCTGGCAGGCCTACACCCCGCAGATGTTCCACCTTGGCGCGCTGCACCGGGCCTTGGCCGACAGCCTGGTCTCGGACGTGGTCATCACCGACGAAGCCTCGGCCATGGAATGGGCCGGGCATGCGCCTCGCCTGATCGAAGGCCGTTCCGACAACCTCAAGGTCACCCGCCCGGAAGACCTTGAATGGCTGCGCCAGCGTCGGACTTTCCAGTCTTCCTGACGCTCACACCGTCATCTGTTCAACCCCGGCCGGGGTCTTGAACTCATCCACCAGCGCCTGAATGCTGTCGAACGGTTTGCCGTCCACGGCCCAACCGGGCGCGCTGATGGCGTATCGGCTGCCCTGTTGATCGATCCTGAAATGGCATACGTCGCCTCGCCGTGAACGGTAGTGAAGGTGTGCCGGTGTCGTGACGGTGGCCGGTGTCAGCATGAACTGGCCTGGCTTGGTCAGCAGCGTCTGTGGCGTCCTGGCCTGGGGCTGGGAGGGGGCGGGCGCCGGTTGCGCCGGGCGTTGCAAGCTGGCGCGGTCCACCCGCAGGACCAGGTTGGCCTTGACCGTTCCCTCACCCTTGCCGATGCCCAGGCTGGCGGTGCGTCCCGTGTCCACTTCGACGCCGAGGTGCCCGCCAGCCGCTGCATCCTCGATCCGCAGGCCGATGCTGCCGGTGAGTTCGGCGATCCCCGGAATCCCTTTGTAGGTATTGGTATGGCTGTCACCCACCAGTGCGACCCATTTTCCCGGGCGCGGCTTGGTGGTCTGGATCCATTGAATCACCTCGGTGGCGTAGTAGTTCATCATGCGCTGGCGCAAGTTGTCGGCGGTGTCGGGCAGGTCTCGCAGCATGTAGCTGACAGTGCAGTCGATCGGCTGGGTTTTGATCCCGGCGTCACGTGCTGCGGTGACGATGTTGACGAACGAGTAGTGCCGGTCGCGCAACGGCGGGTAGATGTTGTTGAGGAAGCCCTTGAGTTCCTCGGGCATCACCGCGCTTCGGGTACGGTAGAACGCCTTGAGCAAGGGCATGTGTACATCCGTCAGCAGATGCTCGAAATAGAGGCGTTTGACCCCCTCGCTGGCCAACAGCGGCATGTTGTTGATCAGGAACGCCTTGCTCGACAGGGCTCCATGGCTTTCGCCGATCACCAGGCCGTCGCTGGCGTGCAGCAGTTTTTGAATGATGGTCGGCTGCGATTCATTCAGGCTGAGCCTTGGAAGCACCGGCCGCATCGGTGAAAACGACAAGTTGGCAAAGAATATCGTGGCATCTTCAGACAGCTTGGTTCTTTTCTCGAAAAACAACTTGCGGGTGTCTTTCACCGGCTGGGCACCGCTGCCCACGGGTTCAAGGTTTTCCGAAAACGAACTGGTGTCGGTGAGCATCTCCGAAACGGTCTCGCGTGCGGGGGGTGGCATCTCGTAGGCACTGTAGAACGTCGAGTGTTGCGGGCCGCCGAACAGCGTGTAGACCCTTTGCCAGGCATTGCGAAATGCGCCTCCGCCGGCCAGCCCGGCCGTGCGCCACTTCAGGTCGGCGCTCTGGATGGCATACAGGCCGGTGGATTGCAGCGTGTTTGGCGCGTTGGGAGCCATTACGAACAGTTCGAAGAAGCCTGATTCATTGGGGGTCTTGTAGGTCAGGTACAGGTCGCCGTGAATCCGGATGGTCTGCAGGCCGCCGGGAGTCATCCGTGGGCTCAGGGTGCGCGTCTCGGTGTTGGCCGCCATGGAGGTTTCGTTGATGGCGCTGACGCTGATCCGGCCCGCATCCTGGCGTACTGCCGGGCCCAGGGTGGGGCGCAGGCTTTCGAGGCCCTTGAGCCCCTTGGACACGCCATGGGCGACCACCGGCAGCGCGTTAAGGGCGCCGAATACAATGCGCTCCTTCGCGTGGGGTTTGCCGCGCAGCATGTCGTCGGCACCCACCACCATTTCAGTCGCGCCGGAGGTCAGGAAGCAAAATTCCGCCAGTAGTGCGTTGCCCATGGCCAGTGCTACGGGAACCGCCAGGATGCAGGCTTTTTCCAGGGCATCCAGGGTGTCGGCCTTGAGCGTATCCAGGGGCGAAATAAAGCTTCGCGCCGCTACTTTTGCAAGGCGTACCCTGATCTGTCGGGCGATGAACTCAAACGGGTTACTGCCCAGTGCCGGATACATCGGGTTATTGATGTACTGCTCGGGATCCCAGTAGTTATCGGCCCGCAGGCTGTTGAACAAACCCGGGGAGGTTGCCGGCTTCGGAAACACCGCCATCCCCACCAGTGCCTCCTCCACGCCGCTGTAGATCAGGCCGGAGTCGATGGCGTCCTCGTCGAAGTGTTGGGTCAGCGTCTTGCGTTGAGTGGCGTCCCTTGCCGTTTCCACCAGCCAACTGCGCATGTCTGCCGGGTTATTGAACCCATGGAAGGGCGAGGAGTTGCCCGGGATATAGAGCAGGGTCACCTGGCTTTGGTTATCGGTGATGGTCAGGATGTCGGTGGATTCGCTGTTGTGAACGCGCAATAGCCGCAGGGACAGGTTTGGGTCGAGGCGATAGGGCTCCTGGAAATCCTCCAGGGTGAGGTTGTCGTGGTTCTTGTCGATGCCGATTCCCGCCGCCCGTGCCGCCAGCTGTCTCTCTGCCACGGTCAGGGTGAACTCATGGAACTGTTCCAGATAGGCTTTGGTGAACGCGATGCGCATCAGGGTGTTGTAGTTTTCCCGGTGGTTGTTCCAGAACTTGCCGATCGCCTCGTCGTAGGTTTGTTCGAAATGGCTTGAGTTAACGATGAGCCTGAAGGTTTTTGGTGAAATCTGCAGCTGCGTGCTCGGGTCGTAAACCTGGGGCTGGCTTTGCAGATACAGCGCCTCATAACGCCTTGGCGGGATCCAGCCCGAGACGATGAACTCTTCGTTGAACATTGCCGGAATCCGGTTATCCATCAAGCGCGGCAGCTCGCTGACAATATTGAAATAAGGTGCAGTGGTGGAAAACCCGGTGGTATTGAGCATGCCGCCCGGGGGCTGGGGCGCATTGCAGACCATGGCCTCGGTCAGCGACATCGACTGGATCACCACGGCGGTGAAGGCCGCGTTGGGGTTGTCGGTGTTGTATTCGAGGGTGGCGAGGAGGGTGGTGTCCGGGTCGAACTCGACCTGGCTGAGGGGCTGTACCCGCTCGCGGATCAACTGGGCGGCGATTCGCGAAGGTACGGGAAAATCCGCCAGGACCTTGCGAACGAAATGACTGATGCGCTGGAGTTGCGGGCCGTTGGTTATCATGGGGGTGCCTGGTTACGCAGTAAAAAAGGCTATTTACCGGCACTCAGGCGCTGCATGGGCGGTAGCAGTCTATCTCAGGTAGACGGGATGGTTGCCCAGGCCCTCCTTGAGAAAGTCCACCAGTTTTCGCACCTTGGGCGAAAGGTGGCGTTGTTGCGGGTACAGCGCCCAAACCGCGGTGTTGGGCGGTTGATGGGCTTCGAGTAACGACACCAGTGCGCCGCTGTGCAAATGCTCCAGCACGTAATAGTCCGGCAACTGGCAAAGACCGACACCTTGCAGGGCCGCATCCAGCACCGCTTGCCCGCTGTTGCAGCGCCAGTTTCCCTGTACCCGCTGGGAAAATTCGCGCCCGTCCTGGGCCAGTTGCCAAATATCCGAGCTGCCGATCAGGCAGTTATGCCGGCTTAACTCCGACAAGCTATGTGGCCGCCCGTACCTGGCCAGGTAGGACGGTGACGCGCACAGGTACATACGCCGCGGCGCGAGGCGGCTGGCAACCATGCGCGAATCCGCCAGGCGCCCGAGGCGAATCGCCAGGTCCAGGCCTTCGTGCACCAGGTCCAGCTGGCGGTTGGTCAATTCCACGTCCACGCGCAATTGCGGATAAAGCGCCATGAACCGCGTCACCAGCGGCACGATAAAACGCTCGCCGTAAGCCACTGCGCAGGTCATGCGCAACATTCCCTTGGGCTCGCTGGCCAGGTCGCCCACGGCGCGCAAGGCTTCTTCGCGACCGTCCTGCAATCGCTGGCAATGTTGCAGGAAGGTCTGGCCGGCTTCGGTCAGTGTCACCTTGCGCGTGCTGCGATACAGCAAGCGTGTTTGCAGGCGCTCTTCCAGTCGCGCGACCTGGCGGCTGATATGGGACGACGACACGCCCAGGCGCTCGGCGGCCGCGGTGAATTGGCTGCATTCGGCCACGGCGACGAACTCGTCGATGCCCTCCCAGCGGTTTTCCAGCATGTTGATTGTCCCTGTGCGGCAATAATGTTTTGCTTTTGTCTGGATTATTAATCAGATGAGCATGTTTTACACTGCCGGCCTTACGTTTTTTACCCGATGGAGAAACCGGATGATCAAGTCCCGCGCGGCCGTAGCCTTCGAAGCCAAGAAACCCCTCGAGATCGTTGAAGTGGATGTGGCCATGCCCAAGGCGGGCGAGGTGCTGTTGCGGGTGGTGGCGTCCGGTGTGTGCCATACCGATGCCTACACCCTGTCGGGCGCGGACCCGGAAGGCATTTTCCCGTCGATCCTCGGCCACGAAGGCGGCGCCGTGGTTGAAGCCATCGGCGAAGGCGTGACCTCGGTGGCGGTGGGCGACCACGTGATCCCGCTGTACACCCCGGAATGCGGCAAGTGCAAATTCTGCCTGTCGGGCAAGACCAACCTCTGCCAGGCGATTCGCGCCACCCAGGGTAAAGGCCTGATGCCAGATGGCACCTCGCGCTTTTCCTACAAGGGCCAGCCGATTTTCCACTACATGGGCACTTCGACCTTCTCCGAATACACCGTGCTGCCGGAAATCTCCGTAGCGAAGATTCCCAAAGAAGCGCCGCTGGAAAAAGTCTGCCTGCTGGGCTGTGGTGTCACCACCGGTATCGGTGCAGTGATCAACACCGCCAAGGTCAAGCCAGGCGACACCGTGGCCATCTTCGGCCTGGGCGGCATCGGCCTGTCGGCGGTGATCGGCGCGGTGAAAGCCAAGGCCGGCCGCATCATTGCCATCGACATCAACCCGGCCAAGTTTGAAATCGCCAGGCAGCTGGGTGCCACCGACTGCATCAACCCGAAAGACTACGACCGCCCGATCCAGGACGTGATCGTCGATTTGACCGACGGCGGCGTCGACTTTTCCTTCGAGTGCATCGGCAATGTCCAACTGATGCGTGCGGCCCTTGAGTGCTGCCACAAAGGTTGGGGCGAGTCGGTGATCATCGGCGTGGCCGGCGCCGGCCAGGAAATTGCTACCCGTCCGTTCCAGCTGGTCACCGGCCGCGTCTGGCGCGGTTCGGCGTTCGGCGGCGTGCGCGGTCGCAGCGAGTTGCCAAGCTATGTGGAAATGGCCCAGACCGGTGAAATCCCGCTGGATACGTTCATCACCCACACCATGGGCCTGGAAGATATCAACAAGGCGTTTGACCTGATGCATGAAGGCAAGAGCATCCGCACCGTCATTCACTTCTGAGGTCGGCCATGAGTCTGGAAAACCTGTCGTGCCAGAAAAGCTTCGGCGGCTGGCATAAACGCTACAAGCATCATTCCGACGTGCTGGGTTGCGACATGACCTTCGCCGTGTACCTGCCGCCGCAAGCGGAGCAGGGCGGCAAATTGCCGGTGCTGTACTGGCTATCGGGCCTGACCTGCACCGATGAGAACTTCATGCAGAAGGCCGGCGCGCAACGCATGGCAGCCGAGCTGGGGTTGATCATTGTTGCGCCGGACACCAGCCCGCGCGGCCCCGGTGTGCCGGGTGATCCGGACAACGCCTGGGACTTTGGCCTGGGCGCCGGTTTCTACCTGAACGCCACCCAGGAGCCCTGGGCCCAGCACTATCGGATGCATGACTACGTGGTGCAGGAGTTGCCTGCATTGGTCGAGGCGCATTTCCCGGCGTCGGCCAAACGCGGGATCAGCGGCCACTCCATGGGCGGCCACGGCGCGCTGGTGTGTGCCTTGCGCAACCCGGGGCGTTATCAGTCGGTGTCGGCGTTCTCGCCGATCAACAACCCGATGGATTGCCCGTGGGGCCAGAAGGCATTCTCCCGCTACCTCGGCGAAGAGCGCTCGAAATGGCGCGAATGGGATGCCTGCGTGTTGATCAGCGAAGCCTCGGAAAAGCTGCCATTGCTGGTGGACCAGGGCGACCGCGACGATTTCCTCGCGGTGCAGCTCAAGCCTGAAGCGTTGCAACAAGCGGCCAGGGCGGCGAACCATCCGCTGGAGCTGCGCCTGCAACCGGGCTATGACCACAGCTACTTCTTTATCGCCAGCTTCATCGAAGACCACTTACGCCATCACGCGCGCGCTTTGCTCGGTTAATGTGAGGCAAAAGTAGGTAGAATCACGCCCTGAATTAAATCGGGGCGTTTTTTTATGCGTATTGGCCACGGCTATGATGTGCACCGTTTCGCCGAAGGCGATTTCATCACCCTGGGCGGCGTGCGGATCGCGCACCACCACGGGTTGCTGGCTCATTCCGACGGCGACGTGGTGCTGCATGCCTTGAGCGATGCCTTGCTCGGCGCAGCCGCGTTGGGCGACATCGGCAAGCACTTTCCGGACACCGACCCGACCTTCAAGGGCGCGGACAGCCGTGTGCTGTTGCGTCACGTGGTCGGCTTGATCCATGCCAAGGGCTGGAAGGTCGGCAACGTCGACAACACCATCGTCGCCCAGGCGCCCAAGATGGCCCCGCATATCGAAACGATGCGCGCGCTGATTGCCGCGGATCTTCAAGTTGAGTTGGATCAAGTGAACGTAAAAGCCACCACCACCGAAAAGCTCGGGTTTACCGGTCGCGAAGAGGGCATTGCCGTGCACTCCGTTGCCTTGTTGCTGCGCGCATGAATGATCTGCAACTGCTGGGCCCGCGTGCCTATGGCGAGGCCTTGGGCAGCGCTGTTCTAAAGGCCACCGCTGAAGACTTCCAGGTGGATGAAGTGCTGGATATCCCGCTGACCGGCGAGGGTGAACACCTGTGGTTGTGGGTGGAAAAGCGCGGCCTGAATACCGAAGAGGCGGCGCGGCGGATTGCCAAGGCGGCGGGCGTGCCGTTGCGTACCGTCAGCTACGCCGGGCTCAAGGACCGCCAGGCGCTGACACGCCAGTGGTTCAGCGTGCAGTTGCCGGGCAAGGCGGACCCGGACCTGAGCGCGGCTGAAAACGACACCCTGAAGATCCTCAAGACCGGCCGTCACAAGCGCAAGCTGCAGCGCGGCGCGCATTCGGCCAACGGCTTTACCTTGCGCCTGACCCAGTTTGCCGGGGATGCGGCGGCCATCGACGCCCGCCTGCAACTGATCGCCCGGCAAGGCATTCCCAACTATTTCGGCGCCCAGCGTTTCGGCCATAACGGCGGCAACGTCGTCGATGCCCGTGACTGGGCGGCGCGCAAGGCCTTGCCGGAGCAGCGCAATGTGCGTTCGCGCCTGCTCTCGACGGCCCGCAGCTTCCTGTTCAATAAAGTGCTGGCGGCGCGGGTGGCCGACGGTTCCTGGCAGCGCGCCCAGGTCGGTGACTTGCTGGCGTTTACCGACAGCCGCAGCTTTTTCCCGGCGGGGGAGGCTGAATGCAGCGACCCGCGCCTGGCAATCCTCGACCTGCATCCCACCGGCCCGCAGTGGGGCGAAGGTGATTCGCCGGCGGCGGGAGCAACCTTCGCGCTGGAACAGGCGATTGCCGACGGTGAAGCCGAACTGCGGGATTGGCTGGTGAATGCCGGCATGAGCCAGGAACGTCGCATTCTTCGACTGCCCATTGGCGGGTTGACGTGGCATTATCCCGAACCTGACATTCTGCAATTGGAATTCGTCCTGCCGGCTGGATGCTTCGCCACTGTCTTGGTGCGCGAGCTTGTAGATCTGGTGCCGGTGGGGCAGACGGACAGCCCATGCGTATTCTGATATCTAACGACGACGGGGTCACTGCACCCGGCCTTGCCGCGCTTCATGCTGCGCTGGCGGATTACGCCGAGTGCGTGGTGGTTGCCCCGGACCAGGACAAAAGCGGCGCCAGCAGCTCGCTGACGCTCGACCGTCCGTTGCATACACAGACGTTGCCCAACGGCTTTATCAGCGTGAATGGCACGCCGACCGACTGCGTGCACCTGGCGATCAACAGCCTGCTGGACCGCGAGCCGGACCTGGTGGTTTCCGGGATCAACCTGGGCGCCAACCTGGGTGACGACGTGCTGTATTCCGGTACGGTGGCGGCAGCCCTTGAAGGGCGCTTCCTCGGTCGGACCTCGTTCGCTTTTTCGTTTGCGTCCCGTCAATTGGACAACCTGGCGACTGCGGCGTATTTCGCCCGCAAGCTGGTGGAGGCCCATGACACCCTGGTCCTGCCGCCGCGCACGGTGCTCAACGTCAATATTCCCAATCTGCCCCTGGACCACATTCGCGGTATCCAGCTGACCCGCCTCGGCCACCGTGCCCGTGCGGCAGCGCCGCTGAAGGTGGTCGACCCGCGTGGCAGGGAAGGGTACTGGATTGCCGCTGCCGGCGATGCCGAGGACGGTGGCGAGGGCACTGACTTTCATGCGGTGATGCAAGGTTATGTCTCGATTACCCCGTTGCAACTCGATCGCACCTTCAGTGATGCCTTCAGTAGCCTCGATGGCTGGCTGGAGGGGCTGCGCTGATGGCTCGTGAACAAGACGACCTGCTGCGCCGGGGCATCGGGATGACCTCCCAGCGCACCCGCGAGCGATTGATCCAGCGCCTGTATGAAGAAGGGCTGTCCAATGCCCAGGTGCTGGAAGTCATCAGGCGTACCCCGCGGCATCTGTTTGTCGATGAAGCCCTGGCGCACCGCGCCTATGAAGACACAGCCTTGCCCATCGGCCACAACCAGACCATCTCCCAGCCCTATATGGTGGCGCGGATGAGTGAGTTGCTGCTGGCGGCGGGCCCGCTGGACAAGGTGCTGGAAATCGGCACCGGCTCCGGCTACCAAACGGCCGTGTTGTCGCAGCTGGTGGAGCGGGTGTTTTCCGTGGAGCGCATCAAGGTGTTGCAAGACCGGGCCAAGGAACGCCTGGTGGAGTTGAACCTGCGCAACGTGGTATTCCGTTGGGGCGATGGCTGGGAAGGCTGGCCGGCACTGGCGCCATACAACGGCATTATCGTCACCGCGGTGGCGACCGACGTGCCCCAGGCCTTGCTCGATCAACTGGCTCCCGGCGGGCGCCTGGTGATTCCGGTGGGCTCCGGCGAAGTGCAACAATTAATGTTGATCATTCGCGAGGAAGAGGGCTTTTCCCGGCATGTGCTCGGCGCCGTGCGTTTTGTCCCGCTGCTCAACGGTCCGCTGGCCTGATCAATTATTCCTGCGTACTGAATTCTATTGCCGGGTATGTGTCTTACAGCGGGGTCTGTTGAGTCCACATCATCAGCCGTCGGAGTTAAACATGATGAAATTTTCTTTAGAGTCGTGTTTCCAGTAAAAACCCAACGGCCAGTTATACTTGCGTCATATTTCAAGCCTGATACAGGCGTTCATAGTCAGCCACCACAAAGGGAGCGGCGGGTGAGTCTCACGGTCATTGCACAGCGTATGAGTCAAACAAGCTTTCAGCGACTGGTGATTGGCCTTGTCTTGAGTTCCTTGCTGGCGGCTTGTTCAAGCACGCCATCCGGTGGCGCGCGGGTGGTCGACCGCAATAATGCGGTACCGCAGAAACCTACCGTTACCACTGGCCAATACGTCGTGCGCAAGGGCGATACGATGTTCTCGATCGCCTTTCGTTATGGCTGGGACTACAAGGCGCTCGCCGCCCGTAACAACATCCCTGTGCCGTACACGATACATCCAGGTCAGACCATTCGTTTCGATGGACGAACCGGTTCAACACCGACCGCGGTAGTCACAAACACGGCTTCTTCGCCGTCGTCTTCGAGCAAGACCACCATCATCACCCGGCCTGCAGGTACCGCCGCGCCTAGCGTTGCGAGCAAGCCGGCACCTGCGCCGATGCCGCCGGCGGGGCCCGCACCGACCGGCTGGGGATGGCCCTCAAATGGCATCCTTATTGGAAAATTCTCTTCAAACGGTAGTTTGAATAAAGGCATTGATATCGCCGGGGATTTGGGACAGCCTGTTTTAGCTGCGTCTGATGGGACAGTGGTGTACGCCGGGAGTGGTTTACGGGGCTACGGCGAGCTGGTCATCATCAAACACAGCGATACCTACGTCAGTGCCTACGGTCACAACCGCAGGCTGTTGGTTCGGGAGGGGCAGCAGGTCAAAGTCGGACAGACAATTGCCGAAATGGGGTCAACTGGTACAGACCGGGTGAAACTGCACTTTGAGATTCGCCGCCAAGGGAAGCCTGTTGATCCGCTGCAATTCCTTCCCCGTCGTTGATGTGTTGCACAGCCTGTTCCTCACGTAGTAGGAACAGGCTCCAGCGTTGCCAAGGATAAAGGCGTCGCTTGAGCTTGAGGTCGAACTCACCAAAGGACTATAACAATGGCTCTCAGTAAAGAAGCGCCGGAGTTTGACATCGACGATGAGGTTCTCCTTATGGAGACTGTCATCGATACGGAATCGATGTCGAATGAGGGACCTGCTGTACCTTCAGTTCGCACCAAATCCAAGAACTCCACCGCGTTAAAGCAACACAAGTATATTGATTACACACGGGCGCTCGACGCGACTCAGTTGTACCTCAATGAAATCGGCTTTTCCCCTCTGCTCACTCCCGAAGAAGAAGTCCATTTTGCGCGCTTGTCGCAAAAGGGCGATCCGGCTGGGCGCAAGCGCATGATTGAGAGCAACCTGCGACTGGTGGTGAAAATCGCCCGACGCTACGTCAATCGTGGGCTGTCCCTGTTGGACTTGATCGAGGAAGGCAATCTCGGCCTGATCCGGGCGGTGGAAAAGTTCGACCCTGAGCGGGGCTTCCGCTTTTCGACCTACGCCACCTGGTGGATTCGTCAGACCATCGAACGGGCGATCATGAATCAGACCCGTACGATCCGGTTGCCGATCCATGTGGTCAAGGAGCTCAACGTCTACCTGCGGGCGGCGCGTGAGCTGACACAGAAACTCGATCATGAACCTTCGCCTGAAGAAATCGCCAACCTGCTGGAAAAACCGGTGGGAGAGGTCAAGCGCATGCTCGGTCTCAATGAGCGAGTGTCTTCCGTCGATGTCTCGCTGGGTCCGGATTCGGATAAAACCCTGCTGGACACCCTGACCGATGATCGTCCTACGGACCCATGTGAGTTGCTGCAGGACGACGATCTGTCGCAAAGCATCGACCAGTGGCTTTCGGAGCTGACGGACAAACAGCGTGAGGTGGTGATTCGCCGCTTCGGGCTGCGCGGCCACGAAAGCAGCACCCTGGAAGATGTTGGCCTGGAGATTGGCTTGACCCGTGAGCGGGTGCGGCAGATCCAGGTCGAGGGCCTCAAGCGCTTGCGCGAGATCCTCGAGAAGAATGGCTTGTCGAGTGAGTCGTTGTTTCAATAAGCGACGCAGGATGAAATGTGGGAGCGGGCTTGCTCGCGAATACGGTGTTTCAGTCAGCCTATCTGGCGACTGATTCACCGCTTTCGCGAGCAAGCCCGCTCCCACATTTTTTTGTGCATGGAATTACATCGTGTGATTGGCAAATCCCGAGCACAAAAAAAGCCCCGCTTTGCTCGTTCCCACGCTCTGCGTGGGAACGCAGCCCAGGACGCTCCGCGTCCCAAGGCGTGACGCAGAGCGTCACAAGAGGCATTCCCACGCAGAGCGTAGGAACGAGCGGGCACAAAAAAGCCCCGCTTTTGAGGGCGGGGCTTTTCGACTAAATCAGTACAAGTTAGATAACTTGAACTTCTTCAGCTTGCATGCCTTTCTGACCGCGGGTAGCGATGAAAGAAACCTGTTGGCCTTCTTTCAGGCTTTTGAAGCCGTCGGATTGGATAGCTTTGAAGTGAACGAACAGGTCGTCACCGGATTGTGGAGTGATGAAGCCGAAGCCTTTTTCATCGTTGAACCACTTAACGGTACCAGTTTGGCGATTAGACATGGTGTATCTCCTTGGACAAAGTTAACTGCGACTCAGGAAAAGCCCTGGCCGAGACTGAGTGCAAAGAGCAGGAAAAATTCTTGGAGATGGTTGGATCGAAATTCAACATATCGTGTAGAGATTCTCAGTGACACAAGCAGCACAGTGGCGCCACCTTAACCCTTTTTCCGGAACGTGCCAATGGTATTTCCGAAGGTTTCTCTATTTTCGTGACTGGCGGCACCCTGATACCGCACCAACACCCCACAATTGAAGGTGCGCCCCGCCCAGCAGGGGCTGCGCGGCGCCAAGAAAAACAGCCGCCCCTTTGAACCACGGGGCCAGCCCCGGTAAGATGCCCAACAGAATTTTTTCACCTCGCTATTCAGGACACCCGCCATGAGCATCAAATCGGACAAGTGGATTCGCCGCATGGCGCAAGAGCACGGCATGATCGAGCCCTTCGTGGAGCGCCAGATGCGTGGCGAAGGCGCTGAGCGGCTGATCTCGTTCGGGGTTTCCAGCTACGGCTACGACGTACGCTGCGCCGATGAGTTCAAGGTGTTCACCAACATCAACTCGGCAACCGTCGATCCGAAAAACTTCGACGAAAAAAGCTTCGTCGACGTCAAGAGCGACGTCTGCATCATCCCGCCAAACTCCTTTGCCCTGGCGCGCACCGTCGAATTCTTCCGTATCCCGCGTAATGTCCTGACTATCTGCCTGGGCAAAAGCACCTACGCGCGCTGCGGCATCATCGTCAACGTGACGCCGCTGGAGCCGGAATGGGAAGGGCACGTCACCCTGGAGTTCTCCAACACCACCACCTTGCCGGCAAAAATCTACGCCAACGAAGGCGTGGCGCAGATGCTGTTCTTCGAATCCGACGAAGAGTGCGAAGTGTCCTATAAGGACCGTGGCGGCAAGTATCAGGGCCAGCGCGGCGTCACTCTCCCACGCACTTGATCGAATCGTCTTACAGGCTAAGGGAATTTGTCAGCGGGCATGCACTCTATTGGGTGTACTGCCCCGACGCGTGCACAACGCGCCGGGCCACGCTTGAGGAGTCCCCTATGAAGCTTGATCCGCGAATCAGCGCCGAACTCGCCCGGCTTGAACCCAACCAGATTGGTGTGATGGCCTGGTCCTTGATGGCCGATCCCGCCGCAGGCGGCATTCCCGGCCAGCCAGGTCCCGATGATCCCTGGCCCAACCAGCCTGAAGAGCCTGGCGAACCCACTCTCCCTGACGAACCGCCTCCCGCCCCTGTGGCCTGACTTCCTGCACGTGTCGCCAATGGTCAGTTGCTCAACGCACTGGCCATACTTCCTGGTCTCCGATCACGAAGATCCGGCCGCCTTCTTCCTGCGTCACTGAATAACCCCCGGTAAAAGCGCCGAACGCCGGTAGCAGGCTGACTTGGTTGCCGATCAGGAAGCACGGCAGGCGCAAGCTTTGCCGGCCCTTGCCCCGCAGGCGATACACCGGATGCACGTGCCCGGCCAGCACATGGTGGCTGGCATGGGGGTCGGGCTCGTGCTGCAAGGCAAACGGGCCCATCAGCAAGGGTTCGGTCACCACCTCAATGTTCAGATCGCCGGGCGGGTCGCCAGCGCGTTTGTCGTGGTTGCCGCGAATCAGCGTGAGCGCCACGCCTGCATGACGCTCACGCCAGGCTCTCAGGGCGTTCAGGGTGCCGCTGGCGTGAGAGCCGGGCCCGTGGAGAAAGTCGCCGAGAAAGATCACCTGCGCGCCGGGGAAAGCCGCCAACAACCGGTCCAGGCGCTGCAGGTTGGCCGTCGTCGTGCCCTGTGGCACTGGCTGGCCCAGGCTGCGATAGGCCGACGCCTTGCCAAAATGCGCGTCGGCGATCAGCAGGCACTTTCTCGCAGGCCAGTACACCGCCTTGTCCGCCAGCAACCACAGCGCTTCTTCCGCCAGATGTATCGGGTAATGAGCGGGCATCAGGGCTTCCCGTTATCGGCGACTTTTTCCAGATCCTTGACCATCCGCGCAATCCGCTCCGAGAGTTTTTCCGAGCTCAGGCTTTCCCGAAAACGTTCCACCAGCAGCGGAAAGGCCAACGGCGTAGGCCGTTTGATGCGATGCAGGTCCAGCTTCAACCCAGACAGGTGGCGCAAGGTCTCTTCCAGGCGACGAATATCCAGCTCATCCCGCAGGACTTCTTCCCCGGCCTGGGTCAGCAGCAGGTTCTGCGGGTCATATTGCTTGAACACTTCAAAGAACAAACCGCTGGAAGCCTGGACCTGACGCGTACTTTTCGGCGCGCCCGGATAGCCTGCGAACACCAGCCCGGCGATCCGCGCGATCTCGCGAAAACGTCGCAGGGCCAGCTCACCGGCATTCAGGCTGGCTACCACGTCATCCAGCAGATGATCCGCGCTCAGCAGTTCGCCGCCCAATAACTCAGGCCAATCCACTTCGGTGGCACTCAGCAGTTCCAGCCCATAGTCATTGACCGCAATCGAGAACGTCACCGCCTGCCGCCGGCTGACGCGCCAGGCCAGCAGGCTCGCCAGCCCCAGATGCACCTGGCGCCCGGCAAACGGATACAGGAACAGATGCCAGCCCTCCCGGGACTTGAGGGCCTCGGCCAGCAAGTGATCGCGGGTCGGCAGCCCGGACCAGCGCAGCTGGGTTTCCAGCAAGGGTTGCACCGCTTGCATCTCCGGGCCGAGATAGTGACCGTGGGCAGCCGCATCAAAGCGCTCGACCACCGCCTGGGCCAGCTCGTTGGAAAGAGGCATGCGCCCGCCGTTCCAGCGTGGCACGGCAGCCTTTTTCGCGGTGCTGCGCTTCACATAAGCCGTCATGTTTTCCACCCGTACCAACTCCAGCAAGCGGCCGGCGAACAGGAAACCATCTCCTGGCTTCAGTCGTGCAATAAAGCCTTCCTCGACACTGCCCAGGGTCTTGCCACCGCCGCCTTTGCTCCAGAATTTCAGCTGGATGCTGGCATCGCTGACGATCGTACCCACGCTCATGCGATGGCGCCGCGCCAGGCGTGCGTCGGGGACGCGCCAGATGCCGTGTTCGTCCGGCTCGACGCGGCGGTAATCCGGGTAGGCCGTCAGTGACAGGCCACCATGGCGCACGAAACCCAGGGCCCAGGCCCAATCTGCTTCGCTCAGGTCACGATAAGCCCACGCGGTGCGCACCTCCGCCAGCAGCTCATCCGGCACAAAGCCCCCGCCCAGCGCCATGCTCACCAGATGCTGCACCAGCACATCCAACGGTTTGTGAGGCGACTGGCGCGCTTCTATGCGCCGTTCAGCGATGGCGTCCTGCGCGGCAGCGGCTTCCATCATTTCCAGGCTGTGGGTTGGCACCAGCGTCACCCGCGAAGGCCGGCCCGGTGCGTGGCCGGAGCGCCCTGCGCGCTGCATCAGCCGGGCTACGCCCTTGGCCGAGCCAATCTGCAGTACCCGTTCCACCGGCAGGAAATCTACCCCCAGGTCCAGGCTCGACGTGCACACCACGGCCTTCAGTTGCCCCTCCTTCAGGGCTCGCTCCACCCAGTCCCGGGTTTCCCGGGACAGCGAGCCGTGGTGCAGGGCAATCACTCCGGCCCAGTCGGGGCGCGCGTCGAGCAGGGCCTGGTACCAGATTTCCGATTGTGCCCGTGTGTTGGTGAACACCAGGCAACTGCTGCTGGCATCGACTTCGGCCACCACTTGCGGGAGCATTTTCAGGCCGATATGGCCGGCCCACGGAAAGCGCTCGATAACCGGTGGCAACAGGGTGTCCACTCGCAACTGTTTGGTGGTTTGGCCTTGGACGTTGATCCCGCCGCCTTGTGGGATCAACACCTCCAACGCGTGGGCCTGATTACCCAGGGTTGCGGAAATGCCCCACACAATCAGCTCGGGTTGCCATTGCCGCAGGCGGGCGAGGGCCAGTTGCAATTGCACGCCGCGTTTGTTGCCGATCAGTTCGTGCCATTCGTCCACTACCACCATGCGCAGGTGCGACAGGCTGGCCTGGCTGTCGGCGCGGGCGAGCATCAGCGTGAGGCTTTCCGGGGTGGTAATCAGGGTGGTGGGCAGACGGCGGGTTTGGCGGGCGCGTTCGCTGCTGCTGGTGTCGCCGGTGCGCAGGCCGACGGTCCAGGGGATTTTCAGTGACTCGAGCGGGGCCTCAAGGGCGCGGGCGGTGTCGGCGGCCAGGGCGCGCATTGGGGTGATCCACAGGACGGCGAGCGGTTCCGCGGGGGCTTTGCGTTTGCGGGGCGTGGTTTCGGTGATGGCGAAGCGGTTGAGGGCGGCGAACCACAGGGCGTAGGTTTTCCCGGCGCCGGTGCTGGCGTGGAGCAGTCCCGACTGGCCTTCCTTGACTGCGTGCCATACGTCTTTTTGGAAGGCGAACGGTTTCCAGCCCTTGGCGGTGAACCAGTCTTTGGCGAAGTTGGGGGATTTGGCCATGCTTGGGGCTCTGGGGGGGTAATTCAGAGACCTTTGGGGTGGGGGAAAGGTTTAACTGCGATTTTTTTTGGGGGGGTGTATATCCGTTATTTAGGTAACGGCCGCCTATGGTTCCGCTCTTACAGCGGGTCACTTTTGGCAAACGCCCGGAATGCCGGCCCAGCCAAAAGTAACCAAAAGGTATCTGCCCCACCACTCGGTGCCTCGCTTAGG
>NZ_JACAPH010000019.1:0-5906 GCF_013385805.1 Pseudomonas sp. C6002 | reverse complement strand
GCTGTAAGAGCGGAACCGATATCAGCCATCACCCAAAAAACGGATATGCCCCCCAACCCCAAAGACGCATACGTCATCCAACGTATTCCCCGCCCAACCCCATCCCCGTGAGACTGCTCCCGACAGCCAACCCACCCTCCGGGAGCACCTCGATGACCGACACCCTGATCAAAGTCGACCTCAACCAACCCGTCACCGAAAACGAACAGATCCACAACCGTTGGCACCCGGACATCCCGATGGCTTGCTGGGTCAAACCCGGCGATGATTTCATCCTCGAAACCTACGACTGGACCGCCGGCGCCATCAAGAACAACGACGACGCCAGCGACGTGCGCGACGTCGACCTCTCCACTGTGCATTACCTCTCCGGCCCGGTGGGCGTACACGGCGCCGAACCTGGCGACTTGCTGGTGGTCGACCTGCTCGACATCGGCGCCAAGGCCGACTCCCAGTGGGGCTTCAACGGCTTCTTCTCCCGCCAGAACGGCGGCGGCTTTCTCACCGATCACTTCCCCAGCGCGCAAAAAGCCATCTGGGATTTCAAGGGCATGTTCACCAGCTCCCGGCACATCCCGGGCGTCAATTTTGCGGGCCTGATCCACCCCGGCCTGATCGGCTGCCTGCCCGACCCGGTGATGCTCGCCGACTGGAATCGTCGCGAGCAGGAGCTGATCGATACCAACCCGACCCGCGTCCCGCCCCTGGCCAACGCGCCGCTGGCCGCCACCGCGCACATGGGCAAACTCAAGGGCTCGGCCCGTGATGATGCCGCCGCCACCGGTGCCCGCACCGTGCCGCCCCGTGAGCATGGCGGCAACTGCGATATCAAGGATTTGTCCCGCGGCTCGAAGATCTATTTCCCGGTGTACGTCAACGGCGCCGGCCTGTCGGTGGGCGACTTGCACTTCAGCCAGGGCGACGGCGAAATCACCTTTTGCGGCGCCATCGAAATGGCCGGCTGGGTGCACATGAAGGTCGAGCTGATCAAGGGTGGCATGGCCAAATACGGGATCAAGAACCCGGTGTTCAAGCCAAGCCCGATCACCCCGAACTACAAGAACTACCTGATCTTCGAAGGCATCTCCGTCGACGAACAGGGCCAGCAGCATTACCTGGACGTCAATGTCGCTTACCGCCAGGCCTGCCTGAATGCGATCAACTACCTGACCAAGTTCGGCTACTCGCCGGCCCAGGGGTATGCGTTGCTCGGCTCGGCGCCGGTGCAGGGGCATATCAGCGGCGTGGTGGACATCCCCAACGCCTGCGCGACGTTGTGGCTGCCGACTGAAATCTTCGAGTTCGACATCAACCCCAACGCCAGCGGCCCGACCCAATTCCTCGACGGCAGCATTGACCTGCCCATCGCTCCGGACCTGTAGCCATGCCGACCTACGAATATGCCTGTGAGTCCTGCGGCACCTTCACGATGCTGCGGCCCATGGCCCAGCGTCACGAACCCAGCCAATGTCCGTATTGCGACGGCCCGGGCGGGCAGTTGCTGCTGTCGGCGCCGGCGCTGACCACGCTGTCGGCCAATCAGCGCAAGGCCATAGCCGGTAACGAGCGCAGCGCCCATGCGCCGCAAACCGTCGGCGAATATCAGGCAGCGCGCAAGCACCCGGCGGGCTGCAGTTGCTGTGGCACCAGCAAGCCGGTGGTGCCGAGCAAGGCCAACCCGCTGGGGCTCAAGACCAGGACCGGGCCACGGCCCTGGATGATCAGTCATTGACCGAGGAGATTTGCAATGCGCCATGGCGACATTTCCAGCAGCCCGGACACGGTCGGCGTTGCTGTCGTGAACTACAAGATGCCGCGCCTGCACAGCAAGGCCGAAGTCATCGATAACGCGAAGAAGATTGCCGAGATTATTGTCGGCATGAAGCAGGGTTTGCCCGGCATGGACCTGGTGGTGTTCCCCGAATACAGCACCATGGGGATCATGTACGACCACGACGAGATGATGGCGACCGCCGCGAGTATTCCCGGCGAGGAGACGGCGATTTTCTCCGCGGCCTGCCGCCAGGCCAATACCTGGGGCGTGTTTTCCCTGACCGGTGAACGCCACGAGGAGCACCCGCACAAGGCGCCGTACAACACGCTGGTGCTGATCAATAACCTCGGCGAGATCGTCCAGCGTTATCGCAAGTGCATTCCGTGGTGTCCGATCGAAGGTTGGTATCCCGGCGACCGCACCTACGTGTGCGACGGGCCCAAGGGCATGAAGGTCAGCCTGATCATCTGCGACGACGGCAACTACCCGGAGATCTGGCGTGACTGTGCGATGAAAGGCGCCGAGCTGATCGTGCGCTGCCAGGGCTATATGTACCCGGCCAAGGAGCAGCAGGTGCAGATGTCCAAGAGCATGGCCTGGGCCAATAACTGCTACGTGGCGGTGGCGAATGCGGCGGGGTTCGACGGGGTGTATTCGTACTTCGGGCACTCGGCGATCATCGGCTTTGATGGCCGTACCCTGGGCGAGTGCGGCGAGGAAGAGATGGGCATTCAGTACGCCCAGCTGTCGGTGTCGCAGATCCGCGATGCGCGGGCCAACGACCAGTCGCAGAACCATCTGTTCAAGCTGCTGCACCGTGGCTACACCGGCATGCATGCCTCGGGCGATGGGGACAAGGGCGTGGCGGATTGCCCATTCGAGTTCTATCGCACCTGGGTGCTGGACGCGCAAAAGGCCCAAGAGAATGTCGAGGCCTTCACCCGCAGCACCGTCGGTGTCGCCGAATGCCCGGTGGGGCAGTTGCCCCATGGCGGTAAACAAAAAACGGCGGGTTGAGGCATGCGGTTTACTTTTGAACCGGCCCAGGTCATGGCCTTGCTGCGCAGCCGTATCGTTGGCCAGGACGCAGCCCTGGCCCAAATGGAAGGGTTGCTCAAGGTGGTCAAGGCCGATATCGGTGAGCGTGAGCGGCCGTTGAGCGTCAACCTGTTCATGGGGCCTACCGGGGTCGGCAAGACGGAAATTGTCCGGCTGCTGGCCCTGGCCTTGCACGGGCGTGCCGACGGGTTCTGCCGCATCGACATGCACACCCTGGCCCAGGAGCATTACGCCGCTGCCTTGACCGGGGCGCCGCCGGGTTACGTCGGCAGCAAGGAAGGCATCAGCCTGTTCGACAGCGAACTGATCCAGGGCAGCTATAGCCGCCCCGGCATCGTGTTGTTCGACGAGTTGGAAAAGGCCAGCCAGGAAGTGGTGCGCAGCCTGTTGGGCATTCTTGAAAACGGCCAACTGACGTTGGCGGGTGGTGCTCGCACGCTGGACTTTCGCAACAGCCTGATCTTCATGACCAGCAATATCGGTGCACAACAGGCGCGTCGCCATCGACAGCGATTTACCCCGTTGCGCTGGTTGAGACGCGGGGAGGCGGCGGTGTTGGAGGACGCCTTGCACAGTCATTTCGAGCCGGAGTTTCTCAATCGCATCGACCGTATCCTGATGTTCGAGCCCATCGACCATCAATGGCTTGAAGCGCTGCTTGAGGTGGAACTCGGCAAACTCAATCAACGCCTGGCGACGCAGCAGCGGTCACTGGTGCTGGATGAGTCGGCACGGGTGTGGTTGTGCCGCGACCATGATGTACGCTTTGGTGCCCGTGCCTTGGGCCGCCGATTGCGGGTGGAACTTGAGCCGGCGATTGCCGAATGCGTATTGCGCGACCCGGGTGTGGGCCCCATGGGCGCGACTGTCGACAGTGATCGTTTGGTGGTTTCGCAACAAGCGGCTTGCAACAAATAAATTCCAAGCTAATATAACCCGGGTAAAACAATATATTCCGGGTAAAAGTCATGAGCGCATCACACTGCACCGCTTTCCTTGGCCACCAACGCGTGGCCGCCGGCTCTTATGCCGACGTCGCCAAAAACCTGAAAAACCTCGACCTGTCGACGGGCAGCTTGCTGGTGTTTGATGACGCCAGCGGCGTTCAAGTCGACTATCCCTGGCCCGCCGGTTACGCACCGCAGCAACCGACCGTCGTGGTGACGGAGGCCGACGTGCCGGCGTCACCTACCGTAGGCCGACCTAAGCTGGGGGTGGTCGCCCGTGAAGTGACCCTGCTGCCACGGCATTGGGAGTGGCTGGGGCAACAACGCGGCGGCGCCTCGGCGGCCTTGCGCCGGCTGGTGGATGAAGCGCGCAACGCCCATGCCGAGCACGATGAGCGACGCCAGGCCAAGGAATCCAGCTATCGTTTCATGAGCGCCCTGGGCGGCGACCTGCCGGGTTTCGAAGAGGCCTCGCGGGCGTTGTTTGCCCAGGACGGCGCCGACTTTTCCAACAAGATTGCGCACTGGCCGGTGGATGTGAAGTTGTACCTGGCCTGGTTGTCACGCAACGCTTTCCCTGCCTAATTGCATTGAGATCCGAACCTTCATGGAAGTCACCCAGCAACGACCGTTGTGGCAGATCTACCTGATCTTTCTGGCACCCATGGTGCTGTCCAATTTCCTCCAGAGCTTTTCCGGCACGCTGAACGGGATCTATGTCGGGCAGATGCTCGGCACCCAGGCGTTGGCGGCGGTGTCGGGGATGTTCCCCATCGTGTTTTTCTTTATCGCCCTGGTGATCGGCCTGGGGGCGGGTGCTTCGGTGCTGATCGGCCAGGCGTGGGGCGCGCAGGAAACCTCGATGGTCAAGTCGATCACCGGCGCCACCCTGACCCTCGGCGCCCTGATCGGGGTGATCGCGGCGGTGCTGGGCAGCGTGTTTGCGCGCCCGGCAATGCAGGCCCTGGGCACACCGGTGGATGTGCTGGATGACGCGGTGGGTTATGCGCAGATGATGATGCTGATCATGCCGCTGTTGCTGGTGTTCATCCTGTTCACCCAACTGCTGCGGGGCGTGAGTGACACGGTGTCGCCCTTATTGGCGCTGATGGTGTCGACCACCGTGGGCCTGGTGCTGACCCCTGCGCTGATCAAGGGTTGGCTGGGCCTGCCGCCGATGGGTATCCAGAGCGCGGTGGTGGCGGGGTTGGTGGGTAATGCCCTGGCGATGACGTTCCTGGTGCTGCGCCTGCGCCATAAAAACCACGTGATGGCGCCGGATCGCCAGTTGATGGCGGCGCTGCGGCTGGATCGGGTGATCCTGGGCAAGGTCCTGCGTATCGGGTTGCCTACGGGGTTGCAGATGGTGGTGCTGTCGTTGTCGGAGCTGGTGATTCTGGCGCTGGTCAACAGCCATGGTTCCCAGGCGACGGCGGCGTATGGGGCGGTGACGCAGATCGTCAACTATGTGCAGTTTCCGGCGTTGTCGATTGCGATCACGGCGTCGATTCTGGGGGCGCAGGCGATCGGGGCGGGGCGCCTGGAGCGGATCGGGCCGATCCTGCGTACGGGGATTTTGATCAACCTGTGCCTGACGGGTGGGTTGATAGTGCTGGGGTATGTGTTGTCGCACTGGCTGTTGGGGTTGTTCATTACCGACGTGGATGCGCGGGTCAAGGCCGAGCACCTGCTGCATATCATGCTCTGGAGCATCCTGGTGTTCGGTTTTCAGGCCGTGGTGGGCGGGATCATGCGGGCCAGCGGGGTGGTGCTGGTACCCGTGGGGATTTCGATCGTGTGCGTGTTGGGGGTGGAGTTGCCGGTGGCGTATCTGCTGAATGCGCGGTTTGGGCTGGAAGGGGTGTGGATGGCGTTTCCGGTGACGTATCTGGCGATGTTGGGGTTGCAGACGGCTTATTACCGGCTGGTTTGGCGGCATAAGCAGATCAAGCGGTTGGTGTGAGGTTTTTTTGGGGGGCGTGTACATATCCGTTATTTAGGTAACGGCCGCCTATGGTTTCGCTCTTACAGCGAGTCACTTTGCAAAAGCGGCAAAGTAACCAAAGCGCTCTGCCCCGCCTGTCGGCACCTCGCCTAGGCTCGGTGTTCCCTCACTCCGGCAGCAC
>NZ_JACAPH010000018.1:205662-269728 GCF_013385805.1 Pseudomonas sp. C6002 | reverse complement strand
GTAAATCGGCAAGGATGCCGATTTAGCCGCGCCGGGCCATGGATGGCCCGTCGCGGCGGCCCGCGGAACCGTGCCGGAGTGCGGGCATGCCGAGCCTAAGCGAGGCACCGAGTGGTGGGGCAAAGCGTTTTTTGGTTACTTTTTTAGGCGTTTGTAAAAAAGTGACCCGCTGTAAGAGCGGAACCCTAAGCCGCCGTTACCGCAGCAACGGATATGTACACCACACCACACCACACCACAACCCCCCCACCCCCTGTTGGCCCACCTCTTGCTAAAGAATCCCCACAGGTAGCCAACGGCGGTTGCCCCCTCCACGACAAAGACGTCGCACACCCGGTTTGCCCCAGCGAACCCGGTGGCGGCGTTTTTTCGTTTTGGCCCCATAGCCCGGGGCCGATGGAGCGGCCACAGCCGTTCCATCACCAGGCCTTCTCATAAGACCCCTTACCGCTGAGGTGCGTGATGAAATCAAGCTTCTGGAAATCCGGTCACACCCCGACCCTGTTCGCCGCGTTCCTGTATTTCGACCTGAGCTTCATGGTCTGGTACCTGTTGGGTCCATTGGCGGTACAAATCGCCGCCGACCTGCACCTCACCACCCAACAACGCGGCCTGGTGGTCGCCACCCCCATCCTGGCCGGCGCAGTACTGCGGTTCCTGATGGGCATGCTCGCCGACAAACTCTCCCCCAAGACCGCCGGCCTGATCGGCCAGGTGATTGTCATCGGCGCCTTGTTCGTCGCCTGGAAACTCGGAATCCACAGCTACGAGCAAGCCCTGCTGCTGGGCATGTTCCTCGGCATGGCGGGAGCCTCGTTCGCCGTCGCCCTGCCCCTGGCGTCCCAGTGGTACCCCGCCGAGCACCAGGGCAAGGCCATGGGCATCGCCGGCGCCGGCAACTCCGGGACGGTGTTTGCGGCCCTGCTGGCACCGGTGCTCGCCGCCGCGTTTGGCTGGAGCAATGTGTTCGGCTTCGCACTGATCCCGCTGATCCTGACGCTGATCGTCTTCGCCTGGCTCGCCCGCAACGCCCCGCAACGACCCAAGGCCAAGTCCATGGCCGACTACTTCAAAGCCCTGGGCGACCGCGACAGTTGGTGGTTCATGTTCTTCTACAGTGTGACCTTCGGTGGTTTCATCGGCCTGGCCAGCGCCCTGCCCGGCTATTTCAACGACCAATACGGCCTGAGCCCGGTCACCGCCGGCTACTACACCGCCGCCTGCGTATTCGGCGGCAGCCTGATGCGGCCTTTGGGCGGCGCCCTGGCCGACCGTTTCGGCGGGATTCGCACCCTGCTCGGCATGTACGGCGTGGCAGCGATCTGCATCGCGGCGGTGGGGTTCAACCTGCCAAGCTCCTACGCAGCACTGGCGCTTTTTGTGTGCACCATGCTCGGTTTGGGTGCCGGTAACGGTGCAGTCTTCCAACTGGTGCCCCAACGCTTTCACCGCGAGATTGGTGTGATGACCGGCCTGATCGGCATGGCCGGCGGCATCGGCGGTTTCGCCCTGGCGGCGGGCATGGGCGCGATCAAGCAAAGCACCGGCAGCTATCAGTTGGCGCTGTGGTTGTTCGCCAGCCTGGGCGTGCTGGCCTGGTTCGGCCTGTACGGCGTCAAGCGTCGCTGGAGAACCACTTGGGGCTCGGCTGCGGTGACGGCTGCACGGGTCTGATGAGCCTGCAACTGAGCTTCGCGCAGGCCAGCGCCACCGGCCCGCGGCAGGAAAACCAGGACGCCTTGCGCCTGGTCACTCCCGCCCCGGAGCTGGCCGCCAGCAAAGGCTACTTGTGTGCCATCGCCGATGGCGTCAGCCAATGCGCCGATGGCGGACTGGCTGCACGCTCGACCTTGCAAGCGCTGGCCCTGGACTATTACGCCACGCCGCAAACCTGGGGCGTGGCCCAGGCCCTGGAACGCTTGCTGGTGGCCCAGAATCGCTGGCTGCAAGCCAACGGCGGCGGCCAGCCGTTGCTGACCACCCTCAGCGCCCTGGTGTTTCGCGGCCAGCGTTTTACCCTGGCTCATGTGGGTGATTGCCGGGTGTATCGCTGGCTCGATGGCCAGTTGCAGCGCCTGAGCCAGGAGCATGTGTGGGAGCAACCGGGCATGCAGCATGTGCTCAAGCGCGCCATGGGCCTGGATCAGCATCTGGTGCTGGATTTCCTCGACGGCGAGTTGCGGGCAGGCGAGTGTTTCCTGCTGCTCAGCGACGGCGTGTGGGCGACCCTGGATGACAACAACATCAGCGCAATCCTGCGGGAACAGTCGGACCTGGACCTCGCGGTAAACACCCTGGTCAGCGCCGCGCACCTGGCCGGTAGCCAGGACAACGCCAGCGCCCTGCTGGTCCGCGTCGACCAGCTTGGCGCCGCCACCCTCGGCGATGCGCTGGTGCAGTTGCAGCAATGGCCCCTGCCGCCCCCTCTGAAACCCGGCCAGCGCTTCGAAGGCTGGCACGTAGAGTCGCTGTTGGGGCAAAGCCGCCAATCCTTGCTCTATCGGGTGCGCGATGGCCATCAACAGGCGTGGCTGCTGAAGACCTTGCCGCTCAGCCACGACGATGACGTGTTCGCCGCCCAGGCATTGCTGTCAGAGGAATGGTTCCTGCGCCGGGTCGCCGGCCGCGCGTTTCCTGAAGTCCATCCAGCCAGTGGCCGTCAGCATTTGTACTACGTGATGCGTGAATACTCCGGCCAAACCCTGGCCGAACTGTTCAAGCACCAGGGCCCATTGCCCCTGGCGCAGTGGCAAACCCTGGCCGAGCGCCTGTTGCGTGCCGTCGGGCTGCTGCACCGCCGGCAGATCCTGCACCGCGACATCAAGCCGGAAAACCTGCTGCTGGGCGAGGATGGCGAATTGCGTGTGCTGGACTTCGGCCTGGCCTACTGCCCCGGGCTCTCGGAGGATCGCGCGCACCTGTTGCCTGGCACGCCAAGCTTTATCGCCCCGGAAGCCTTCAACGGCGAACGCCCTACCCCGCAACAGGACCTGTATAGCGTCGGTGTGACCTTGTATTACCTGCTCACCGGGCATTACCCCTACGGCGAAATCGAAGCTTTCCAGCGTCCCAGGTTCATTACGCCTGTCGGCGCCAGCCGCTACCGCCCCGACCTACCCGATTGGCTGCAACAGAGCCTGGAGCGCGCAGTCGCCGCGCAACCCGAGCAGCGTTATGAAACTGCCGAGGAATGGTTGCTGGTACTGGAGCAGGCGGATCGCCGCGAGTTGAGCACGCGACCAAAACCGCTGCTGGAGCGCGAACCGCTGAAGGTCTGGCAAACGTTGGCCGTGCTGTCGTTGCTGATCAATCTGGTGCTGTTGTACTGGCTGTTGCACCACTAAGAGGCGAATTTTCTCGATACATCGCCGCCTCACTTAGCAAAACCGGCCAAAATCCTACTTGGCACAACCGCTGCATTAGCTTTCCCATCAACACACATATAGCCGCACCTTCAACGTCGAAGGTCGAGCTTCCCGAGAGAACGGGACCAGGACAAAGGCGTCCTCGCTACTTACGTAGCGGGGACGCCTTTTTTTGTTGCGCACGATTTGTCGAGCCACTGCGGAGAACGACATGAAGAAACTCAAACTGGTGATGATCGGCAACGGCATGGCCGGGGTTCGCACCCTTGAAGAATTGCTCAAGCTGAGCAGCGACCTGTACGACATCACCGTTTTCGGCGCCGAGCCCCACACCAATTACAACCGCATTTTGCTGTCGCCGGTGCTGGCCGGTGAGCAGACCTTCGAAGAGATCGTGCTCAATGACTTGAGCTGGTACCTCGATAACAACATCAAGCTGTTGCTTAACCGCAAAGTGGTGCAGATCGACCGGGTCAAACGCAAAGTCATCGCCGAAGACGGCAGCGAGGCCGAGTACGATCGCCTGCTGATCGCCACCGGCTCCACGCCGTTTATCCTGCCGATCCCGGGCAATACGTTGCAGGGTGTGATCGGCTACCGCGACATCGCCGACACCCAGGCCATGATCGACACCGCCAAGACCCACAAGCACGCGGTCGTCATCGGCGGCGGCCTGCTGGGCCTGGAGGCCGCCAACGGCCTGATGCTGCGTGGCATGCACGTGACCGTGGTGCATATCGGCGAGTGGCTGCTGGAACGGCAATTGGACAAGACCAGCGGCCAGTTGCTGCAAACCGAACTGGAAAGCCGTGGCCTGGTGTTTCGCTTGAAGGAGCAGACCGAGGCGCTGCATGACGCCGGCAACGGCCGCGTCGGCTCGGTGCAATTCAAGAATGGCGATGTGATCCCCGCCGACCTGGTGGTGATGGCTGCGGGCATCCGCCCCAACACCGAACTCGCGGAAAAATCCGGCATCCCGTGCAACCGTGGGATTCTGGTCAACGACACCCTGCAAACCTACGACCCGCGCATCTATGCCATCGGCGAATGCGCCAGCCATCGCGGGATCGCCTATGGCCTGGTGGCGCCGCTGTTCGAACAGTCCAAGGTCTGCGCCAACCACCTCGCCCAGCTGGGTTTCGCGCGTTACCAGGGTTCGGTGACCTCCACCAAATTGAAAGTCACGGGCATCGACCTGTTCTCCGCCGGGGATTTCATGGGTGGCGAAGGCACCGAAACCATCACCCTTTCCGACCCGATTGGCGGCGTCTACAAGAAGCTGGTGATCAAGGACGACATCCTCGTCGGCGCCTGCCTGTACGGCGATACGGCTGACGGCGGCTGGTATTTCCGGCAGATCCGTGAGAACCATGCCATTGGCGAGATCCGCGATCACCTGATGTTCGGTGAAAACGCTTTGGGCGATGTAGGCCACCAAGGCCAGGACAAAGCCATGAGCATGGCCGACACCGCCGAAGTCTGCGGCTGCAACGGCGTGTGCAAGGGCACCATCGTCAAGGCGATTCAGGAACACGGGCTGTTCAGCGTCGACGATGTGAAGAAGCACACCAAGGCTGCGAGTTCCTGCGGTTCCTGCGCCGGGCTGGTGGAACAGATCCTGATCAACACCGTGGGCGGCGCGGCGGACGTCAAACCGAAAAGCGAAAAAGCCATCTGCGGCTGCAGCGACCTCAACCACGGGCAAATCCGCCAGGCCATCCGCGACCAGCACCTGCTGACCATCGCCGGCACCATGAGCTACCTGAACTGGCGCACCCCGAACGGCTGTGCCACCTGCCGCCCGGCACTCAACTACTACCTGATCTCCACTTGGCCCGGCGAGGCAAAAGACGATCCGCAATCGCGCCTGATCAACGAACGCGCCCACGCCAATATTCAGAAAGACGGCACCTATTCGGTAGTCCCGCGGATGTGGGGTGGTGTGACCAATCCGTCGGAACTGCGGCGCATCGCTGATGTGGCCGACAAGTACAACGTGCCGATGGTCAAGGTTACCGGCGGGCAGCGCATCGATTTGCTCGGCATCAAGAAGCAGGACTTGCCCGGCGTATGGAAAGACCTCGATATGCCATCCGGCCATGCCTACGGCAAATCCATCCGCACCGTGAAGACCTGCGTCGGCAGCGAGTTCTGCCGCTTTGGTACGCAGAACTCGACGCAACTGGGGATTGAGCTGGAACATGACCTGTTCAATATGTGGTCGCCCCACAAGGTCAAGCTGGCAGTGTCCGGCTGCCCGCGCAACTGCTCGGAAGCGGGGATCAAGGACGTGGGAATCATCGGCGTCGATTCCGGCTGGGAGATGTACATCGGCGGTAACGGCGGGATCAAGACCGAGGTCGCCGAGTTCTTCGTCAAGCTGAAAACCGCCGAAGAAGTGCGCGAATACAACGGCGCTTTCCTACAGCTCTACCGGGAAGAAGCCTTCTACCTGGAGCGCACCGTGCACTACCTGCAACGGGTCGGCATGGAGCACATCAAGAAGGCTGTACTGGAAGACCCGGCGCGGCGCCAGGCGTTGAATGAACGCCTGCAATTCTCCCTGTCGTTCGAGCAGGACCCGTGGAAAGAACGCCTGGAACAGCCGTTGCTGAAAAAGGAATTCGACACCATCCCCGTCAAACTGCTGGAGGTGCCGGCATGAACTGGCTGGATATATGCGCCCTCGAAGAAATCAACGCCCTGGGCTCGCGCATCATCAGCGGGCCAAAAGGCGACATCGCGATTTTTCGTACCAGTGACGACGAGGTTTTCGCCCTCGACGACCGCTGCCCGCACAAGGGTGGCCCGCTGTCCCAAGGCTTGATCTACGGCAAGCGCGTGGCCTGCCCGCTGCACAACTGGCAGATCGACCTGGAGTCCGGGGAGGCCCAGGCACCGGACGTCGGCTGCGCCCATCACCACCCGGCCCGTGTGGAAAACGGCCGGGTGATGTTGGCGCTGCGGGACGCCGGTTGATGAACCGCCAGACCACCGCGTCCACCTGCTGCTACTGCGGGGTCGGTTGCGGCGTACTGATCGAGCATGATGGCTCGCAGATCCTCGGCGTCAGTGGCGATCCGAGTCATCCGGCCAACTTCGGAAAATTGTGCAGCAAGGGCTCCAGCCTGCACCTCACCGGAGACCTCGCGGCCCGCGCGTTGTACCCGGAACTGCGGCTGGGCAAAGGCCTGGCCCGCAGCCGCACCGACTGGGATACCGCCCTGGAGCACGCGGCGAACGTGTTTGCCGAAACCATCGCTGAACACGGGCCGGACAGCGTGGCGTTCTATATATCCGGGCAGTTGCTGACCGAGGATTACTACAGCTTCAACAAACTCGCGCGAGCGCTGGTGGGCACCAACAATATCGACAGCAACTCGCGGCTGTGCATGTCTTCGGCGGTGGTCGGCTACAAGCGCAGCCTGGGGGCCGACGCGCCACCGTGCAGCTACGAGGACCTGGAGTCGAGCGACTGCGTGATGATCGTCGGCAGCAATATGGCCTACGCGCATCCGGTGTTATTCCGACGCCTGGAGGAAGCCAAGGCCCGCCGGCCACAGATGAAAGTGCTGGTAATTGATCCCCGGCGCACCGACACCTGCGACTTGGCGGACCTGCATCTGGCGATTTTGCCGGGTACGGATGTCGCATTGTTCCATGGGATCCTGCACTTGTTGTTGTGGGAAGACTGGATCGACCGCGACTTTATCCAGGCCCATACCGACGGCCTGGTCGAACTCAAACGCCTGGTTCACGACTACACACCGCAAATGGTCACGCAGTTGTGCGGGATCAGTGTCGAGCAACTGCGTCTGTGTGCGGAATGGGTCGGCACCTCGGCGAGTTTTCTGTCGTTGTGGTGCATGGGGCTCAATCAGTCCACCGCCGGCAGCGCGAAGAACAGCGCCTTGATTAACCTGCATTTGGCGACCGGCACCATCGGCCGCCCTGGCTGCGGACCTTTCTCCCTGACGGGTCAGCCGAATGCCATGGGTGGGCGGGAAACCGGCAGTTTGTCGAATTTACTGCCTGGCCATCGTGAGGCTGCCAACCCCGAACATCGGGCAGAAGTAGCCGCGTATTGGGGGGTCGACCAACTGCCGGCCAGCACCGGACTGACCGCCATCGAATTGTTTGAACAGATGCAGGCCGGCAAGATCAAGGCCTTGTGGATCGCGTGCACCAACCCCGCCCAATCCCTGCCCGACCAGAACACCGTGCGCCAGGCCCTGGAAGCGTGTCCGTTCGTGGTGCTACAGGAAGCCTTTCGTACAACCGAGACGGCGCGTTACGCCGACCTGTTGCTGCCAGCCGCGAGCTGGGGCGAGAAGGAAGGCACAGTGACCAACTCTGAGCGGCGCATTTCCCACGTTCGCCGAGCCATCGCCCCACCCGGGGAAGCGCGGCCGGACTGGGCAATCACCGTGGATTTTGCCCAACGCCTGGAGCAGCGTCTTTGTCCCGGAAAACCGGGGCTTTTTGCCTTTGAGCAACCGGCGCAGATCTTTGATGAATACAAGCTGCTGACCCGTGGGCGGGACCTGGACCTGTCGGGTATCAGCCACGCGCTGCTGGACCGGATAGGCCCGCAGCAATGGCCATTCCCGGCCGATGCGGTGGGCGGAACACCACGGCTGTACACCGACGGATTTTTCCCTACGGAGACTGGCCGCGCGCACTTTGTCGCCGACCCTTATCGCGCCGCCAAGGAGCAGCGTGACGCGCGCTTCCCACTCACCCTGATCACCGGCCGCCTGCGGGACCAATGGCATGGCATGAGCCGCACCGGCACCGCTGCGCAGCTGTTCGGCCATGTCAGTGAAGCAGTGCTCAGCCTGCACCCGGACGAACTGCGTCGCCATCGCTTGAAGGAAGGGGATCTGGTCAGCCTGAAAAGCCGGCGCGGCAGCGTGATTGTGGCCGTCGGCAGCGATGACAGCGTGCGTCCCGGCCAGGCTTTCCTGCCGATGCACTGGGGCGACCGTTTTCTTAAAGGCGGCGTAAATGCGCTGACCCAGCCGGCATTCGACCCGCTGTCCAAACAGCCGGAACTCAAGCACAGCGGCGTGCGCCTGGAGGCGGTGCGGCTGCCCTGGCACTTGTTTGCGCTGATTGAAGGCGATGTGCAGCAACACTTCGAAGCGTTGCGACCGCTGTGTGACGGCTTTGCCTACGTCAGCCTGAGCCTGACCGGACGCGAGCGGCCTGCCCTGCTGATTCGTGCGGCGCATCACGAGGCGCCCGCCCTTGAACTGCTCAAGCAGATCGACCAACTGCTGGGCCTCAACGACGGCCCCGTGATGGCGTACGACGACCCGCGGCGCTCCATTGGCAAGCGGGTAAAGATTGAAAAAGGCCGTATCACCGCGATCCGCCTGGCTGGCGAAACCCTGGCTCGCCACTGGCTGCAAAGCCTGTGGCTGGAAGGTCGCACCGATGAGCAGTTACGCCGCTGGTTGTTGGCGCCATTGAGTGCGCCACCGGGGGGCGGCTCAAGCAGCAACAAGACGCTGTGCAACTGCAAGAACGTCAGCGAAAGCGCGGTCTGCGCCGGCATTGCCCGGGGCCTGGACCTGAACGGGCTGAAGCAGGAACTGGGTTGCGGCACGCAATGCGGCTCCTGTGTGCCGGAAATCAAACGGTTATTGGCGAATGGCAAGCAGCCAATCGCGATCAGAGTGTGAGGCAAGCATATGAGCGCAAAAGTCTGGCTGGTGGGCGCAGGCCCCGGCGATCCGGAACTGCTGACACTCAAGGCGGTGAGAGCCCTGCGGGAAGCCGATGTGGTGCTGATCGATGATCTGGTCAACCCGGCGCTGCTGGAGCATTGCCCCGCTGCACGGCTGATCACCGTGGGCAAACGCGGTGGCTGCCGTTCCACCCCACAGGCATTTATCCATCGCCTGATGTTGCGTTATGCCCGGCAGGGTAAGTGCGTGGTGCGGCTCAAGGGCGGCGACCCGTGCATTTTTGGTCGCGGCGGCGAAGAGGCGGCGTGGCTCAGGCAGCAAGGGGTGGAAGTGGAGTTGGTCAACGGCATTACGGCAGGGCTGGCCGGGGCAACGAACTGCGATATCTCGCTGACGTTGCGCGGTGTCAGCCGTGGCGTCACGTTGGTCACGGCCCATACCCAGGACGACAGCAGCCTCAATTGGCGGGCCCTGGCAGAGGGCGGCACGACGCTGGTGATCTATATGGGGGTGGCGAAACTGGGGGAAATCCGCCGGCAATTGCTGGAAGGTGGCATGAGCGATGACATGCCGGTGGCGATGATTGAAAACGCTTCACTGCCACAACAGCGCGAATGCCGCAGCAGCCTCGCCCGGATGCAGGATGATGCGCACGAATTCGCGCTCAAGAGCCCGGCTATCCTGGTGATTGGCCGGGTTGCGCAAGCGACGCAGGCGCTTGCGGCCCTGGCCAGCGCCACGGCCTGAGGCAAATTGCAGGCGAAAAAAAGCCCGGCCTAAGCCGGGCTTTTTTCTACAACTCAGTAATTACTGAGCTGCTTGTGCTTCTACCGAGGCTTCTACGCGACGGTTGATAGCACGGCCAGCTTCAGTTGCGTTGTCAGCAACTGGGCGGGATTTGCCATAACCAACCGAGCTTACACGGTTAGGAGCGATACCGTCTTTGACCAGGACTTGCTTAACAGCGTCAGCACGACGCTGGGACAGCTTCTGGTTGTAAGCGTCAGGACCGACGGAGTCAGTGTGACCTTCAACAACGGTGGTGGTTTGTGGGTACTGTTTCATGAAGTCAGCGAGGTTTTTCACGTCGCCGTAGCTGTTAGGCTTAACAACCGACTTGTCGAAGTCGAACTTCACGTCCAGCTCAACACGAACAACCTGAGCAACCGGAGCTTCTGGCTCTGGGGTTGGCTCTGGAGCTGGTGCTGGGGTAGGAGCTGGAGCAGTTTTGCCAGCGTTGCCGCCGAAGTTTACGCCCAGGCCAACCAGTGCGGAGTAGTCCCACTTGCCGTTGTCGATAGCGTAGTCAGCTTCAACACCAGCACGTGCGAACAGGTTGTCGGTGAAGTAGTACTTCACACCAGCGCCAGCGATAGCCAGGGTCGATTGATCGCGACCTTTGTGACCATCAGCTTCAACGTTGGTACGGCTCTGGTGGCCGAAACCGCCCTCTACGTATGGACGCAGGGAGTCGACGCCAGCTTGACCGAAGTGGTACTGGGCAGTAACGCTGCCGGTATCACCTTTGATCTTCTGGTTGCCAGTACCGTCGTTCGAACGGGTGTGGTTGGTAGTGTCGTAGTTCAGGTTGATCGACACGTCGTCGGTCAGGAAGTAACCGATGCTGGCGCCAGGATTGAAGCCGTCTTCGATATGTTTGACGCTATCGTTGAACTGCTTTTTGTAAAACAGCTGGCCTTCAACTGCGCCTTGGCCTTGTGCCAGAGCGCCGACAGAAGTGGCAGCAATAAGAGTACCAATGGCCAAGCCCAAGGTGTTTTTCAGTTTCATCCGTTAAATCCCCATCTGGTGATTGTAAAGCAGTCCCACATACCGGGGGACAACTCGGCGACAAGTCTAACAGAACTTGCCTACACGTAAGAGATATTTGCCACGCACTAAGTTTCAGTGCTGCCCGCAAATTTCTCACGTAATTTATCAAGAGCGCGTTTGTAACGCATTTTTGTAGCACTCAAACCCATATGCATGATGTCAGCGATCTCCTGAAACTCCAGCTCTGCGACAAATCGTAGCACCAGAATTTCCCGATCAATCGGATTCACATGCACCAACCAGCGATCGAGTCCGCCCTTTTCTTCCGGGGTAGGCGCCTTTTCCTCAGACGCTTCCTCAAGGGGGTCCAGACTCAAAGCATCCATCAAGCGACGCTTTCGCCGTTCCTTCCGATACTGCGTGATGCACTCGTTGTACGTGATGCTATAGAGCCATGTCTTGAACTTCGATTTTCCCTCGAAGTTCTTCAGGCCGTATAGCACCTTGAGCATCACTTCCTGACAGACATCATCCGCATCTCTATCGTTCCCTAAATACCTTGAACAAACGTTGAACAGAGTGCGTTGATACCTGCGCATCAATTCTTCGTACGCGCGTGTTACGTGAAACAGCTCCGTGTGCGAGCGCGCGACCAACTCCTCATCAGAGAGCTCACGGGGGTCATAGCGCGTGGACAGCGTTTGGGCTTTATTCAAAACAAGTCGTGCCGACAGTCAGGTCAATGTCCGCCATGGCCTGGATACCCAGGTTTGCGGCGGCGTACATTAGCAGGATTCGCCGGGTTAGCGGCTAGTCACATGCTGTTCCAGCAGGATCCGGTTCGAAAGCGAAACCAGTTCGCCATCGTCCGTCAGCACTGTCGTCTTGACCGTGCCGATCTCCTCGATCTGCCCTTCGACCTCGCCCACACGCACTTGTTGCCCAACCTGATATAGCTCACGCACATAGATTCCCGCAAGAATCTGCCCGGCAATTTCCCGGCTTCCCAGTCCCATGGCCAGCGCAACGGCCAGACCAACGGTAATCAAAACAATCACAATCACATGGTTCAGCAGGTCAGTCTTGACCTCCAGCTGGCTGATCGCGACCGAAATACTGATGATAATCACCAGACCCTGGGCAATTCGCCCCAGGCCGCTGGCGTAATCCAGACCTACGCCTTCAGCCGCACCGCGCACCAGGCCGTTGGCCAGTTGCGCCAGCAAAACCCCTACCAGCAACACCAGCGCGCCACCGAATACTTTCGGCAAATACAGCGCCAGCATGTCGAGCGTAGCTGAAACTCGCTCAAGTCCAAGGGATTCAGCCGCAGAAACCAGAAAAATCAGTAAAACAAACCAATAAACGATCTTGCCGATCAGTGTCGAGATCGGCACTTGCAACCCGGCACGCCCCAAAATCTTGGTCAGGCCGGTGCCACCCATCAATCGATCAAGACCCAGCTTAGCCAGCAACTTGGAAAGCAGGGTGTCAAGCAGCTTGGCCACGACAAAACCCAGCAGTACCACCACCAGTGCACCAAACAGGTTGGGAATGAAATTCGCCACCTTGGTCCACAACGCAGTCATTGCAGTTACCAGACTCTGGGTCCAGAGATCGAGTTCCATATTCATTCAGCCTTATCAGCAGTGCGAGCAAGAGGTTTACGACGGGAAACCGGTGAGACATGGGCCGAACCATTGTTCAAGGCCATCATCAACGCCGGCAACCAGCGGCCAAGCAGACCGAACAGATCCCCCGCCCCGACCTGGCGGTTGGCGGTTTTCAAGACGCGACCCAGGCAAGCATCGTCGTCCCGGTTGGACGGCGAGGCATTGAGCATGTCACGCAAAGACTGTTCGAACGGATCGTGCATAAAAAACCTCTCGCAAGTGATTTAAAAGACGAGGGTAAAATTCTTCGGGTCACATGACCTCTTTCCACGTTCAGGTCACATTCAGCTCAAACCCAACGTAACCGTCGAAACAACCACCATTGCCCGACCGCCACCGTGACCATCATCAGGCAGGCAATCAGGAACCCGTAAGGGCTGGAAGAGAACGGAATTCCGCCTACATTGATGCCCAGCAAACCGGTCAGGAAACTCATCGGCAGGAAGATCCCGGTGATGATCCCGAAGCGGTACATGGTGCGGTTCATGCGCAGGCTCAAACGCCGGTCTTCGGTCTCCAGCACAAGCCCCACGCGCTCCCGGGCCAGCTCAAGCTCTTCCAGGTAGCGGGTCAGGCTGTTGTTCAATTCGTTCCAGTAGTCAGCATCGTCGTCACAGAACCAGGGCAATTTGATCCGGGTCAACTGCGCGAAAATATCCCGCTGCGGCGACAGGAAACGTTTAAGCCCGGCGGCGCGCCGACGGATCTGCAAAACGCTGCCGTGCTCCGGAGTATACCGTTCGTCGGCATCCAGTTTTTCTTCTTCGATATCGACGATTTCGGACAAGTCGCTGACCAGATCCTGAACCTTGTTGGTCAGGTACTGCGCCATATACAGGACCAGTTCCGAGGAAGTCTTCGGCCCCTTGCCGTCTGCCAGTTGCACCAGCAACTCGTCGGTGGCGCGCAATGGGCGCAAACGCAGGGAAATCACCCGCGCTGCCGAGGCAAAGATCCGCACCGAGACCATGTCTTCCGGTTCGGCGCCGGGATTGAGGTTGACCCCGCGCAAAAACAGCAGCAGTTCGGCATCCGGCAGCGGCAACAGGCGTGGGCGAGTGTTCTCCTCCAGCAGCAGGTCACAGGCGAATTCGCTGAGGCCGCTGGATTTGCGCAACCAGGTCTGGGTCTGGGGATGGCTACGGTCCCAATGCAGCCACAGGCTTTCCTGAGGCTGCAGTTGCAGCTCATCAAGCTCTGTCCGGGCAATCGAACGCGCACCACCTCTACCGTCCAGCACCAGGGCATGCACCAGCCCCCACTGCGCGTTTTCTTCCTCGAACATCCTCACCCCTGTCGGCTACGGCTATTTATTCAGGCATTTTCAGCGGGCTTGGGGAGACGATCACGCCGTTATTGTCGGCGTACACGTACTCGCCCGGGCGGAAGGTCACGCCGGCGAATGTCACCGCCACGTTCAAATCGCCAATACCGCGCTTGTCAGTCTTCATCGGGTGGCTGGCCAGGGCCTGCACGCCCAGGTCGGTCTGGGCGATCACGTCGACATCGCGGATGCAGCCGTAGATCAGCAGCCCTTCCCAGCCGTTTTTCGCGGCTTTCTCGGCGATCATGTCGCCCAGCAACGCGCGGCGCAGGGAACCCCCACCATCGACCACCAGCACCTTGCCGGCCCCATTGAGCTCGGCTTGTTCCTTGACCAGGGAATTGTCTTCAAAGCACTTGATGGTCACGATCTCGCCACCAAAGGAGTCCCGGCCGCCGAAATTGCTGAACATCGGCTCAACCACCTGCACCAGCTCCGGATAGGCGTCACACAGGTCGGGGGTAAGGTAATGGTTCATCGAGAAACTCCTGTAGGTGAAAGAAGGTGTCAAACATCCCACTGTTTACTTACATCTGGAAACGCTTTGCCATGAAGGTTCTTTAATCCGGGCCGAATAGTCAGGCCCATCGGATAGCAACGCAAGACCCACTGCGCGACTGAATATGACCAGAACCACCCAACGCGTCATATCTTAGCCTCTACGGCAAACAAGCGAAACGCCCCTGATAGAGCCTTGCGCTCAAACCGCTGCCAGTTCCTGCGCCTGCGCCCCCAGCAAAGGTGTAAGCGGATTTTTCAACCAGCGCGTCACCAGCGGCCACACTTCAGCCTGGGCGGCCTTGCTGACGAGCATCTCGACATGCCCGAAATCCCCGCTGAACCCTTGCTGGCGCCCCAGGCACAGGTATTGGCGATGCTCGGAGCCGACCTGCTCAAAGAGCTTGCGACAGGCCCAGTCCGGGTCCTGGTGATCGCCGGCGGCGCTCACCGCCAACAGCGGCACGTCAACCTCGGCCAGGCCTTTCCACCAATCCTGCTTACCTTCGCCAAAGCGGCCGAACAGCCCATTCCAGCGCATGGCTTCAATCAATACGCCCGCCGGCTCGTCCTCCGGGCCGCGTTTCCACCGAGCGCCGGACAATTGGCCGAAACGTTTCAAGAGCAGGCGACCGGTCCACTCCACCGGTGGCAACTTCAACGGCCAATGCGTGCGACTGACCTGGCAGCCAAACAGCGCCACCGAGGCCACTGCCGGCGCGCCAAGGTGCTGCCCACCCAGGGCCGCAGCCAGGGTTGTGCCACCCAGGGAATGCCCGATCCAGTGGGGAATCTGCCCGCTTTGCTCACGCACGAAGGCGGCAATGGCCGGCAAGTCGTAGCGAGCATAGTCGGCGACACGATTCCTGGCGTAGTCCTGATTGCGCCGGGACAGCCCGTGACCGCGCATTTCCGGGATCCAGACGTCAAACCCTTCGCGCGCCAGGTAGGCGCCCAGGCCGATCCCCTTGGGCGAGTACCAGAAGCGGCGGTTGGAAAAACTGCCATGCAACAAAACCACCGGCACGCCCCGGTTTTCCGGGACGTCAGCCAGGCCCAGGCGGGTCACGGCCAGCTCGACGGTACCGTCAGGGCTGTTGCCGGGTTTCAGCCGATACACATCTTCACTCAGGTCGCCACGACGCTCAGCGCTGATCAAGGCGACGGGAAACAGGTTGCTGCTGCTTTGCATAATGCTCTTGCACAAAAAAGGGCGGCGTCCGGAAGGAGTTCCGCCCTGTACAGAATGAGAAATGCCGGCCAACCGCAAGGTTGACCGGCACTTTTGGGTGTTGCGTATTACGCCTGGGCTTGACCTTCAGCCAGGAAGAACCAGGTTTCCAGTACGGAATCGGGGTTCAGCGAGACGCTTTCGATGCCCTGCTCCATCAGCCACTTGGCCAGGTCCGGGTGATCGGAAGGGCCTTGGCCGCAGATCCCGATGTACTTGCCGGCCTTGTTGCACGCCTGGATGGCGTTGGCCAGCAGCTTCTTGACCGCAGGGTTACGCTCGTCGAACAGGTGGGCGATGATCCCGGAGTCGCGGTCCAGGCCCAGGGTCAGCTGGGTCAGGTCGTTGGAACCGATGGAGAAGCCGTCGAAGAACTCCAGGAATTCTTCAGCCAGGATGGCATTGGATGGCAGCTCGCACATCATGATGACGCGCAGGCCGTTCTCGCCACGGGACAGGCCGTTTTCAGCCAGCAGGTCCACCACCTGGCTCGCTTCACCCAGGGTGCGCACGAACGGCACCATGATTTCGACGTTGGTCAGGCCCATCTCGTTGCGCACGCGCTTGAGGGCGCGGCATTCCAGCTCGAAGCAGTCACGGAAGGCTTCGCTGATGTAGCGCGAGGCGCCACGGAAGCCCAGCATCGGGTTTTCTTCTTCCGGCTCGTAAAGCTTGCCGCCGATCAGGTTGGCGTACTCGTTGGACTTGAAGTCCGACAGGCGCACGATGACCTTTTTCGGGTAGAACGCCGCTGCCAGGGTGCTGATGCCTTCCACCAGCTTCTCGACGTAGAAGCCCACCGGGTCGTTGTAGCCGGCGATGCGCTTGTCGACGCTTTCCTTGATGTCCGGCGGCAGGCCGTCGTAGTTCAGCAGGGCCTTGGGGTGCACACCGATCATGCGGTTGATGATGAACTCCAGGCGGGCCAGGCCCACACCGGCGTTCGGCAATTGCGCGAAATCGAAGGCGCGGTCCGGGTTGCCGACGTTCATCATGATCTTGAACGGCAGGTCGGGCATGGCGTCGATGGAGTTTTGCTTGATATCGAAGCCCAGCTCACCTTCGAAGATGAAGCCGGTGTCGCCTTCAGCACAGGACACGGTCACGCCCTGGCCGTCTTTCAACAGTTGGGTGGCGTTACCGCAACCGACCACTGCCGGAATCCCCAGCTCGCGGGCGATGATCGCCGCGTGGCAGGTACGCCCGCCACGGTTGGTGACGATGGCGCTGGCGCGCTTCATCACCGGTTCCCAGTCCGGGTCGGTCATGTCGGAGACCAGCACGTCGCCTGGCTGGACCTTGTCCATCTCGGACACGTCCTTGATGATCCGCACCTTGCCGGCGCCGATGCGCTGGCCGATGGCACGGCCTTCCACCAGCACGGTGCCGGTTTCTTTCAACAGGTAGCGTTCCATGACGTTGGCCGAGGTGCGGCTCTTCACGGTCTCAGGGCGGGCCTGGACGATGTATAGCTTGCCGTCGTCACCGTCCTTGGCCCATTCGATGTCCATCGGGCACTTGTAGTGCTTCTCGATGATCATCGCCTGCTTGGCCAATTCGCTGACTTCGGCGTCGGTCAGGCAGAAACGCGCGCGTTCGGCCTTGTCGACATCAACGGTTTTCACCGAGCGACCGGCCTTGGCCTCGTCGCCGTAGATCATCTTGATCGCCTTGCTGCCCAGGTTGCGGCGCAGGATGGCCGGGCGGCCGGCTTCAAGGGTGTGTTTGTGGACGTAGAATTCGTCCGGGTTCACCGCGCCTTGTACGACGGTTTCGCCGAGGCCGTAGGCGCCGGTGATGAACACCACGTCGCGGAAGCCCGATTCGGTGTCCAGGGTGAACATCACGCCGGCGGTGCCGGTTTCCGAACGCACCATGCGCTGCACACCGGCAGACAGGGCCACCAGCTTGTGGTCGAAACCCTGGTGTACGCGGTAGGAAATAGCACGGTCGTTAAAGAGGGAGGCAAACACTTCCTTGGCTGCGCGGATCACGTTTTCCACGCCGCGGATGTTCAGGAAGGTTTCCTGCTGACCGGCAAAGGAAGCGTCTGGCAGGTCTTCGGCGGTGGCCGAGGAGCGCACGGCGACGGCCATGTCCGGGTTACCGGCCGACAGCGTGGCAAACGCGGTGCGGATCTCGGCGTTGAGCTTCTCGGGGAACTCGGCTTCCATGATCCATTGACGGATCTGGGCGCCAGTCTTGGCCAGGGCGTTGACGTCATCGACGTCCAGCGCATCGAGGGCGGCATGGATCTGATCGTTGAGGCCGCTCAACTCGAGGAAATCACGGTAAGCCTGGGCGGTGGTGGCAAAACCACCTGGCACCGATACACCGGCGCCCGCAAGATTACTGATCATCTCGCCCAGGGATGCGTTCTTGCCCCCTACGTGCTCTACATCATGGACGCCGAGCTTATCGAGGGAAACTACGTACTCTACCAAGGTGATCTCTCCACTTTCTGTGTTGGAAAAGCTCAGGACGCCGGCGGCTCAGTAGGAGCGGTTACCGGCGTTTGTGGCCTGGACCTGGAAAATAAGTGAGAATGCGGCCCACTGCGGGACGGCAAAATCGCGCCTATCATATCCAAGATTCGTCATCAGCTTAAGGCCCAAGGCTCAAATGAAACGATCTGCTTTCTTTATCTCCGACGGCACCGGCATTACAGCCGAAACCCTGGGTCAAAGCCTGCTGGCGCAGTTCGAAAACATTACCTTCAGCAAATTCACGCGACCCTATATCGATAGCGTGGATAAAGCGCGAGCCATGGTACAACAAATCAATCTGGCGGCCGAAAAAGACGGATTTCGTCCGATCATTTTCGACACCATCGTCAATCAGGACATTCGTGAGATCCTCGCCACCTCCAATGGTTTCATGATCGACATCTTCTCTACCTTCCTGGCGCCGCTGGAACAAGAGTTAAGTGAACATTCGTCATACTCTGTCGGAAAATCTCACTCCATTGGCCATAACTCCAACTATATGGAGCGGATCGAGGCGGTGAACTTTGCCCTCGACAACGACGACGGCGCCCGCACCCACTACTACGACAAGGCTGATTTGATCCTGGTGGGCGTGTCCCGCTGCGGCAAGACGCCGACCTGCCTTTATATGGCCATGCAATTCGGGATTCGCGCGGCCAACTACCCGCTGACCGAAGACGACATGGAGCACCTGACGCTGCCGAGCGCCCTGCGCGCGCACCAGCACAAGCTGTTCGGGCTGACCATCGACCCGGACCGCCTGACGGCGATTCGCAACGAGCGCAAGCCCAATAGCCGTTACTCCAGCTATGCGCAGTGCGAATTTGAAGTGCGGGAGGTGGAAAATCTGTTCCGCCGGGAAAATATTGCGCACATCAATTCCACGCATTTTTCGGTGGAAGAGATTTCGGCGAAGATTCTGGTGGAGAAAGGGGTGGAGCGGCGGTTCAAGTAACTCCGCGCTCTGGCCAAGGTGCTTGTGTGGCGAGGGAGCTTCTGTGGCGAGGCAGCTTGCTCCCGCTCGACTGCGCAGCAGTCGCAAACCAGACGACTGGTATTTAGTGAATGGCTTTGGGGCTGCTTCGCAGCCCAGCGGGAGCAAGCTCCCTCGCCACAGGGGTCATGTTCACAACAAACTGTTGGGTTCACAGGTGAAACCGCCCCCCGCCCTGCCCCAGCGCCGTCGCCAGCGCATCGAACCCATCCAGCAGCAACTGATCATCCCCCGACGTATTGCAGATGCTCGCCCGAATGAATTGCGGCACCGCCGTCTGCCCCACGGCAAACGCTTCGGCTGTCGCAATCAGGTAATTGTTCTGCTTTAACTCCGCCTCGATTTCCGACGCGCGCCATGGCTCCGGGACTTCGATCCAGAAGTGCGGGCTGTTCAGGTGAGTGCGGTACTCCAGCCCGATCAACAAACCTTCCACCAGTGCCTTGCGGCGGCTGATTTCCTGGATCTGCTGGTGCAACAGGTGTTCCGCCGTGCCGTTTTCGATCCACTGGGTCGCCAGTTCCAGGGTGACCGGCGTGGCCATCCAGCAGGTGGAACGCAGGGCCGCAGAAATCCGGCTGACCAGCGCCGGCGGTGCATGCACGTACCCAACCCGCAAGCCTGCCGATACCGCCTTGCTCAGGCTGCTGATCAGAATCGTACGCTCCGGAGCAAAATGACTCAGGGGCGGCGGACGGTCTTCCACCAGCACACCGTGGGCCTCGTCCTCAAGAATCAGCAGGTTGTGTTCCCGACAGACCTTCACCAATGCCTCACGGCGCGGGACCGACAGCACCGCCGTCGTAGGATTCTGGATGGTCGGCGTGCAGTACAACGCCGACACCCGGTGATTGCGGCAGACTTCATCCAGCGCCCCCGGCAGCAGCCCTTCTTCATCCATTTCCAGGCCGATCAGGCGGATGCCCAGCATGCGCGCGGCGGTGATCAGCCCCGGATAGGTCAACTGTTCGGTCACCACCGTATCGCCGGCTCGCAACAGCGCCATCATTGCGCAGAGCAACCCATGCTGGCCGCCGTTCACGCAAATCACCTGCTCGGGAATCGGGTGGAAATCCCGCTGCACCAGCCACTGCGCACCCGCCGCCCGGTAACGCGGCAGCCCGGCATCCGGGGTGTAGGCACTGATGTCCTGCAAGAACTTGGCGTTGTTCGCCAGCGTCTGGAAGCTCTGGGCCAGGAACGTGGTCTCCTGCCCGGGGATGTGCATGTTGCGGCTCATATCAAAGTATTGCCGCGGCTCGTCGCTGAAGTTGCGAAAGCCTTCATCCCGCTGGCGCTCCATCCCACGCTTGCGTACGAAAGTGCCGTCGCCGACCCGCGCCACTACCAGCCCCAGGCGTTCCAGCTCACCGTAGGCGCGGCTGATGGTGCCAATGGTGACCCCCAGATTGTCGGAAAGCACCCGATGAGGCGGCAGTTTTCTTCCCGGTTCAATCAAGCCTTCAAGGATGCCTCGCTCCATGACATCGGACAGGCGCTTGTACTTCACGCCCTGCCCGTTGGAGAGTCCTTCTCGCATAATTGACACCATGTCAATATTTGTTTTGACAGCCATCATTCGCCCTAATAGTGTGCTTTTACGGGTTCAATCACCGAATCATGGCACTCAATATAGAGGTCAATTCGGTCTCATGGAAGCAATGTCACGATGCCAATGTCCGCCGTTCTCGAAAATGCTGAAAAAACAAAAACTCACAAGCAGTGGTTGGCCGGGCTGATTACCAGTGTGATGTTCCTGATCGTGTGTCTCAGCTGGGGCACTACCTGGCTGGGCATCAAGATCGCTGTGGAAAGCGTGCCACCGCTGACCTCCGCCGGGCTGCGGTTCCTGATCGCGTTTCCGCTGTTCCTGTGTTTCGCCTGGGTGCGCCGCGAGCCGATCCTGTTTCCCCGGGAAAGCCGCTGGTTTTTCGTGTTTGTGACGCTGTCCTACTTCAGCGTTCCGTATTACCTGCTCAACTACGGCGAGATGCATGTTTCGTCCGGCCTTACCGCGCTGCTGTTCAGCTGCATGCCGGTGTTTATCCTGATTTTCTCCGCGCTGTTCCTGCGCGAGCGCATCTACTTTTCCCAGGTGATCGGTATCGCCATCGGTTTCGGCAGCCTGTACATGATCATCAAGAGCCAGGGCCTGCACCTGGACCATGCCGAGTTCTTCGGCGTGCTGGCGATCCTCGCCGCCGCGATCATGCATGCCTTGTGCTACGTGATTACCAAGAAACAAGGCAGTGCCATCAGCGTGATCACCTACAACACCCTGCCCATCGGCATCGCCGGGTTGATGCTGTTTGTCGCCGGGCTGTGGTTTGAAACCCCGACCTTTGAAGACATCACCCTGCGTTCCTGGAGTGCGCTGTTCTACCTCGGGCTGGTGGCCTCGGTGGGCGGCTTTATCGTGTATTTCATGCTGCTCAAGCGCCTGAGCCCGATCATTTTGTCCTTCGTGTTCATCATCTTCCCGGTGTTCGCGGTGATCATCGGGGCCTGGTACGAGGGCGTGCAGATTTCCAGGGACCTGATGATGTATTCGGCGATCCTGCTGGCTGGCTTTGCCATCACCAAGCTGCCCATCGAAAAGCTCCTGGCGAAGAAAAACTGAGATGAAGGTCCTGAGCCCAAGCGCACTGGAGCAGATCTACGCCCACGCCGACCGCAGCTACCCCGAGGAATGCTGCGGCTTCGTTTTCGCCGATGGCAGCGTGTACCTGGGCAGCAACATCCAGAACGAGCTGCACCGCAAGAACCCCGAGATGTATCCACGCAGCGCCGCCAACGGCTACACCTTTTCGGTGGCCGACACGCTGATGATGAACAAGGCGTTTCGCGGTGATAACCCGGTGGTGGTGATCTACCACTCCCACCCTGACGTCGGCGCGTATTTCAGCGACGAAGACCAGGACAAGGCCCTCTTCATGGGCGAGCCGATCTACCCCGTAAGTTACCTGGTGGTGGATGTTCGCCAGGGCAAGACCCAAGGTTCCAAGCTGTTTGCCTGGGATGGCAAACGTTTCGCCCAAAACCCCTTCAACGACCTGCAAACGGAGTTGTGCATGAACGCTGTCTCTTTCCCCGACATCCTGGTCCGCGTGGCCAAGCTGCCAGCATCGACCCTCGAGGGTGCCGGATCGACATTGCGCGAAGTCATTGAAAACCTGTGCGATAACCATCCGAATTTACGTGCGCACCTGTTTCACGAAAATAACAACCAGATCAAGGAGCACTTCCTCTTTATCGCCGAAGAAGAACTGATCAACGCCGATGACAGGTTACCGGAGGAAGCCAAAATCGAAGTACTGCTGGCCACCTCCGGCGGCATGGACGTCGACCAACTGAGCAACGAAGAAGTGCAGCGCTACGTGCGCCACATCACCCTGCCCGGCGTCGGCCGCGAAGGCCAGTTGAACCTGAAGAAAGCCCGCGTGCTGATCATCGGCACCGGCGGCCTCGGTTCGCCCATCAGCCTGTACCTGGCGGCAGCCGGCATCGGCACCCTGGGGCTGGTGGATTTCGACGTGGTGGAAAGCAGCAACCTGCAACGCCAGATCGTCCACGGCAACAGCACCCTGGGCCTGCCCAAGGTCGAGTCCGCCAAGCAGCGCTTGCAGGACCTCAACAGCCACATCCAGATCAACACCTACGACACCGCCTTCAACACCGACAACGCCCTGGAACTGGTGGGCGCCTATGACCTGGTGATCGACGGCACCGACAATTTCGAAACCCGCTACCTGGTCAACGACGCTTGCGTGCAGTTGGGCAAGCCGTTGGTGTACGGCGCCATCTACCGCTTCGACGGGCAGATCAGCGTGCTCAACTATAAAGGCGGGCCGTGCTATCGCTGCCTGTTTCCCCAGGCACCACCGGCGGAACTGGCGCCCAACTGCAGCGCCGGCGGGGTCATCGGCGTATTACCCGGGGTGGTCGGGATGATCCAGGCCACCGAGGCGATCAAGCTGCTGATCGGCATTGGCGAACCACTCTCGGGCCGGCTGATGCGCTTTGATGCGCTGGCGATGAAGTTCAGCGAGATCCGCTTCAAGCGCCGCGCCGACTGCCCTTGCTGCTCGGAACTGCGCCACAGCCAAACCATCGCCCCCGCCGTCTGCGCCGACGCCCTGCCAAGCCAACCTTCCCTGGCCGAAGAACGCTACATCAAGCCGCGGGTGCTCAAGCAACTGCTCGAGCAACACAGCAAGGCCGACGTACTGCTGGATGTGCGGGACGCCAGCGAGCTGGAAGTGTGCAAGTTGCCGGGGGTGGTGCACATCCCGCTGGCCGAGCTCGACGGGCAACTCGCCAACCTCAGCCGCGACAACACGCACTACCTCATCTGCTACGCCGGGACCCGCGCGGAGCAAGCCGCCAGCACCTTGCTGGCCGCCGGATTCGCCAACACCAAAGTACTGCAAGGTGGCATGAAACACTGGGTTCGCGACGTCGAACCCGACATGCCTTTGTACTGATCAGCGGCCATGGGCTCTTACTTGATGTTGCATAACTCGATACTCGACGCCATTGGCCAAACGCCCATCGTGCGCCTGGAACAGTTTTCCGAAGACCTCGGCATCGAGGTCTACGCCAAGCTGGAATCCCTCAACCCCGGCGGAAGCCACAAGGCACGCATCGCCCTGGGCATGATCCTCGACGCCGAGCGCCGGGGCATTCTGATTCGTGGCTCAGGGCAAACCATCATCGAGCCCAGCGGCGGCAACACCGGCATCGGCCTGGTGATGGCCGGTAACGTGCTGGGCTATAAAGTGGTGCTGGTGATCCCCGACAACTACAGCCCCGAGAAGCAGAAACTGCTGCGCCTGTACGGCGCCAGGGTGGTGCTGTCGGACAGCCGCCTGGGCAACAATTCCCACGGCGAAAAGTGCATGGAGCTGCAGCTGGAAAACCCCAGCTACGTGATGCTCAACCAGCAGCGCAACGGCGCCAACCCGCAGACCCACCGTGACACCACCGCCCGGGAAATCATCCGCGCCTTCGGCGAGCTGCGTGTGGACTACTTCGTCAGCGGCATCGGCACCGGGGGCCATATCACCGGCATCGGCGAAACCCTCAAGAGCACCTGGCCGGCGATCCGCGTGATGGGGGTGGAGCCGGAAGAGTGCGACCTGCTCAGCGACCGCCATGCGCCGCACCATATCCAGGGCCTGTCGATCGGCTTGATCCCGAGCATTCTCAACGTCGCGATCATTGACGGGATGCTCAAGGTGTCGCGCCAGGAATGCCTCGACATGATCAAACGCATCATGCGCACCGACGCCATCAGCCTCGGGCTGTCGTCGGCCGCCAACATGGTAGCCATCGCCAAGCTGGCGCCGGAGCTGCCCACCGACACCGTCGTGCTGACCATGGTCTACGACAGTGCCGACAGCTATCTGCCCTGTTTTGAATAACAACTATTGCGGGGGTGCCTCCATGGGGGGCTTTATCGACATGCAACAACTGCACGATGAGTTGCTCACCCACCTCATCACCACGCTTACGCCTGCGCAGTTGAAGCAGCTGGAGGCGCATCTCGCGCCGCTGATCCAGGCGGCGGCCCAGGCGGTGGCCGAAGACCTGATCGCCTATGCCTGGCGCGACCCGGCGTCCCGTGGGCGCGGAGAGCTGATCCTGGAGTCCTACGCCTCGTTCAAGGCCGTGCTGTATTACCGCCTGGCCCACCTGGTGTGGAATTTCCCGGACAAGAACAACGGCGTGTTTTCCGCCATCGCCCTGAAGCTGAGCAACCAGGGCAAGATCCTGTCCGGCGCCGAAATTCACCCCGCAGCGCGGATCGGCCGGCGCTTTGTGCTGGACCACGGTTACGGCACGGTCATCGGTGAAACCTGCGAGATCGGCAACGACTGCTACATCCTCTGCGGCGTGACTCTCGGCGCCCGGGGCATCGCCAACAACCCGGACGGCAAGCGCCACCCGCGGCTGGGCAACAACGTGGAAGTCGGCTCCGGCGCACGGGTGCTCGGTTACGTGCTGATCGGCGACAACGTGTTCATCAGCCCGTCCTGCGTGATCACCCAGGACGTGCCGGCCGGCACCAAGGTCAAGGTGGTCAACCAGATCCAGTTGCAGAAAAACGATGAGTCGGACCACAGCAATTACCTCGGCGCGTTTGCCCTCGACGAACGCCTGCACGTGGTGGGCGAAGTCAACGCCAGCCACAAGGTGACGGTATTGGACGCTGACTTTCATCCCCTGCCCGGCCTGCTGCTGGAGCCGACAGTCAAGGAACGTCATCACCTGCAATTCCGCCTGCGGCACATCGAAACCAACGCCTACCCGCCGCGCCTGCCGCTGAACCTGAAAGTGACCGGGCCCGAATTTGAAATCACCCTGCTATCTCCTCCTGGCTTGAGCGCGATGGTTCGTCGCCTGCTGCAAGCCAGCCCACTGATCGTCGGAGGTTGAACATGTCCGTGCACACCATGGAAACCCTCGCGCTGTTCGACAGCGCGCCTTACCAAAATGCCTTCAGTGCGCGGGTGATTGCCGTCAGCGAACAGGGAATCGCCCTGGAGCACACGCTGTTCTACCCCACCGGCGGCGGCCAACCGGGGGACACCGGCCATTTCATCCTGCCCGACGGCAGCCGCGTCGACATCACCGGCACCGTGCGTGACCCGGTGCTGCGCTCGATCATCTGGCACCAGGTAGAACACTGCCCCGAGCAACTGGCCGCCGGGATGCAGGTAGACGCCAGCCTGGACTGGGAACGTCGCTACCAGCACATGAAAATGCACACCTGCCTGCACCTCCTGTGCTCGATCATCGACGCTCCGGTGACCGGTTGCAGTATCGGCGCCGACAAGGGCCGCCTGGATTTCGACCTGCCGGAAATGACCCTCGACAAAGAGACCATCACCCGTGACCTCAATGCCTTGATCGAACAGGCTCATGGGGTGAAAACCCTGTCCATGCCCGCCTCGGAGTATTCAACCCTGCTGCAGATCACTCGCACCCAGGCGGTGGCGCCACCGGTCATCCAGGGGGCAGTACGGGTGATTGAAATCGCCGGGATCGATATCCAGCCCTGCGGCGGCACCCATGTGACCAATACCGAGGAAATCGGCCGGGTGTTCTGCGAAAAAATCGAGAAGAAGAGCAAACACAATCGCAGGGTGATCCTGCGGTTTGAATAACCGCCGAGCGACGACCGGGGCGCCGACGCCCTAGTCGCCGTTCGTACAGGAAACTGACAGCAAAATTATGCGCTTGTAACATTCAGAAACGTACAATCCCGCCAGCAACGCCTCGTTGCCCCTGACTCGCGAAAACAGCGCCCGCCCTTCTCGGTGGGTCATTCGTGCAGCAGCTAAGCTCACTCCCATCACGCCCCTGAACCTGAACGCTGCAGGAATGACTGCCTATGAAAAGAGTGTTCCGTCACTACATCCCTGCATCCACATTGCGCTTGCTACCCAACCGCTGGGATTTGGTCGCCCTGCCCCTGGTGATCGGCTTTTTACTGTTTTTCTCCATCACTGCGCGGGAAACCTGGGCGCCCATCGCCACCCTGCAGAGTGAAGTGATCTCGCTGGACCCGGCCAACCTGCCGGAATACGCGATGCGCACCACGATGCGCATGCTGGCGGCGATGGTTGCAGCGCTGGTGTTCACCCTGTTGTACGGCACCCTGGCCGCCAAAAGCCGGCGCGCCGAGAAACTGCTGGTGCCCGTGCTCGACATCCTGCAATCAGTACCAGTGCTGGGTTACATCTCGTTCACAGTGACGTTCTTCCTGCTGCTGTTCCCCGGGCGTGTGCTCGGCGCGGAGTTCGCGGCCATCTTTGCGATTTTCACCAGCCAGGCCTGGAACATGACGTTCAGCTTCTACCAGTCGCTGCGCATGCTGCCCCATGACCTGGTGGAAGTGTCGACCAACCTGCGACTTTCCGGTTGGCAGCGGTTCTGGAAGCTCGACGTGCCCTTCGCCATGCCCGGGCTGGTGTGGAACATGATGATGAGCATGTCCGGCGGCTGGTTTTTCGTGGTCGCCTCCGAGGCCATTACCGTCGGTGACAAGACCATCACCTTGCCGGGCGTGGGCTCATACCTGGCCCTGGCGATTGCCCAGAAAGACCTGCACGCTGTGGGCTACGTGATCCTGGCGATGATTGTGGTCATCCTGATGTACGACCAGTTCCTGTTCCGCCCACTGGTGGCCTGGGCCGACAAGTTCCGCATGGAAACCACCGCCTCCCAGGGTGCCGCGCCGCAATCCTGGCTGCTGAACCTGATCCAGCGCACGCGCATCGTCCAGCGCATCCTGCGGCCTGTCACCCGCGCCATCAGCCGCATTGGCAACAAGCGCTTCAGCCTGGCGGGCGGTGCACTCAAGGCGCTGCCGGCAGAAACCCCGAAAGCGTCAAAAGTGATCGACTGGGTATGGGGCGCACTCATCGCGCTGCTGGCCGCTTATGCGCTGTACCACATCGTGCAGTACGTCGGCACCGAAGTGACCCTGGCCGAAGTCGGCCACGTATTTGTGCTGGGCTTCATCACGCTGCTGCGTGTGGCTGGCCTGATCCTGATCGCCTCGCTGATCTGGGTGCCGCTGGGCGTGATGATCGGCTTGCGCCCTGCGCTTGCGGAAAAAATCCAGCCGCTGGCGCAGTTCCTTGCGGCCTTCCCGGCGAACCTGCTGTTCCCGGTGTTCGTCATCGTGATCCTGCACTACAACCTCAACCCGGATATCTGGCTGAGCCCGCTGATTGTGCTGGGCACCCAGTGGTACATCCTGTTCAACGTGATCGCCGGAGCCAGCGCGTTCCCGAATGACTTCAAGGAAGCCGCCGCCAACTTCCGCATTCGCGGCTGGTTGTGGTGGCGCAAGGTGATGCTGCCGGGGATTTTCCCGTACTACGTCACCGGCGCGATTACCGCCTCGGGGGGTGCCTGGAACGCCAGTATCGTGTCCGAGTACGTGTCCTGGGGCCACGACAACGTGGTCGCCCACGGGCTGGGCGCCTACATCGCCCAGACCACCGCGGCCGGCGACTTCCCGAAGATCGCCCTGGGCGTGGTGGTGATGTCGATCTTCGTGGTGGCGTTCAACCGCGCTGTGTGGCGGCCGATGTACGCCATGGCTGAAAACAAACTTCGTCTGAATTGATGGGACTCGCTGTGATGACTACCTATACCGAGCATGCCGCCGACACTCCGGAAATCTACTCGTTGAAAAACGTGAACCGGGTGTTCGGCAAAGGTAAAGACGAGCTGCAAGTCCTCAGCGGCGTGAACTTGAGCCTGCACGAAGGCGAGATTGTCGGCATGCTCGGCCGGTCCGGCTCGGGCAAGTCGACCTTGCTGCGCATCATCGCCGGGCTGATTCAGCCGTCGTCGGGCGAAGTGCGCTACAACGGCGCGCCACTCACCGGCCCGGCCGAAGGCGTGGCCATGGTGTTCCAGACCTTCGCACTGTTCCCGTGGCTGACCGTGCTGGAAAACGTCGAGGCCGGCCTGCAAGCCTTGCAGGTCGAGCGCAAGGAGTCCCGCAGGCGCGCCCTGGCGGCCATCGACCTGATCGGCCTGGACGGTTTTGAAAACGCCTACCCGCGCGAACTGTCCGGCGGCATGCGCCAACGCGTAGGTTTCGCCCGCGGGCTGGTGGTCAACCCGACCCTGCTGCTGATGGACGAACCGTTCTCGGCGCTGGACGTACTCACCGCCGAAACCCTGCGCACCGACCTGCTGGATCTGTGGAGCGGCAAGCAGCTGCCGATCAAGTCGATCCTGATCGTGACCCACAACATCGAAGAAGCGGTGCTGATGTGCGACCGCATCCTGGTGCTGTCGTCCAACCCTGGCCGGGTGGTGGCCGAGATCAAGGTGCCGTTTGCCCACCCGCGCAACCGCCTGGACCCGACCTTCCGGCAAATGGTCGACGACATCTACGCCCTGATGACCGACCGCCGCAGCGCCGACGCGAGCAGAGGTTTGCCTGAGCTGAAAATGGGCAGCCTGTTGCCGGAAGTCTCCACCAACCTGATGGCTGGCCTGATCGAAACCCTGGCCGCCGAGCCCTACAATGGCCACGCCGGCCTGCCGACCGTGGCTGAACGGCGTTTGCTGGAAGTCGACGATCTGTTCCCGGTGGCGGAGATGCTTGAGCATTTGGGCTTCGCCGAACTCAAGGGTGCCGATATCACCCTGACCGATGCCGGCAAACTGTTCGCCGACTACGGCACCCAGGAGCGTAAAACCCTGTTCGCCGAACACTTGATCCGCCACGTGCCATTGGCCGCGCGCATTCACCAGGTGTTGCTTGAGCGCAGCGGCCACCGGGCGCCACGGGTGCGCTTCGAGCAGGAACTGGAAGATTCGATGACGGAAGCCTTTGTGGAGAAAACCCTGGAAAGCGTGGTGGCCTGGGGGCGGTATGCGGAGATCTTCTCCTATGACGACCATACCGAGACGTTCAGCCTGGATGATGTGGAAGGCAGCATGTAGGTTTAATGTGGGAGCGGGCTTGCTCGCGAATGCGGTGGATCAGCCATATATGTATTGGCTGACACTCCGCATTCGCGAGCAAGCCCGCTCCCACATTTGACCAGTGGTGTTCTTCAGATGACGAACAGGTCCACAAACCGGTTTACCGGAGTGGCCTCAAGCCGTGCCTGATCCTTGCACAGCGCAAAAATCTCGGCACTGCGCTGCGCGGTAAACCGGGTCGCCAGGTTGGCCTTGAACTTGTCTTCAAGCAACGGAATGCCATCCACCCGACGGCGACGGTGGCCAATCGGGTATTCCACGGCCACTTGTTCGGTGCTGGAACCATCCTTGAAGAACACCTGCACCGCATTGGCGATGGAGCGCTTGTCGGCCTCCAGGTATTCGCGGCTGTAGCGCGGCTCCTCGACGATGACCATCTTTTCGCGCAGCTCATCGATGATCGGATGGGCCGCGTGGAATTCATCTTCGTATTGCTCGGCCACCAGGTTGCCAAACGCCAGCGGTACGGCGGTCATGTACTGGAGGCAATGATCGCGGTCCGCCGCGTTGGCCAACTGCCCGACCTTGGAGATGATCCGGATCGCCGACTCGTGGGTGGTGATGACAATCCTGTCGATCTCATGCAGGCGGTGCTTCACCTGTGGGTGCAGGGTGACTGCTGCCTCGCAGGCGGTTTGTGCGTGGAACTCGGCGGGGAAGCTGATCTTGAACAGTACGTTCTCCATCACATACGTGCCGTAGGGCTGCGACAGGCTGAAGGCGCGCTTGTCTTCGGGCTTGAGCGCCAGGTCCTTGTTGGTGTGGCTGAACAGCACGTCATAGAAGCCCCACTGCGGCGCGCTCAACACACCGGGAATGCCCATCTCGCCGCGCATGGCGATATCCGCCAGGCGCACCCCGCGACTCGACGCATCCCCCGCCGCCCACGACTTGCGCGAACCGGCGTTCGGCGCATGACGATAAGTACGCAATGCCTGGCCATCGACAAACGCCTGGGACAGGGCCGACAGCAGTTGCTCACGGTTGGCGCCCATCAGCTTGGCGGTGACGGCGGTGGAGGCGACTTTCACCAGCAGCACGTGGTCAAGGCCGACACGGTTGAAGGAGTTTTCCAGGGCAATCACACCCTGGATTTCGTGGGCCATGATCATCGCCTCAAGCACGGCCCGCACGGTCAGCGGTGCGTCGCCGTTGGCCACGCGTTTTTGCGAGAGATGGTCGGCGACCGCGAGGATGCCACCGAGGTTATCGGAAGGGTGACCCCATTCGGCGGCAAGCCAGGTGTCGTTGTAGTCGAGCCAGCGCACGATGCAGCCGATGTCCCATGCGGCCTTGACCGGGTCCAGGCGGAACGAGGTGCCCGGCACCCGTGCGCCGAACGGCACCACCGTGCCTTCGACGATCGGCCCCAGGTGCTTGGTGCACTCCGGGAAACGCAGGGCCAGCAGGCCGCAACCGAGGGTGTCCATCAGGCAGTTGCGGGCGGTGTCGAGGGCATCGCGGGATTCGATCCTGAAACTCAGTACGTAGTCGGCGATGTCCTGCAGGACCTGGTCGTAGTCGGGGCGGTTGTTCTGGTCGACGTTGGCGCTCATGGCAGTACTCCAAAGTGGGTTAGGTGTGGTCCATCCTCAGGGTCAGGGTGTTCGTTCCCACGCTCTGCGTGGGAATGCCGCCTTGGACGCTTCGCGTCCCGTACGGCGCAAGGGTGACGCAGAGCGTCACGGGATGCATTCCCACGCAGAGCGTGGGAACGATCGGTTAGAAAGAGTCGCCGGGGACGCGTACGAACCCTTCCATCAACACTCGCGCACTGCGGCTCATGATGGCTTTTTTCACGACCCATTCACCGTCGACCTGGCTGGCCTCGGCGCCTACGCGCAACGTCCCGGAGGGATGCCCGAACCGCACTGCATTACGCTCCACGCCGCCCGCCGCCAAATTCACCAGCGTGCCGGAAATCGCCGCCGCCGTGCCAATCGCCACCGCCGCCGTGCCCATCATCGCGTGGTGCAACTTGCCCATGGACAGCGCCCGCACCAGCAGGTCGACATCACCCGCCCTGATCGCCTTGCCGCTGGACGCCACGTAGTCCGCAGGCCGCGCCACAAACGCCACCTTCGGCGTGTGCTGACGCTGGGCCGCTTCGTCCAGGTGTTTGATCAAGCCCATGCGCAGCGCACCATGGGCGCGGATGGTTTCAAACATCGCCAGGGCCTTGGGGTCGCCATTGATCGCGCCCTGCAACTCGGTACCGGTGTAACCCAGGTCCTGGGCGTTGATGAAGATGGTGGGAATCCCGGCGTTGATCAGCGTCGCCTTGAATGTGCCGACACCCGGCACGTCCAGGTCATCCACCAGGTTGCCGGTAGGGAACATCGAGCCACCGCCGCCCTCTTCTTCCGCCGCCGGGTCCATGAATTCCAGCTGCACCTCGGCGGCCGGGAAGGTCACGCCGTCGAGTTCGAAGTCGCCGGTTTCCTGCACCGCACCGTCGGTGATCGGTACGTGAGCGATGATGGTCTTGGCGATATTCGCCTGCCACACCCGCACCACGGCCACGCCGTTGTGCGGAATGCGCGCGGCATCTACCAGGCCGGCGCTGATGGCGAACGAACCCACCGCCGCCGACAGGTTGCCGCAGTTGCCGCTCCAGTCCACGAACGGTTTGTCGATGGACACCTGGCCGAACAGGTAATCCACGTCGTGATCGGCGCGGGTACTTTTGGCCAGGATCACGGTTTTGCTGGTGCTGGACGTCGCGCCGCCCATGCCGTCGATTTGCTTGTCATACGGGTCGGGGCTGCCGATCACCCGCAACAACAACGCATCCCGCGCCGCGCCCGGCACCTGGGCCGACTCGGGCAAATCCTTGAGGCTGAAAAACACGCCTTTACTGGTGCCGCCACGCATGTAGGTGGCGGGAATCTTGATCTGCGGTACGTGTGCCATGGTGGTCCTCATGGGCCGGGGCGTTGACCCCGGCCGCAGTTGTCAGGCAGTTACAGCCGATTCCAGGAAGTCCTGGGCAAAACGTTGCAACACGCCGCCCGCCTCGTAGATCGACACTTCTTCAGCCGTGTCCAGCCGGCAGGTCACCGGCACCTCGACACGCTCGCCGTTCTTGCGGTTGATCAGCAACGTCAGTTGCGCACGCGGGGTGCGTTCGCCGATCACGTCGTAGGTTTCCGTGCCGTCGATCTTCAGGGTCTTGCGGTCGGTGCCCGGCAGGAACTCCAGCGGCAGCACGCCCATGCCCACCAGGTTGGTGCGGTGGATGCGCTCGAAACCTTCGGCGGCAATCGCTTCAACACCGGCCAGGCGTACGCCCTTGGCCGCCCAGTCCCGGGACGAACCCTGGCCGTAGTCGGCGCCGGCAATGATGATCAGCGGCTGCTTGCGCTCCATGTAGGTTTCGATCGCTTCCCACATGCGCGTGACCTTGCCTTCCGGCTCCAGGCGCGCCAGCGAACCCTGCTTGACCTTACCGTCTTCAACCACCATTTCATTGAACAGTTTCGGGTTGGCGAAGGTGGCGCGCTGCGCGGTCAAGTGGTCGCCACGATGGGTCGCGTAAGAGTTGAAGTCGACTTCCGGCAGGCCCATTTTCGCCAGGTATTCGCCCGCGGCGCTGCCCGGCATGATCGCGTTGGACGGCGACAGGTGATCGGTGGTGATGTTGTCCGGCAGCACCGCCAGCGGGCGCATGCCCTTGAGCGGACGTGCACCGGCCAGGGCACCTTCCCAGTACGGCGGGCGACGGATGTAGGTGCTCTGCGGGCGCCAGTCGTACAGCGGCGTGACCTTCGGGCCGGTGTCTTCGTGGATCGCGAACATCGGGATGTACACCTGGCGAAACTGCTCCGGCTTGACCGACGCCTTGACCACCGCGTCGATTTCTTCGTCGCTTGGCCAGATGTCCTTGAGGCGGATTTCCTTGCCATTGGCGTCCAGGCCCAGCACGTCTTTTTCGATGTCGAAACGGATGGTGCCGGCAATCGCATAGGCCACCACCAGCGGCGGCGACGCGAGGAACGCTTGCTTGGCGTACGGGTGGATACGGCCGTCGAAGTTGCGGTTACCCGAAAGCACGGCGGTGGCGTACAGGTCGCGGTCGATGATCTCTTGCTGGATCACCGGGTCGAGTGCGCCGGACATGCCGTTGCAGGTGGTGCAGGCGAACGCCACCACGCCGAAACCCAACTGCTCCAGCTCGGTGGTCAGCCCGGCTTCGTCGAGGTACATCGCGACGGTTTTCGAACCCGGTGCCAGGGACGACTTGACCCACGGCTTGCGGGCCAGGCCGAGCTTGTTGGCATTGCGTGCCAGCAGGCCGGCGGCAATCACGTTGCGCGGGTTGCTGGTGTTGGTGCAACTGGTGATGGCGGCGATGATCACCGCGCCGTCGGGCATTTGCCCCGGCACGTCATCCCACTGGCCGGAGATGCCCTTGGCCGCCAGGTCGCTGGTGGCGACGCGGGCGTGGGGGTTGCTCGGGCCGGCCATGTTGCGCACCACCGAGGACAAATCGAAGCTCAGGCCACGCTCGTATTGCGCGCCCTTGAGGTCGTCCGCCCACAGGCCGGTGTGGCGAGCATATTGCTCCACCAGGGTGACTTGTTCGTCTTCACGGCCGGTGAGCTTGAGGTAGGCGATGGTCTGCTGGTCGATATAGAACATCGCCGCCGTGGCGCCGTATTCCGGGGCCATGTTGGAGATGGTGGCGCGGTCGCCCAGGGTCAGCGCGGAGGCGCCTTCACCAAAGAACTCCAGCCACGCACCCACGACCTTTTGCTTGCGCAGGAACTCGGTCAGCGCCAGCACCATGTCGGTGGCGGTGATGCCCGGTTGCAGCTTGCCCGTCAGCTCCACGCCAACACTTTCCGGCAGGCGCATCCACGAGGCGCGGCCGAGCATCACGCTCTCTGCTTCAAGGCCGCCAACGCCGATGGCGATCACGCCCAAGGCATCAACGTGAGGCGTGTGGCTGTCGGTGCCGACGCAGGTATCCGGGAAGGCCACGCCGTCACGTACCTGGATCACCGGAGACATTTTCTCCAGGTTGATCTGGTGCATGATGCCGTTGCCCGGCGGGATCACGTCGACGTTCTTGAAGGCCTTTTTGGTCCACTCGATAAAGTGAAAACGGTCTTCGTTGCGACGGTCTTCGATGGCGCGGTTTTTCTCGAACGCCTGCGGGTCAAAACCACCGGCTTCGACGGCCAGGGAGTGGTCGACGATCAGTTGGGTCGGCACCACCGGGTTGACCTGGGCCGGGTCACCGCCTTGCAGGGCGATGGCGTCGCGCAAGCCGGCAAGGTCCACCAGGGCGGTCTGGCCGAGGATGTCGTGGCATACCACGCGGGCCGGGAACCATGGGAAATCGAGATCGCGCTTGCGTTCGATCAGTTGGCTCAAGGAGGCATTGAGGGTTGCGGGGTCGCAGCGACGCACCAGGTTCTCCGCGAGTACGCGGGAGGTGTACGGCAGTGTGGCGTAGGCGCCGGGGGTGATTGCATCGACTGCCGCGCGGGCGTCAAAGAAATCGAGGCGGCTGCCGGGGAGCGGTTTGCGGTGTTCAGTGTTCATCGTCAGGACTCGGTCACAGTAGTTGCAAAAGGAAGAACCGTTGCTGATCCAAGGTGGAATGCGATCAAAATGTGGGAGCGGGCTTGCTCGCGAAAGCGGTGTGTCATGCAACACACATGGCGACTGTCACACCGCCTTCGCGAGCAAGCCCGCTCCCACATTTTTGATCCGGTTTCACCCCAAGATCAGCGGTTTCTCCACTCAGCGACGTTCGATTGGCACGAACTTGCGCTGCTCAACGCCGATGTACTCGGCGCTCGGACGGATGATGCGGTTGTTGGCTCGCTGCTCGAACACGTGAGCTGCCCATCCTGTCAGCCGCGAGCAGACGAAAATCGGGGTGAACAGCTTGGTCGGGATGCCCATGAAGTGGTACGCCGAGGCATGGTAGAAGTCGGCGTTGGGGAACAGTTTCTTCTGCTCCCACATGGTCTTGTCGATGGCTTCGGAAACCGGGAACAACACGGTGTCGCCCACTTCGTCGGCGAGTTTTTTCGACCAGGCCTTGATCACTTCATTACGCGGGTCGCTGTCTTTATAGATCGCGTGGCCAAAGCCCATGATCTTGTCCTTGCGCGCCAGCATGCCGAGGGTGCCTTCCACCGCTTCCTGGGCGGAAGAGAAACGCTCGATCATCTCCATCGCCGCTTCATTGGCGCCGCCGTGCAGCGGGCCACGCAGGGAGCCGATGGCGGCAGTCACGCAGGAATACAGGTCCGACAGGGTCGACGCACACACGCGGGCGGTGAAGGTCGAGGCGTTGAATTCGTGCTCGGCGTAGAGAATCAGCGACACGTTCATCACCTTGACGTGCAAGTCGCTGGGCTTCTTGTCGTGCAGCAGGTGCAGGAAGTGCCCGCCGATGCTCGGCTCGTCGGTCACGCAGCTGATGCGCTGGCCGTCGTGGCTGAAGCGGTACCAGTAGCACATGATCGCCGGGAACGCGGCGAGCAGGCGGTCGGTCACATCGCGCTGCACGCTGAAGTCTTTCTCCGGCTCGATGTTGCCCAGGAACGAGCAACCGGTGCGCATCACGTCCATCGGGTGCGCGTCGGCGGGGATGCGTTCCAGCACTTCTTTCAGCGCCTGGGGCAGGTCGCGCAGTTTGCCGAGCTTGGCGGTGTAGGCGGCCAGTTCGGCTTTGGTCGGCAGTTCGCCGTAGAGCAGCAGGTAGGCGACTTCTTCAAACTGGGCATCGGCGGCGAGTTCGCGCACGTCGTAGCCGCGATAGGTCAAGCCGGCACCGGCCTGGCCCACGGTGGACAGTGCGGTCTGCCCGGCAACCTGGCCACGCAGGCCAGCTCCACTGAGTACTTTTGCTTCGGCCATGGTTATCTCCAATCTTGTAGTTATTAGTGAGGCGCTCGCGTTACTTCTTGGCGGCGAACAGCGCGTCGAGCTTCTGCTCGAAGGTGTGGTAGTCGATGCGATCGTAAAGCTCCATGCGGGTTTGCATGGTGTCGATCACGTTCTGCTGGGTGCCGTCGCGACGGATCGCGGTGTAGACGTTCTCGGCGGCCTTGTTCATGGCGCGGAAGGCCGAGAGCGGGTACAGGACGATGGAAACATCCGCAGATTTCAGTTGATCGACGGTATAGAGAGGTGTCGCACCGAATTCGGTGATGTTGGCCAGGATCGGCGCTTTCACGCGAGAGGCGAACAGCTTGTACATCTCAAGCTCAGTGATGGCTTCCGGGAACACCATGTCGGCACCGGCCTCGATGCAGGCGGCCGCACGTTCCAGGGCGGATTCCAAACCTTCCACGGCCAGTGCGTCGGTGCGGGCCATGATCACGAAGCTGTCATCGGTACGCGCATCCACCGCAGCCTTGATGCGGTCGACCATTTCCTGCTGGGACACGATTTCTTTGTTCGGGCGATGGCCGCAACGCTTGGCGCCCACCTGGTCTTCGATATGGATCGCCGCCGCGCCGAACTTGATCATCGACTTGACGGTGCGCGCCACGTTGAACGCGGAGGAGCCGAAACCGGTGTCCACGTCCACCAGCAGCGGCAGGTCGCACACGTCGGTGATGCGGCGCACGTCCGTCAGCACGTCATCCAGGCCGGTGATGCCCAGGTCCGGCACACCGAGGGAGCCGGCAGCCACCCCGCCACCCGACAGGTAGATCGCCTTGAAGCCGGCGCGCTTGGCCAGCAGCGCATGGTTGGCGTTGATCGCGCCGACTACCTGCAACGGGTGCTCGCTGGCAACCGCGTCACGGAAACGCTGGCCTGGAGTGGTGTTGTTATTGGAACTCATGACTCACCTCGTGATTGGGGAGCGCCGTCCGGGAAGTGACGGGCAATGTTGCGTTTGGAGGCGCCGATATGCCGGCGCATCAACAACTCGGCCAGTTCACCGTCGCGATCGGCAATCGCGTCAAGAATGCGGTGATGCTCGGCAAAGGCCTGGCGTGGACGATTGGGGGTGGCGGAGAACTGGATGCGGTACATGCGCACCAACTGATACAGCTCGCCGCACAACATTTGGGTCAGGGTGCGATTACCGGCGCCTTGAATTATCCGGTAATGAAAATCGAAGTCGCCTTCCTGCTGGTAGTAGCCGACACCGGCCTGGAAGGCCGCATCGCGCTCGTGGGTGTGCAACACCTGGCGCAGCTCTTCGATCTCGGCGTCGGTCATGCGCTCGGCGGCCAGGCGGCAGGCCATGCCTTCCAGGGATTCGCGGATTTCGTAGAGTTCGATCAGTTCTTCATGGCTCAACGAGACCACTCGCGCGCCCACATGGGGGATGCGCACCAGCAGGCGCTGGCCTTCCAGGCGATGAATCGCCTCGCGCAGCGGGCCACGGCTGATGCCATAGGTGCGCGCCAGTTCCGGCTCGGAGATCTTGCTGCCGGGGGCGATTTCGCCCTTGACGATGGCGGCCTGGATACGCCGGAAGACGTTCTCGGACATGGTCTGGGAATCGTCTTGGGCCATCACTGGGGTTTCCAGTTGATCCAGCATATTGTCGACACCTTTAAAAGCAATGCCGCAAAAACTAGCCAATCAGCCCCGGATAGTCAAAGAATAAATACACATTGTCGACAATCGTCTAATAACCCGCCTTGCACTCTATCGGGGCATGGCCGGCTGCCAGCGCTGGCGCCAGAAAACCTTCATGTTAGAATGCCGGCCACTTTTGCCTCACATCCCTGGATGAAAAGGCGCACGAGGGAGCTTGCGCAGCAATGCCAGTCGCCTTGAATTGAACATCGCACTGCACCGCGTCAGGATTTATGAGACTCAAGCCCTTCCCCCTTTTGCTTCTACTGTTTATCCCGGGCCTTGGCGTTGCTGCCGAGAAGACCGTTTATGGACTCAATGAATACGCCAAGTTGGCCGGCATTGACCTGGAAGTGGCCGCCAAGCTCGACACCGGGGCCAAGACCGCGTCCTTGAGCGCCCGCGACATCAAGCGCTTCATGCGCAACGGCGAGTCCTGGGTGCGCTTCTACCTGGCCATCGACACCGCACACTCCCACCCCATCGAGCGTCCCCTGGCCCGCGTTAGCAAGATCAAGCGCCGCGCCGGTGACTACGACCCCGATGAAGACAAGAACTACACCGCCCGTCCAGTCATCGCCCTGGACATCTGCATGGGCACCGCTTTACGCAGTATCGAAGTGAACTTGACTGACCGCAGCGCCTTCCAATACCCGCTGCTGATCGGCTCCGAAGCGCTGAAACGCTTTGATGCGCTGGTCGACCCCAGTCTTAAATACGCGGCGGGCAAACCTGCCTGCGCCTCCGACGCTCATACCGCTGAGTAATTTGAATGCGCTCTCTTAATCTGCACCTGAAAATCCTGATCGCCGTTTTGGTGGTCTTGGGCATTTCGGTCACCGCCTATCAGATTTTCGTGCTGGGGATTCCCGTCACCGAGGACGCCACCGACGACCTGTGGAACATCGACGCCAAGGTCGAGTTCGTCGCCAGCGCCAAGGACCCGGTGAAAATCCAGATGTTCGTGCCGCCCCTGAGCCGCGACTTCGTCAGCCTGAATGAAAGCTTTATCTCGAATAACTACGGCGTCAGCGTCAATCGCCTCGACGGCAACCGCAAGGTCACCTGGTCGGCACGCCGGGCCAAGGGCAACCAGACCCTCTACTACCGCCTGGTGCTGACCAAGCGTTACAGCGGTGAAAAGGTCAAGGTCAAGGGCCCGACCTTCCGCGACAGCATCGCCGTCGAAGGCCCGGAAAAAATCGCCGCCGAAGCCCTGCTGGCGCCGATCCGCCAGCACTCGGCCGACGTCGAGACGTTTATCAGCGAAGCCATCAAGCGCACCAACAACCTCAACGACGACAACGTGAAGCTGCTGCTGGCGGGCGACCCGTCGACGCCGCACAAGGCCAAGATCGTCGAGTTGCTGCTGTCCATCGCCCACGTGCCGGTGGAAAAGGTCCACACCATCCGCCTGGTGGCCGACCAGCCGCAAACCCCGGAACTCTGGCTGCGCAGTTTCAATGGCAACGACTGGCTGTACTTCAACCCCGACACCGGCGAGCAAGGCCTGCCGGCCGACCGCCTGCTGTGGTGGACCGGTGATGAAAACCTGATCACCGTCGACGGCGGCAAGAAGGCCATGGTGACCTTTAGCCTCAACAACAGCGAAATGAACGCGATTCGCCTGGCCAAGCTGACGGACGAAAACACCGACGCCAACTTCCTCGAATACTCGCTGTACGGCCTGCCGCTGCAAACCCAGCAGACCTTCATGATCATGGTGATGATCCCGATTGGCGTGCTGGTGATCCTGATCCTGCGCAACCTGATCGGCCTGCAGACCCTAGGCACGTTTACCCCGGTGCTGATTGCCCTGGCGTTCCGCGAGACACAGCTGGGCTTCGGGATTGTGCTGTTCACCATTATCACGGCGCTGGGGCTGTCGCTTCGGTCTTACCTGGAACACTTGAAGCTGCAGATGCTGCCGAGGCTCTCGGTGGTGCTGACCTTCGTGGTGGTGCTGATCGCCGCCATCAGTCTGTTCAGCCACAAGCTCGGCCTGGAACGCGGGCTGTCGGTGGCACTGTTCCCGATGGTGATCCTGACCATGACCATCGAACGCCTGTCGATCACCTGGGAAGAACGCGGTGGCGGCCATGCGATGAAAGTCGCGATCGGCACGCTGTTCGCCGCTTCCCTGGCGCACATCATCATGAGCGTGCCGGAACTGATCTACTTCGTGTTCACCTTCCCGGCGATCCTGTTGATCCTGGTGGGCTTCATGCTGGCCATGGGTCGCTATCGCGGCTACCGCCTGACCGAACTGGTGCGTTTCAAGGCCTTCCTCAAGGCTGACTCGTAATGTTCGGCTTCTGGAAGACCTGGAAGGCCCTGGAAGCGCGGGGGATCATGGGCATCAACCGGCGAAATGCCGACTACGTGCTCAAGTACAACAAGCGCAGCCTGTATCCGATCGTCGATGACAAGATCATCACCAAGGAACGGGCCATGGCCGCCGGCATCCACGTGCCGGAAATGTACGGGGTCATTTCCACCGAGAAGGAAATCGACAAGCTCGACGAGATCATCGGCGGGCGCAGCGACTTCGTGATCAAGCCGGCCCAGGGCGCCGGTGGTGACGGTATCCTGGTGATCGCCGACCGTTTTGAAGGGCGCTACCGGACCGTCTCCGGCAAGATCATCAGCCATGAAGAAATCGAGCATCAGATTTCCAGCATCCTCACCGGCCTGTATTCCCTCGGCGGCCACCGTGACCGCGCGCTGATCGAATACCGGGTGGTGCCCGACCAGATCTTCAAGAGCATCAGCTACGAAGGCGTACCGGACATCCGCATCATTGTGCTGATGGGCTACCCGGTGATGGCCATGCTGCGCTTGCCAACCCGCCAGTCCGGCGGCAAGGCCAACCTGCACCAGGGCGCGATTGGCGTGGGTGTCGACCTCGCCACCGGCCTGACCCTGCGCGGCACCTGGCTGAACAACATCATCACCAAGCACCCCGACACCACCAATGCGGTGGACGGCGTGCAACTGCCCAACTGGGACGGGTTCATGAAGCTCGCCGCCGGCTGCTACGAGCTGTGCGGCCTGGGCTATATCGGCGTGGATATGGTGCTGGACCAGGAAAAGGGTCCGTTGATCCTGGAACTTAACGCTCGCCCGGGGCTGAACATCCAGATTGCCAACGACTGCGGCCTGACCTTGCGCACCCATGCCGTGGAGGCTCGACTGGAAGAGCTGAAGGCGGCGGGCGTAACGGAAACACCGGAGGAACGGGTTAAGTTTGTGCAGGAAATGTTTGGGCATATTCCGGCGGTCGAGGGATAAACCCAGTGACCTGCTCCGTACACCCGCTGCCCTACCGGGCCAACCCTGCCGAATACTTTGCAGCAATCCGCCATGCGCCCGGCGCGGTGCTGCTGGACAGTGGCCGACCGGCGGCCGAGCGCGGCCGTTATGACCTGCTGAGCGCCTGGCCCGAGACGACCCTGGCGGTACTGCCCGACGAAAGCGGCAGTGATTTCCTACAGCGCCTGCGGGAAAACCTGACGTTGCTGGGTGAAGCCACGATCCCCGCGCCCTACGAACTGCCGTTTGCCGGCGGCCTCATCGGCTACCTGAGCTACGACTTCGGTCGTCATCTTGAGCACCTGCCGCACGTGGCGGTGGACGACCTGCACCTGCCGGATGCACGCTTTGGCCTGTACGCCTGGGCCTTGATCAGCGATCACCAGGCGCAGACCAGCCAACTGGTGTTCCATCCCAAACTGGCGGAAAGCGAACGGCAGCGCCTGATCGCGCTGTTCGGCCAGCCGACCATCGGCGCATCGGCAGCCTTCAAGCTGCAAGGCCCAATGGCCCCGGACGTGACAGCCGACACCTACAAACACGCACTCGCCCGCATCCAGGATTACATCCAGGCGGGTGACTGCTACCAGGTCAACTTTGCCCAACGTTTCCGTGCCCCGTGCAGTGGCGATCCGTGGGTGGCCTACTGCGCCTTGCGCGAAGCCTGCCCGACGCCGTTTTCCGGGTTCCAGAGCTTGCCGGATGATGGCGCGGTATTGAGTTTATCGCCGGAGCGCTTCGTCAAAATCAGCCAGCGCCAGGTGGAAACCCGCCCGATCAAGGGCACCCGGCCAAGGGGGGCGACGCCCGAGGAAGATGCAGCCAACGCCGCTGAATTGCTGGCCAGCCCCAAGGATCGTGCCGAAAACCTGATGATCGTCGACCTGCTGCGCAACGACCTGGGCCGCACCTGCCGCACCGGCTCGGTGAGGGTCCCGGAGTTGTTCAGCCTGGAAAGCTATCCAAATGTGCATCATCTGGTCAGCAGCGTGACCGGCGAATTGGCCGACGATAAAGACGCCCTCGACCTGATCGCCGGCAGCTTCCCCGGCGGCTCCATCACCGGCGCACCGAAGATTCGCGCGATGCAGATCATCGACGAGCTGGAGCCAACCCGGCGCGGGTTGTATTGCGGTTCGCTGGTGTATCTGGACGTGCGCGGCGAGATGGACAGCTCCATCGCCATTCGCAGCCTGTTGGTCAAGGATGGTCAGGTGTGCTGCTGGGGCGGCGGCGGGATTGTCGCGGACTCGGAGTGGCAGGCGGAGTATCAGGAGTCGATGACCAAGGTGCGGGTGTTGTTACAAACCTTGGAAAGCCTGTAGCACGCAGCCCTCCCTGGCTCTGCGACGCGGAGCCAGGCAGCAGAAAAGACCTGAATCAGTACCGAAGTAGACGGGGTCGAAGCCGGAGGATAGCGTCCGGTTTCAACCGTCCACCAGCCGTCTGTGAAGGATCACATGAAACGACTGCCTACTTGTCAGGAAAGATTTCCGAGATTGCATCTGCCCTCAACCGCACCCATTATCTCCCAAATTGGGAGGTCGCAGCGATGCGGATAATCGCTCTGTCTGCCCTACGAATATTCTGGGAAAACCACCCTGGTTGCATGGATGCCAAAACGCCGCTGGTCGAGCTGTATCGCCATATGGAAAAAGCTGTTTACCCAACCCCTCAGGCCCTCAAGGCAGAGCTAAGGACAGCGAGCATTCTCAAAGGGGGCAGGGTTGTGTTCAACATAGGCGGCACAAGTATCGAGTGATCATGGCGATCAATTATCAGCGACAGCTTGCGTTCATTCGCTTCGTGGGGACCCACGCGCAATACGATCAGATCAATGTGGAGACCGTGTGATGAACATCAAACCCATTCATTCCCAGGAAGACCTGACCGCTGCGCTCGCGCGCGTCGAACAGCTATGGGAAGCGGAGATCGGCTCGCCCGAGGGTGACGAGCTGGAAATTCTCGCGATACTTATCGAAAAGTACGAAGCGGAGCATTTCCCAATGCCGCCTTCGGATCCCGTCGAAGCGATTAAATTTCGAATGGAGCAGCTAGGCCTGACCGCCCGAGACCTGGAGCCTTTCATAGGTCCGAGCGGGCGGGTTTCCGAAGTGTTGAATCATAAGCGCAAGCTGAGCTTGTCGATGATCAAACGCCTGCATGAAGGCTTGCGCATTCCTTATGAGAGTTTGCTGGCAGGGGTCTAGGCTGTGCAGTGGCCATACCGGCCCCATCGCGGGCAAGCCCGGCTCCCACATGGGAGCGCGGTCAACATGTGGGAGCTGGCTTCCATCAGCCACACCCAATAACTTACAGGCTCAACTGCCGATTCGACGCCTTGATGAACTCTTTCTTCAAGTCCTCAAACGTATGCACCGCCGGGAACTGCGGGAACTCGCGAATCACGTTCTCCGGCGCGTGGAACAGGATCCCACGGTCGGCCTCACCCAGCATGGTGGTGTCGTTGTAGGAATCACCGGCGGCAATCACGCGGTAGTACAGGGTCTTGAAGGCCAGCACCGACTGACGCTTGGGATCTTTCTGACGCAGCTGGTAGCTCACCACCCGGTCATTTTCGTCGGTGATCAACCGGTGGCACAGCAAGGTCGGGAAACCCAGTTGGCGCATCAGCGGCTGGGAGAACTCATAGAAGGTGTCAGACAGGATCACCACCTGGAAGCGCTCGCGCAGCCAATTGACGAACTCGATGGCGCCGTCCAGCGGCTTGAGGGTGGCGATCACTTCCTGGATGTCCGAGAGCTTCAGCCCATGCTCATCAAGAATGCGCAGGCGCTGTTTCATCAGCACGTCGTAGTCGGGGATGTCCCGGGTGGTGGCCCGCAAGGATTCAATACCGGTTTTTTCGGCGAAGGCGATCCAGATTTCCGGAACCAGCACCCCTTCCAGGTCGAGACAGGCAATTTCCACAAGACACTCCCATTTAAAGTTATTGAGTTGAGCGAGCAAAAGGACTGCCGAACTCTAGCGATTCACGCTGGCCGCCGCAACGCAGGCGGGATTTTGTTACCATCGCCCCCCTATAGAGCGCTCAGCGCCACTGACCTGTAGGAACCGTCCTGATGAACCAAGCCTTCGACGTCGCTGAACTCGCCGCGACTTACGCCAACAAATCCGCCCAGGACATTCTCAAGCTGGCATTCAGCCAGTTTGGCGACGACCTGTGGATCTCTTTCAGCGGTGCCGAGGACGTGGTGCTGGTCGACATGGCCTGGAAGCTGAACAAGAACGTCAAGGTGTTCAGCCTCGACACCGGTCGCCTGCACCCGGAGACCTACCGGTTTATCGAGCAGGTGCGTGAGTTCTACAAGATCGACATCGAACTGATCTCGCCGGACCAGAGCAAGCTGGAACCCTTCGTCAAGGAAAAGGGCCTGTTCAGTTTCTACAAGGACGGCCATGGCGAGTGTTGTGGCGTGCGCAAGATCGAACCGCTGCGCCGCAAGCTGTCCGGTGTAAGCGCCTGGGCCACCGGCCAGCGCCGCGACCAGAGCCCCGGCACCCGCAGCCAGGTGGCCGCGCTGGAAATCGATACGGCTTTTTCCACCCCGGAACGCACCCTGTACAAGTTCAACCCGCTGGCGCAGATGACCAGTGAGGAAGTATGGGGTTACATCCGCATGCTGGAGTTGCCGTACAACAGCCTGCACGAGCGCGGTTTTATCAGCATCGGGTGTGAGCCGTGCACCCGTCCGGTACTGCCGAACCAGCACGAACGCGAAGGCCGTTGGTGGTGGGAAGAAGCAACCCAAAAAGAATGCGGGTTGCATGCCGGGAACATCATCAGCAAGGCGTAACGCCTGAGCCAGAATCCTGTACACAGAAATGTCACCATCGGTGCCATTTTTGTGTGCACTTATAAGATCCTGCACCGAAAAGTTACATCCTCCCTCGTCACACCTCTTCTAAAATCCCCGCCCCTCTCTGCGCTACAAAATAAATAGCTGTTCAAACGGTCAATTTATATCGCTTTAAATTCAGCCGGTTATTTCCAATCACGCTAAAAACCAAATCGCCGTGTATTTCACCCGGCGAAAATCTGGCACGCATGTGGCTTAAGGCAAAACACACTTTGTATACAATTAATAAAAAAGATACATACACTTTGACATCAGCCGCTCTCCTGCTGATGTCCAGGAGCCTGCCGGAATGCGTACAAGTCTCTCCAATAACATCGCACTGGATCTGCCCTCCTCCACCCTGAACCCCGAGGCCACGAGCCCCGGCCCGTTGGTCATCAGCCCGCGCCTGCACAACAAGGACCTGGCGCCTACCAAGGCCGAAGGCCGGCGCTGGGGCCGCTACAGCATCTTTGCCTTGTGGACCAACGATGTGCACAACATCGCCAACTACTCCTTCGCCATCGGCCTGTATGCGCTGGGCCTGGGTGGCTGGCAGATTCTGCTGTCCCTGGGGATCGGCGCGGCGCTGGTGTACTTCTTCATGAACCTGTCGGGCTATATGGGGCAGAAGACCGGCGTACCGTTTCCAGTGATCAGCCGCATCAGTTTTGGCATCCATGGTGCGCAGATTCCGGCACTGATTCGTGCGGTGATCGCGATTGCCTGGTTCGGGATACAGACCTACCTGGCCTCGGTGGTTTTCCGCGTGCTATTGACAGCGGTTCATCCAGGTTTTGCCGACTACGACCACAACTCGATCCTCGGCCTGTCCACCCTGGGCTGGGCGTGTTTTGTGGCGATCTGGTTTGTGCAGCTCGCCATCCTCGCCTATGGGATGGAGATGGTGCGCCGCTATGAAGCCTTCGCCGGGCCGGTGATTCTGCTGACAGTAGCGTCCCTGGCCGGCTGGATGTATTTCCAGGCGGACGGCCACATTGCCTGGGCCATTCGCGAGCCGCTGACCGGTGGTGAGATGTGGCGCAATATCTTTGCCGGCGGCGCGCTGTGGCTGGCGATCTACGGCACGCTGATCCTGAATTTCTGCGACTTCGCCCGCTCCTCGCCGTGCCGCAAGACCATCAAGGTCGGCAACTTCTGGGGCCTGCCGGTGAATATCCTGGTGTTCGCGGCCATCACCGTGCTGCTGTGCGGCGGGCAGTTCCACCTCAATGGCCGGGTGATTGAGAGCCCTACGGAAATCATTGCGGCGATACCCAACACATTCTTCCTGGTGCTGGGCTGCCTGGCGTTCCTGATTGTGACCGTGGCGGTGAACATCATGGCCAACTTCGTCGCGCCGGCCTTTGTGCTGAGCAACCTGGCGCCCAAGTACCTGAACTTCCGCCGCGCCGGGCTGATCAGCGCCACCGTGGCGGTGTTGATCCTGCCGTGGAACCTCTACAACAGCCCGCTGGTGATCGTGTATTTCCTCTCGGGGCTGGGCGCACTGCTGGGGCCGTTGTACGGGGTGATCATGGTCGACTACTGGTTGATCCGCAAAAGCCAGGTGGACGTGCCGCAGCTGTATAGCGAAGACCCGAATGGCGCTTATTACTACAGCCGCGGGATCAATTTGCGCGCCGTGGCAGCCTTCATTCCTGCCGCGGTGATCGCCATTCTCCTGGCCCTGCTGCCCGGTTTCGCCCTCGTCTCGCCCTTCTCCTGGCTGATTGGCGCCGGTATTGCAGGGCTGCTGTACCTGCTGTTCGCCAAGCGCCAGCCGTACTACGCCGATGTGAGCGGCGAAAGCATTGCAGTCGATAACGTCAGTCATTAAGTAAGGACATTCCATGCGCATCCTTGTGGTCAACGTCAACACCACCGAGTCCATCACCGAGGCCATCGCCAAACAGGCACGGGCGGTGGCGTCCCCCGGCACCGAGATCGTCGGCCTGACTCCGTTTTTCGGTGCCGAATCGGTGGAAGGCAATTTCGAAAGCTACCTGGCGGCCATCGCGGTGATGGACCGGGTGATGGCTTACGACCAGCCGTTCGATGCGGTAATCCAGGCCGGCTACGGCGAACATGGCCGCGAAGGCTTGCAGGAGTTGCTCAACGTGCCGGTGGTGGACATCACCGAAGCGGCCGCCAGCACCGCGATGTTCCTCGGACATGCCTATTCGGTGGTGACCACCCTGGACCGCACCGTGCCGCTGATCGAGGACCGGCTGAAACTGGCCGGCTTATATCAGCGGTGCGCGTCGGTACGGGCCAGCGGCATGGCGGTATTGGAACTGGAGGAAGACCCGCTGCGGGCCATGGAGGCCATCGTGCGCCAGGCTGAATTGGCGATCAGCGAAGACAAGGCCGAAGTGATCTGCCTGGGCTGCGGCGGCATGGCCGGGCTGGATGAGCAGATTCGCTACCGCACGGGTGTGCCGGTGGTGGACGGTGTGACCTCGGCTGTCACGATTGCCGAAGGCTTGGTGCGGTTGGGGCTGTCGACCTCGAAGATACGCACGTATGCGACGCCGAGGCCGAAGAAAGTGATCGGCTGGCCCGGAAAGTTCGGACATTGAAGATCCAAAATGTGGGAGCGGGCTTGCTCGCGAAAGCGGTGGATCAGTCGATGCATGTGGTGACTGTCACACCGCCTTCGCGAGCAAGCCCGCTCCCACACTTTGATCCCCACAAGGATCAAATGGCGCTGAACCGCCGCCCCAACTCGCGTTCGACAAACTGCTCCAGGATGAAATCCACAAACGCCCGGGTCTTGCCGGGCAGCAGCTTGTGTTCGGCGTAGTACAGCGAGATGTTGCCGTCGTCGACATACCAGTCGGGCAGCACTCGCACCAGTTGGCCGCTGTCCAGATACGGCACCGCCATCGGCATGCTGACCAGCGCAATCCCCAGGCCCTGGGCACTGGCGCAGCAGGCAGCGCCCGAGTCGCTCATGGTCATGCGCGGCTTGAGCACCAGCGGGCGTTGTTCGCGCGTGCGGTGGGTGAGTTGCCACGAACGCACGCGCCCGGTTTGCGGTGAGCGGATCAGGATGCCGTTGCACACAGACAAGTCCTCGGGCGCGACCACCGGCTTGCGTTTGGCGAGGTATTCCGGTGAGGCCAGCAGGATCCGGTGCGCCGGCGCCAGCTTGCGCGCGACCACGCCCTGGGGCAGCTCAAAACCACCGCCGATCGCGGCATCGAAGCCCTGGCCGATCAGGTCCACCTGGCGGTTATCAAAATGCCAGTCGGGGTTGATATCAGGAAAGCGCTTTAGAAACTCCCCCAGCAACGGCACCACATAACGGTTGCCGAACACCGTGCCCATGCTCACTTTCAGCGTGCCCACTGGCCGCCCTTCGGCACTGGCCAGGTTAGCCACGGCGTTTTGAATGGTGGTGAGGCTGCCGCTGACTTCTTCGAGGAAGAGCTTGCCGGCCTCAGTCAGCGTCAGGCGCCGGGTACTGCGCTGGAACAGCCTTACACCCAGGCGCGCCTCCAGCTTGGCCACACTTTTGCCCACGGCCGCCGGGGTCAGGCTCAGGTGCCGGGCAGCTTCGGCAAAACTGCCGCCTTCGGCGCTGCGCACGAAGCATTCGATACTGCCAAAGCTTTCCATATCGCCCCACTCTAAACTTTTGGTTTACACAGACTATAGCAATCACGGTCTACCGAGGACGCCACACGAGGTCGATACTCGACTCCAACCTCAACACACCTTTTGGAGAACGACATGACCACACAAAACCTCAGCGGCAAAGTCGCCTTGATCCAGGGCGGTTCCCGCGGTATCGGCGCCGCCATCGTCAAGCGCCTGGCCGCACAGGGCGCTGCCGTCGCCTTTACCTACGTCAGTTCGGCTGCCAAGGCTGAAGAGTTGCAGAACAGCGTGATCAGCCAAGGCGGCAAAGCCCTGGCGATTCATGCCGACAGCGCCGACGCAGACGCCATCCGCAGCGCCGTCAACGCCACCGTCGAAGCGTTCGGGCGCCTGGATATCCTGGTCAACAACGCAGGCGTGCTGGCCGTCGGCCCGCTGGAAGATTTCAAGCTGGAAGACTTCGACCGCACCCTCGCCATCAACGTACGCAGCGTATTTGTCGCCACCCAGGAAGCCGCGCGGCACATGGGCGAAGGTGGCCGCATCATCAACATCGGCAGCACCAATGCCGATCGCATGCCGTTTGCCGGTGGCGGCCCGTACGCCATGAGCAAATCGGCGCTGGTCGGCCTGACCAAAGGCCTGGCCCGCGACCTGGGCCCACGGGGCATCACCATCAATAACGTGCAGCCAGGCCCGGTGGACACCGACATGAACCCGGCAAGCGGTGATTTCGCCGAAAGCCTGATCGGCTTCATGGCCGTGGGCCGTTATGGCCATGTAGAAGAGATCGCCAGTTTCGTCGCCTATCTGGCAGGCCCTGAGGCCGGCTACATCACCGGCGCCAGCCTGACCATCGACGGCGGTTTCGGCGCCTGAACCAACGCTGCGACATCACACCACGCTCCGACCTTGGTCGACACTGACTAACGCCAAGCATCATGCGAGACTGTTCGCCCGGGCCGGGAATGCCCGGGCGTTCTTATGTCTGGAGTTCTCATGACGCTGTCCAGCGGGCTGATCGCCGCCGTTGCCCTGGCCTATATGGCCATTATGTTTGCCATCGCCTTTTACGGTGACCGTCGCCATGCGCCGCTGCCGCCGCGGATGCGTGCCTGGGTGTATAGCCTGTCGCTGGCGGTGTATTGCACCAGCTGGACATTCTTTGGTGCCGTAGGCCAGGCGGCCGAACAGTTGTGGGCGTTTTTACCGATCTACCTGGGACCGGTGCTGCTGTTGGTGCTCGCTCCGTGGGTCCTGCAGAAGATGGTGCTGATCAGCAAGCAGGAAAACATCACCTCCATCGCCGACTTTATCGCCGCCCGTTACGGCAAATCCCAATCCCTGGCGGTGGTGGTGGCGCTGATCTGCCTGGTGGGCGTCCTGCCTTATATAGCCTTGCAACTCAAAGGCATCGTGCTGGGGGTGAACCTGCTGATCGGCGCCAGCGCCGACACCACGGGCACCCGCTCCCAGGACACGGCGCTGATCGTGTCGCTGGTATTGGCGTTGTTCACCATTGTGTTCGGTACCCGCAACCTGGACGCCACGGAACACCACCGCGGCATGGTGCTGGCGATTGCCTTTGAATCGTTGGTCAAGCTGTTCGCGTTTCTCGCCGTCGGTGCGTTTGTGACCTACGGCCTGTACGACGGTTTCGACGATTTGTTCAGCCAGGCGATGCTCGCGCCACGGCTGGAGGAATACTGGAAAGAGACCGTCAACTGGCCCTCGATGGTGGTGCAGACCGGCGTCGCGATGATGGCGATCATCTGCCTGCCCCGGCAATTCCATGTCACCGTGGTGGAAAATATCGACCCCCAGGACCTGCGGCTGGCCAAGTGGGTGTTCCCGGCCTATCTGATCCTGGCCGCCCTGTTTGTGATCCCGATTGCCCTCGGCGGGAAGATGCTGCTGCCGGGTTCGGTATTGCCGGATTCCTACGTGATCAGCCTGCCGTTGGCCGAAGCCCATCCGGCGCTCGCCGTGCTGGCGTTTATCGGCGGCGCCTCGGCGGCTACGGGCATGGTGATCGTCGCGAGCATCGCCCTGTCGACCATGGTCTCCAACGACATGCTGCTGCCTTGGCTGCTGCGCCGTTCCAGTGCCGAGCGGCCGTTCGAAGTGTTCCGTCACTGGATGCTGTCGGTACGCCGGGTGAGCATTGTCATCATCCTGCTGCTGGCTTACGTCAGTTACCGGCTGCTGGGGTCCTCCGCCAGCCTTGCAACCATTGGCCAGATTGCGTTCGCCGCCGTGACCCAACTGGCACCGGCGATGCTCGGCGCGCTGTATTGGAAACAGGCCAACCGACGCGGAGTATTTGCCGGGCTGGCGGCGGGTACGTTCCTGTGGTTCTACACCTTGGTCCTGCCGGTCACCGCGAAAAGTCTGGGCTGGTCGTTCAGCCTTTTCCCGGGCATGACGTGGCTGCATTCGCACCCGCTGGGCTTGTCTGTAACTTCTCTGACGCTGGGCACCGTATTTTCCCTGGCGGGTAACTTCACGTTGTTCGTGTGGGTCTCGATGCTGTCCCGCACGCGCGTGTCGGAACATTGGCAGGCCGGGCGTTTTATCGGCCAGGAAATCAGCCAGCGGGCCAGCGCTCGCTCGATGCTTTCGGTGCAGATCAACGACTTGCTCAGTCTGGCAGCGCGGTTTGTCGGTGAAGAACGGGCTCACCAGAGTTTTGTGCGCTTCGCCTATCGCCAAGGCAAAGGGTTTAACCCCAACCAGAACGCCGACAATGACTGGATTGCCCACACCGAACGCCTGTTGGCCGGCGTGCTCGGTGCGTCGTCGACCCGGGCGGTGGTGAAAGCCGCCATTGAAGGCCGGGAAATGCAGTTGGAGGACGTAGTTCGCATCGCCGACGAAGCGTCGGAAGTACTGCAGTTCAACCGGGCACTGCTGCAAGGCGCCATCGAAAACATCACCCAGGGCATCAGCGTGGTCGACCAGTCCCTGCGGCTGGTGGCGTGGAACCGGCGGTACCTGGAGCTGTTCAATTACCCCGAGGGCCTGATCAGCGTGGGCCGGCCGATTGCCGACATCATTCGCTACAACGCCGAGCGCGGGCTGTGCGGCCCGGGCGAGGCCGAAGTACACGTGGCGCGTCGCCTGCACTGGATGCGCCAGGGCCGTGCGCATACCTCCGAGCGGCTGTTTCCCAATGGCCGGGTGATCGAACTGATCGGCAACCCGATGCCGGGTGGCGGGTTTGTGATGAGCTTCACCGACATCACCGCGTTCCGCGAAGCCGAGCAGGCGTTGACCGAGGCCAATGAAGGCCTGGAACAGCGGGTGACCGAGCGAACCCACGAACTGTCGCAACTCAACGTCGCGCTGACCGATGCCAAGGGCGTGGCCGAGACCGCCAGCCAGTCGAAAACCCGGTTCCTCGCAGCGGTCAGTCACGACTTGATGCAACCGTTGAACGCCGCAAGGCTGTTCTCTGCCGCCCTCTCCCACCAGAACGACGGCATGTCGCCGGATGCCCGGCAGTTGGTGCAGCATCTGGACAGCTCGTTGCGTTCGGCGGAAGACCTGATCAGCGACCTGCTGGATATTTCGCGCCTGGAAAACGGCAAGATCAATCCGCAGCGCCAGCCCTTCGTGCTCAATGAACTGTTCGATACGCTAGGCGCCGAGTTCAAGGCTCTGGCTCAGGAGCAGGGTTTGCGTTTCCGTCTGCGGGGCAGTCGTTTGCGGGTGGACAGTGACATCAAGTTGCTGCGGCGGGTGTTGCAGAATTTCCTCACCAACGCATTCCGGTACGCCGACGGGCCGGTGCTATTGGGTGTGCGGCGCCGTCGCGGCGAGTTGTGCCTGGAAGTGTGGGACCGTGGTCCCGGGATTCCCCAGGACAAGCAAAAAGTCATCTTCGAGGAATTCAAACGCCTGGACAGTCACCAGACGCGTGCCGAGAAAGGCCTGGGACTGGGCCTGGCGATTGCCGATGGCCTGTGCCGCGTGCTCGGGCACCGCCTGAGCGTGCGTTCATGGCCGGGCAAGGGCAGCGTGTTCAGCGTGCGTGTGCCGTTGGCGCGCACTCAGGTCAGCGCGCCTGCCAAGCCGGCGCAGGAAAGCGGCCAGCCGTTGAGCGGTGCGCAGGTGCTGTGTGTGGATAACGAAGAAAGCATCCTGATCGGCATGCGCAGTTTGCTCACGCGCTGGGGCTGTGAAGTCTGGACCGCCCGCGACCAGGCGCAATGTGCCGCGTTGCTGGCCGAGGGTGTGCGGCCGCAACTGGCCCTGGTGGATTACCACCTCGACCACGGCGAGACCGGCACCGAGTTGATGGGCTGGCTGCGGGCACAACTGGCAGAGCCGATTCCGGGTGTGGTGATCAGTGCCGACGGGCGGCCGGAGATGGTGGCCCAGGTGCATGCGGCAGGGTTGGATTACCTGGCCAAGCCGGTGAAGCCGGCGGCGTTGCGGGCCTTGTTGAGCCGGCACCTGCCGCTTTAGCCCATGTGGGAGCTGGCTTGCCTGCGATGGCATCGCCTCGGTGTATCTGGAGGAACGAGGTGTCTGCATCGCAGGCAAGCCAGCTCCCACAGAGACCGGTGACTATTCTGGCAACTGCGCCACGCCGTCTTCATCGGTCATCGCCCGTTCCAGCAAGTCGGCCGGCAGGCTTTTGCTGGCGCGGGCGCCGAGCAGCTTCAGTTGCTCGGTACGGCTCACCAGGTTTCCGCGTCCGTCGGTCAGCTTGTTGCGCGCCGCACTGTAGGCTTTATCCAGCTGCTGCAGGCGGTTGCCTACCTCGTCCAGGTCCTGGATAAACAGCACGAACTTGTCGTACAGCCAACCGGCGCGCTCGGCAATTTCCCGGGCGTTCTGGCTTTGCCGTTCCTGTTTCCACAGGCTGTCGATCACCCGCAAGGTGGCCAACAACGTGGTCGGGCTGACAATCACGATGTTGCGGTCGAAGGCTTCCTGGAACAGGTTCGGCTCGGCTTGAAGCGCCGCCGAAAATGCGGCTTCAATGGGCACGAACAGCAGCACGAAATCCAGGCTGTGCAGGCCTTCCAGACGTTTGTAGTCCTTGCCGGCCAAGCCTTTGACGTGGTTGCGCAAGGACAGTACGTGCTGCTTGAGGGCTGCCTGGCCGATCGCCTGGTCGTCCTCGGCGACGTACTGTTGATAGGCGGTCAGGCTGACCTTGGAGTCCACCACTACCTGCTTGTCCCCCGGCAGCATGATCAACACGTCGGGCTGGAAGCGTTCGCCGTCCGGGCCCTTGAGGTTGACCTGGGTCTGGTACTCGCGGCCCTTTTCCAGACCGGCATGTTCCAGCACCCGCTCCAGGATCAACTCGCCCCAGTTGCCCTGGGTTTTCTGGCCCTTGAGGGCGCGGGTCAGGTTGGTGGCTTCATCGGACAGGCGCAGGTTCAGCTGTTGCAGGCGCTCCAGCTCCTTGGCCAGGGAGAACCGCTCGCGGGCTTCGCTCTGGTAGCTTTCTTCGACGCGCTTTTCGAACGACTGGATGCGCTCCTTGAGCGGGTCGAGCAATTGGCCGAGGCGCTGCTGGCTGGTTTCGGCGAAGCGTTGCTCGCGCTCGTCGAAGATCTTCCCGGCGAGTTCAGCGAACTGCGCGCGCAGCTCATCACGGGAACCTTGCAGGTCACTGAGGCGTTGCTGATGGCTTTCCTGTTGCTCGCGCAATTCGGCGCGCAGGGACGCGGACAAGGCATCCAGGCGGCGTAGTTCGGTTTCCTTGGCGGAACGGTCGAGGTTCCAGGCGTGGGCGGCGTCGCGGGCGTTGTCACGGTCGATCTGCAGCAGTTCGACTTCCCGGCGCACGGCGGCCAGATCAGCCTGTTTGGCAGCGTTGGCCTGGCTCAGGTCGCTGATTTCGTCACGGCTGGCGTCCAACTGCGCGGCGAGCCCTTCCTGGGCCAGTTGTGCGGTGGCCAGGCGCTCTTCGAGCAATTCCCAGCCGGCCATTCGCGCGCTCAGTCGGCGCTGAATCTGCCAGCACAGCCCCAACAGCGGCAACCCAGCAGCGGCGAGACCCAGCACAACACTGGTCCAGTCAAAAGCCATAGCGATTCCTGCCGTCACCCGAAAAGAAGAAGGTTAACCAAGCCAGCGCATTGAGGACAGCTCAGTCTTCGATCTGGCCCAGTTCACGCTGGGCGATGCGGTCACCGGCGCGGGCGGCCTGGCGCAGCAGTTCGTGGCCGATACGGCGGTCGCGGGCATTGCCGCACTCGCGGCACATCAACTGGCCCAGACGGCTTTGCGCCACCACCACGCCAGCACGAGCCGGTTGCTTGAGCAAATGCCCTGCAAAATGTTTGACGTTGGGGCTGTGGCCCAGGCGCGGGCTGTCGAGCAACCACAAGGCAACTTTCAGGGAAAAACGCTTGGGTGCGGTAACAACCTGAGGGCTGTCGGTAACAGAAGGTGATACTGAGCGAAACTTCATAAAGCACTGTGGGACAGAACGGAAGGCGCGCCACTCTACTCTTTTTTTCGTACAGGTAAAGCTGAAAAAAGCCTGCACGCCCGTTCTAGAGCAAGCGCTTGGGACAATCCACAGAAGCTGTGGATAACTCAGTGGACAACCGTTCTGTAAGTCCCGCAAAGGCCCATGGAACGGGGGCCGCAGTCAAACTGACGATTTTTTCACCAATAAAAAAAAGCTCGATTTTTCATTGACTTAAATTTTAGTTGCAGGCACCCGGGCGCTTTGCGGGGCGTATGTCAGTTCAGTTACACAGGGCGCCACCAATGTGCACAACTACCCACTCGCCGGTTATATCAACCGCGTTTTTTGCTCAGGCAGCGGCTAAGGAATGTTACCGCAGGCCCAGGACCCGAAAAGTTTTTTGCCTATCACACTTCCTTTCATCGTTTCAATCCGTTACTATCCGCGGCGTTAGTACCAAGCTGAAAGTCAATTCTGGTCGAACAACTCCCTCACGGCACCGCCGACAAAAAGGGATCGACCACCTCGATGGTTTCCAGGTATCACTTGCGACGACACGGCCTTTGAACAATGCAAAGGGTGTCGCGAAGTTTCCATACTCTGAAAGAACCAACCTGCAAATTGATCAGGATCTTCACCCCGGGCCCAGAACCTTTGCCCCTGTTGTGTTGCCTGCCCTCCTAAGTACCTACCTGCCAGCCCAAGCGCGCCAACTTAATAGCGCTTCAAACTGGCTGCTTTGTTCCAGTCGGGTTCTTCGTTCGATCAATGGTGATCAACGTCACTGGAACGTTTTAACGTTGCACGGTTCTTAACCGTGTCATTTGTAGGAACACCAATAATATGTCCACTCAAATCCACACTCAGGATGCCATTCGCACCCTCACCAACGCTTTTGCACCAATGAACTGCCTGATCATGGCCGCTCGCAAAGGCTGCTTCAGCTTTACCCTGGTCAACGAACACGGCATCGCTCGTCACAGCGAACGCCTGTACCCCGATCAATACTCCAGCGCAGAACCGCTGCAGGCCGTGATCGATCGTACTCGCCAGGCACTGGTTGCCTGATCGACCCGAATCGCTGAAACACAAAAACCCCGGTTAAAACCCGGGGTTTTTTATTGCCTGAAATTCAGGCGCGCTAAGTTTAAATTGATATAAACGATATAACTAAATGATGAAAATATTTTAAAAACAGTCCTTTACATCGTAAATATGACACTACACTTCAACTCAAGCGGCATGATCCGCTTCCGGCGGACCTGAGATCCGATTCACCGCTGCCAAGCCCTCGCTCAGGTATCGCCGATTAATTTCATGGATTGAGGCATTTATGGGCATCGCCGCCAGCGAATTGTGTCGTTATGTGATCCGGCCCACCCTGCTTTACCTGGGTCGCCATAACCAGACGGCTGAATCCCTGCTGCTGGGCATCGCCGCCAGCCAGTCGGCACTCGGTTCAGCCCTGCACGACCGCCGCGGCCATGGCCTCTACAGCATCACCGAGCCGCGTCATCGCGCGCTGTGGGATAACTACCTGGCGCTGGACCCCGAGCGCGCCAGCCTGGTACGCGGACTCGCCAGCCAGCATGCCTTCCTCAGCGGGCCGCAGCTTGAGCTGACGGTCAACCTGCGTTACGCCACCGCCATCGCCTGGCTGCTGGTGGAACAACACCGCCCACACCTGCCACCGGCCGACGACGTATTGGCGATGGCGCGTATCTGGAAAGAAATATTTCACCCTCAAGGCCGGCTCCGGGATTTCACCCAGGCCTGGCAAACCTGTGTTTCACCCATGAATCACGTCGCCTGTTGACCGGGCGATTTGCAAGATTCGGCTAAAAACGTTGATTTTGGTCGGATTGTCCTACAAAACCGCCCTATCTCCTGTGTTTGAGCCTATAGCGCAAACATAAATTTATTGTTACTTTCCGCAGCGGTGATCACCACGGAGTTCTAATAATGAAAAAAGTAATGCTCAAGACGACACTTAGCCTCGCCGTTGCAATGGCATCCTCCCACGTGTTCGCGAGCGGCTTCGCCCTCAACGAACAAGACGTTGCCGGGATGGGTACCGGTTTTGCGGGACGTTCTTCATCTGCCGAAAACGCAAGCACTGTTTATGGCAACCCTGCCGGTATGGCTCGCCTTGAAGGCCAGCAAGTTACAGGTGGTGTTGCAGCGATTGATGCTTCCACCAACATCAAAGATGTCAGTGGTCGCTCCAGCGGTAGCAATAAAGGCGACATGGTCCCTTTCACTGCCGTTCCTTTCGGTTTCTACACCAATAAACTCAATGAGCAATGGGCTGTCGGTTTCGGCGTCTATGCACCCTTTGGCCTGGTGACTGACTACGAAAGCGGCTTCCAGGGCAAAGCATTCGGCAGTAAGAGCGAAGTGAAGGTCATTACCTTCCAGCCAACCGTCAGCTATGCCTTCAACGACCGGGTGTCGATTGGTTTTGGTCCGACCATCAACCGTATCGCCGGTACGCTTGAGTCCGATATCAACCTGCCAATCGCCGGGACCGGCTCCAACAACGTCAAGATCAAGGGTGATGACACCGCACTCGGCTTCAATGCCGGCCTGCTGGTACAAGCCACTGACACCACTCGAGTGGGTCTGACCTATCACTCGAAAGTGAAGTACAAGCTCGAAGGCCATACCGAAGTGACCAAGGGGGCCAACGTTCCCGCCAGTCTCTTGAACAACGGTCGTTACGACGCTTCGTTGAAGATCGACACCCCTGAATCCTGGGATCTGTCTGTTACTCAAGACCTGAGCGACGCCTGGAAACTCTATGCGGGCGCAACATGGACTCGCTGGAGCCGCCTGAAAGACATCACCGTCAATAACGAAGGCGTATCGGCCGCCGCAGGCAGTGGCGCTCTGGCTCCGCAAATTGTCGGCACCATCAAGGAAGACCAGAACTGGCACGACACCTGGGCCTACGCCCTGGGTACTTCGTACCGCGTGACCAAGCAGGTGGTACTGCGTACCGGCCTGACGTTCGACCAGTCGCCGACCAACAACACTGATCGCTCGCCTCGCATCCCTACCGGTGACCGGACGATCTTCAGTCTCGGCCTGGGCTACGACGTCATGCCGAACATGACCGTCGACCTGGCTTACTCCTACCTCAAGGAAGAACCTGTCAAAGTTGCACGCGCTAACGCACTGGGCCAGTCCTACAACGCCAAGTACGAAAACAGCGCCAACGGTTTCGGCCTGGGTGTGACGTACAAGTTCTGATGTAAAGCGACATAAAAAAGCCCCGCACTCTTGCAAAAGAGGCGGGGCTTTTTAGTGGGTGCCCATCAGGGTTTCGAAGCCAGCGCCTCTTCCACCGCCTTGATCAGGTCCGCGCTATCCGGCTTGGTCAGGCTGGAGAAGTTGGCGATCACCTTGCCCTGGCGGTCCACCACGTACTTGTAGAAATTCCACTTCGGCGCACTGCTCTGCTGCGCCAGCATCTTGAACAGATGCACCGCGTCCGGGCCCTTGACCTTCTGTGGTTCGGTCATGGTGAAGGTCACGCCGTAATTAACGTAACAAACCTTGGCAGTTTCCTCCCCGGTCTTGGCTTCCTGCTTGAAGTCATCGGACGGCACGCCAATCACTTCCAGCCCCTGGCCCTTGTAGCGCTGGTACAACGCTTCAAGCCCTTTGAACTGCGGCGCAAACCCGCAGAAGCTGGCGGTGTTGACGATCAGCAGCGGCTTGCCGGCAAAGCGCTGGCACAGGTCGATGGATTCCTTGGCGCGCAGCTTGGGCAACTGGCCTTCAAGCAACGGCGGGCAATCGGCAGCCATGGCGACACCGCCAAAAGCCGCCATCAGAGCGGGTACTGCGAACCAGCGCATCTGCATGTGAGGTGTCCTTGAAAAGTCTCAGACACAGAACTTAACAGATCGCCATGCCCAACTGCATCAATGCCAGGCCGCCCTGTTGCCAGCCCCACCACGCCAGCAGCAGCAAGAGTCCTGCTCCTGCTGCGCCGAGCCAATGCCAGGTCGAATTCATGCCACCCCCATTTGCGCCTGCAAACGTGCCACCGGGCGCTCGCGCACCGGCCAGTTCAGCGCCGCTGCCACCAGGCTCAGGACGATTGCCACCTGCCAGATCAAATCGTAGCTGCCGGTTCGATCATAGACCACCCCGCCCAACCAGCCGCCGAGGAACGAGCCCAGTTGATGGAACAGGAACACTATCCCACCGAGCATGGAAAGGTTTCTGACACCAAACAAGGTCGCGACCGTGCCGTTGGTCAGTGGCACCGTGGACAGCCACAGGAAGCCCATCGCCATGCCGAACAGGTAGGCGCTGGTCTGCGTCACCGGCGCCCACAGGAAGATCACGATCACCACCGCCCGCAGCAAGTACAAACCGGTCAACAAACGGGGTTTGGACATGCGCCCGCCGAGCCATCCGGCGGTATAGGTGCCAAAGATATTAAACAGGCCGATCAATGCCAGCACGGTCGTTCCCACCGAGGCCGGCAAGTGCTGGTCCACCAGGTACGACGGCAAGTGCACGCCGATAAACACCACCTGGAAACCGCAGACAAAAAAGCCGAACGCCAGCAGCCAGAACCCTGAATGGGAGCAGGCCTCACCCAAGGCTTCGCGCAAGGTCTGCTGGCCAGCCACCGCAGGCAACGGTCGATCCTTGAGCATGGTCACCAACGGCACGATCAGCGCCACCATCAGGCCCAGCACCAGCAACGCGGCGGACCAGCCAAGCCAGCCGATCAAACCGAGGGTGCCCGGCAACATGGCGAACTGGCCGAACGAGCCGGCGGCGCTGGCGATACCCATGGCCATGCTGCGTTTTTCCGGCGCCACGGCACGCCCCACCACCCCGAGGATCACCGAGAACGAAGTACCCGACAGGCCAATGCCGATCAGCAACCCGGCACTCAGGGACAGCGACCACGCCGAATCCGAAAGGCCCATGAACACCAGGCCCAGCGCGTAAAGCACACCACCGATCATCACCACCTTGGCGGCGCCGAAGCGGTCGGCCAGGGCGCCGGTAAACGGCTGTGCCAGGCCCCAGATCAGGTTTTGCAGGGCGATGGCAAAGGCAAAGGTCTCACGGCCCCAGCCGAATTCGGCACTCATGGGCGCCAGGAACAGGCCGAAGCCATGTCGCACGCCGAGGGACAACGCGAGGATCAGCGCACTCCCCACAAGAATCCAGCCGCTGGTGCGCCACATCGAGGTCATTTCTTATTCTCCGTTCGCGGGTATATACCCGCTTATCATCGAACAAACTCGCGTCAAGCGAGTTCATCCAGCAAGGCCAACAGGGTTTCGCGCTTTTCGGCGCCCAACTTATCAATCAATTTCTGCTGCGCCGCTTCCCAGGCCGGCAATGCGGCGGCGAGCCGTTCGATACCCGCCTCGGTCAGCAAGACCAGGCGGTTGCGCAAGTCATCGCCCTCCACCAACTGCACCAGGCCCTCGCCTTCCAGCACCCGCAGGTTGCGCCCCAGCGTGCTGCGATCCAGGCCCATGGCGTCGGCCAGGCTGGAAATGCTCGGTTGATCGAGGCGCTGCAGATTACACAGTAAAGAATACTGGGCAACGTTGATCCCGAAGCCGTCGAGAGCGCCGTCGTAATGCCTGCTGACGCCACGAGCGGCGCGACGCAGGTTTGTGCATAAACATTGGGAGGCAAGCATGGAGCGTGTATATACCCGGGATTAATGAAATGCAAGAAAGTGTTACAGCACCAGACTGATCAACACCGCCACTTCCAGCAGCTCCAACAGCGCGCCGGCGGTGTCGCCGGTGGTGCCGCCGAGGCGATTGACCATCAATTGGCGCAAGCCGATAAAACAAAGGGCAGCCACCAGCACGGCAATCCCGCCACTGAAACCGCCGATCAAGATACACGCCAGGCCGCTGAGGATCAGCACCTGTTGGCCGACGATCCGTGGCAAATGATCCGCCAGGGCCTGCCCCAGACCACCGGCGCGCACATAGCGCGTGGTGAGAAACAGCGCCAGCATTGAAGCGCGGCCAATCAACGGTACGAGGATCAGCGCGGCGCCGTTGTGCTGCTCGATCAATGCCACCAGCGCGGTGAATTTGAGCAGCAACACCAGGCCCAGGGTGACCACCGCGATCGGGCCGCTGCGCGGGTCTTTCATGATGGTCAGGGTGCGCTCGCGGTCACCGAAGCCACCGAGCCAGGCGTCGGCGCTGTCGGCCAGGCCGTCCAGGTGCAGGCCGCCACTGAGCAGCACCCATGCGGTCAACAGCAGCGCGGCGTGCAGCAGCAATGGCGCGCCCATCAACACGGCGTTCAAGCCCCACAGCAGTAGCCCGAACAGCAGCCCCACCACCGGATAAAACAGCAACGAACGCCCCAGTTCCTGGGGCTGCGGCATGCCCGGCAAGCGAATCGGCAGGCTGCTGAGAAACTGCAAGGCGATCCAGAACGGCAACATGCTCAGCGTCCTTCCCTTAATACGCCATCCGCCTCGACCTGCAGGCTGAACAGGCCACCATGGCCGACTTCGACATTCAACAGTTGCTCACGCGGCAGACCACGTGCCTGGGCCAGCAGCAAACGCATGACTCCACCATGGCTGATCAGCAGCACTCGCTGGCCGGCATAAGCTTGATACAAGCGGCCGACAGCCCCCAAAACACGCGCGGAAAACTGTGAAACCGGCTCGCCCTGCGGCGGCGTGAAACTGTAGGGATCAGCCCAGAACAGGCCCAGCGCGTCGGCGTCGGTTTCCATCAAGGCTGCAGCGCTCTGCCCTTCCCAGGCGCCGAAGTGCAGTTCCTGCAGATCCTTTTCGAGGGTGACCGGCAGGTTCAGGCGCGTGCCCAACTCCTCGGCAAACCGCGCACAACGTTGCAGCGGCGAACTGACCAGACGCTCCCATGGGCCCTGCGCCACCACCGCCTCACGCATCTGCTCCCAGCCCTTGGCCGTGAGCGCATCGTCCAGGCTGCCGCGCAAGCCGCCGCCCAGTTCGGTTTCGCCGTGGCGCAGCAGGTCCAGGCGCAAAGTCATGCCGGGCGATCCGCTACGGCTGCTTCGGCGAAGGTCGCCATCTGCCCGTGCAGCGCGCAGGCCAGGCGCAGCAACGGCACAGCGAGCGCGGCGCCACTGCCTTCACCCAGGCGCAGCCCGAGTTCCAGCAAAGGCTCGGCGTTGAGGCTTTGCAGCACGTGACGATGGCCGGGCTCGGCACCGCGGTGGCCGAACAGCAGCCATTCACGGCAGCCGGGGTTCAGGCGCGTGGCGACCAAGGCGGCGACGGTGCAGATAAAACCGTCCACCAGCACCACGACCCCTTCTTGAGCGCAGGCCAGGTAGGCGCCGACCAGCGCGGCAATTTCAAAGCCGCCGAGGTTGAACAGGGTTTTCAGTGCGTCGTCGCGATCGCCCGCGTGCAGTGCAAGGGCGCGCTCGATGACGGCGACCTTGTGGCTCACGCCCTGGGCGTTCAGCCCGGTGCCGGGGCCGGTCAGGTCGCTGACCTGGCAATCCAGCAGCGCGCAGGCCAGGGCACTGGCGGCGGTGGTGTTGCCGATGCCCATTTCGCCACCGATAAACAGTTGCGCACCGCTGGTGATAGCGCGGTGCACGCTGTCGCGGCCGGCTTGCAGGGCAAGTTGGCCCTGGGCTTCGGTCATTGCCGGGCCGTTGACGAAGTTGGCGGTACCGAGACCGATATTCAGGTGGCGGACGCCCGGTAGGTTCAACGTCGGGGTGATGGTGCCGAGGTCGACCACTTCCAGCTTGGCGTCGAGTTGGCGCGCAAGCACGCTGATGGCGGCGCCACCGGTGACGAAGTTGTGAAGCATCTGGCCGGTGACTTCCTGGGGGAAGGCGGAGACACCTTCGGCGACGACGCCGTGGTCGCCGGCGAAGATCGCGATCCACAGGTGGTCGACGCTGGGTTTGACCTGGCCCTGGAGGCCGGCCAGTTGGACGGCCACGGCTTCCAGCCGGCCGAGGGAGCCGGCGGGCTTGGTCAGTTGCTGCTGGCGGGCCAGGGCTTGTTCGTGGGCTTGGGGGTCGATCGCCTTGCAGGGGTTGAGCCACCAGGTGTCGGTCATAACGCAGTACCTTTCAAAGTCAGGGGCAGGCCGGCGACGGTCAGGACAACGCGCTGACAACGTTCGGCCAAGGCTTGATGCAGCCAACCGGCTTCATCGACATAGCGGCGAGTCAATTCGCCCAGCGGGACGACACCCATTCCGGTCTCGTTGCTGACAAAAATGATTTCTCCTGGGAGGGTGGCCAGGGTTTGGAGCAAGGCCTCACGCTCTTCTTTGAGACGGTCGGGGTCTTCGAGCATCAGCAGGTTGGTGAGCCATAGGGTCAGGCAGTCAACCAGCAGGCAATGGTTCGGGGTGGCGTTTTCCTTGAGGACACGGGCCAGTTCGATGGGCTCTTCGATCAGGCCCCATTCGGTCGGGCGCCGCTCGCGGTGGTGGGCGACGCGTGCGGTCATTTCGCCGTCCAGGGGTTGGCTGGTCGCTATGTAGGTGACGCTTAGGCCGCTGTCGGTGGCGAGTTTTTCAGCCAGGCGGCTTTTGCCGGAGCGGGCGCCGCCGAGGATCAACTGGAGCATGGGTTGTGCCTCTGTTTTTGACTGTGTGTATATCCGTTATTTAGGTAACGGCGACTATTGGTTCCGCTCTTACAGCGGCTCACTTTTGAAGAGCGCAAAAGTAAGCAAAACGCTCTTGCCCCAC
>NZ_JACAPH010000018.1:205313-205535 GCF_013385805.1 Pseudomonas sp. C6002 | reverse complement strand
CCGGCCGGCTTGAGTGTGGTGAAGCAACAGCAACAGCAAGATCAGAATCGGGCACGGTCAAATGTGGGAGCTGGCTTGCCTGCGATAGCATCAACTGGGTGTACCTGATGCACCGAGTTGTCTGCATCGCCGGCAAGCCAGCTCCTACAGAAAAGCAGAGCCACACCGCCCGTAGCAGTTGTCGAGCGCCAGCGAGGCTGCGTGCTTTTGATCTTGATCTGC
>NZ_JACAPH010000018.1:0-205133 GCF_013385805.1 Pseudomonas sp. C6002 | reverse complement strand
CGCAGCAACGGATATGTACACGGTCCATTACAACCAACTCAAACCCCACACAACGAACGCAGCAACCCGGTATCCAGATGCCGCTCTACCAAGTCCGCCAACCGCTCAATATCCCGCTCCCGCAACCCGTGATAATCCACCTCCTGCACATCCTCCAACCCCGCCCACCGCAACAACGCACTACACGCAGCCGGCGTCTCAAACACCCCATGCAGATAGGTCCCGAGAACCTGCCCATCCTCACTCTGAGCCCCATCCAGGCGCCCATCGTCCAACTGCACCGCAGCCCGCACCAAGCCAGCGCCACTGGTTACACCCGCGTGGATCTCATACCCACTCACCTCGGCCTCCTCCAGCAACAACCGCCCCCGCACGTTACGCAGCTGCTTCTCCTCCTCCAGGGTCGTACTGAACGCCAACAACCCCAGCCCAGCGCTAGAACCACAAGGCCCTTCCAACCCCAGCGGGTCGTGCACCTGCTCGCCGAGCATCTGCAACCCACCACAAATCCCCAGCACCTTCCCGCCATAACGCAGGTGCCGCGCCACGGCCGTGTCCCACCCATTGGCCCGCAAATACGCCAAATCACTGCGCACACTCTTCGAGCCCGGCAAAATAATCAGGTCCGCCGCAGGAATCGCCTGCCCCGGCCCCACAAACTGCAAATCTACCTGCGGGTGCAAGCGCAACGGATCAAAATCCGTGTGATTACTGATCCGCGGCAACACCGGCACCACCACCTTGAGCACCTGCGCCGCCTTGTCGGTCTGGCGCTGGTCGATGCCGTCCTCGGCCTCCAGGTGCAAATCCATCACATACGGCAACACCCCCACCACCGGCTTGCCCGTGCGCGCTTCCAGCCAATCCAGCCCCGGCTGCAACAGCGCAATATCCCCGCGAAACCGGTTGATGATGAAGCCTTTGACCCGCGCCTGTTCGGTCGGCGACAACAATTCCAGCGTACCCACCAGGTGCGCAAACACCCCGCCACGATTGATGTCGGCAATCAGCAGTACCGGGCAGTCCACCGCCTCGGCAAAGCCCATGTTGGCAATATCATTCGCCCGCAGGTTGATCTCGGCCGGCGAACCCGCACCCTCGACCATCACCACCGGGTAAGCCGCACTCAACCGCGCATGAGAGGCCAGCACCGCTTGCATCGCGATGGCTTTGTAATCGTGATAAGCCACGGCATTCATGGTGGTCACGGCGCGCCCATGGATAATCACCTGGGAGCCCGTGTCACTGTTGGGCTTGAGCAATACCGGGTTCATGTCGGTATGGGGCGCCAGGTTCGCGGCCTGGGCCTGCACCGCCTGGGCCCGGCCGATCTCGCCACCTTCGGCGGTCACGGCGCTGTTGAGCGCCATGTTCTGCGGCTTGAAGGGCACCACCGGGATGCCCTGGCGCACCAGCCAGCGGCAGAGTGCGGTCACCAGCGTGCTTTTGCCGGCGTCAGAGGTGGTGCCCTGCACCATCAAGGTACTCATAAGGCTTCCTTGTAGGCCTTCAGTGCCTGTTCCAGCCGCAACCAGTCGGCCTCGGTATCCGGCAGGCCGAAACGCAGGCTGCTGTTGTCGACAAACAAACGCAGCAGAATGCCGCGCTGGGCCATGAATTCATGCAACTGCTCAGCCCGGTCCGTGATCATCCACTGGAACAACGCGCAGCCGCCCTGGGGCCGCAAGTCGTGGCGTTCAAGCACATCAAACAGGCGCTGGCTGGCCGATTCGCAACGCAGCCGCTGTTGCGCATGGCCGGCCGTATCGCGCAGGCATACTTGCCCAAGCACCCGCGTCGGCCCGCTGACGGCCCACGGCCCCACCTGTTCGGCGAGCAGCTTGAGCAGCTTGCGCTCGGCCAGCACGAACCCCAGCCGCACTCCGGCCAGGCCGAAGAATTTGCCGAACGAGCGCAGCACGATCAGGCCGACTTGATGGGCCTGGCCCGCCAGGCTCAGTTGCGGGGTGATGTCCATGAAGGCTTCATCCACCACCAGCCAGCCGCCGCGTTGGGCCAGGCGGGCATGCCAGTCCAGCAGGCGTTGCGGCGTCAGGCTCAGGCCGGTGGGGTTGTTGGGGTTGACCACCACCAGCACGTCGAGGCTGTCGAGGAAGAAGTCGACTTCCTGCTCCAGCACTTCGCGCACGATGTAGCCGGCGCGACGCCAGGCTTCTGCGTGTTCGGCGTAACACGGCGACAGCACACCGACCTTGCCGGCCCGGCGCAGGCGCGGCAATAACTGGATCGCGGCCTGGGAGCCGGCCACCGGCAATACATGGGGCGTGCCGTAATATTCACAGGCAGCCTGCTCCAGGCCGTCATCGTTTTCAGGCAGGCGTGCCCAGGCCCGCAGCGGGATTTCCGGAATCGGGAACGGCCACGGCGCCAGGCCGCTGGACAGGTCCAGCCAGTCTGCTTCTGGAATGCCGTACTGCATCGCCGCCTTGCGCAAGCGGCCACCGTGCTCAAGCATAAAACTCAGCCCCCACACACAGGATCAGCAACCACAGCCACACACCGCGTTGCACCAGTTGCCAGCCACGCTCGATGGAATCCGCATCCGCCGGCGGGCCTTCGCCCAGTGGCGGGCGCTGGTGCAGCTCACCGTGATAAATCGCTGCACCGCCCAACTCCACGCCAAGGGCACCGGCACCCGCAGCCATCACCGGGCCGGCGTTGGGGCTGTCCCAGGTCGGGCCCTGGGTGCGCCAGCATTTGAGAGCCAGGCGGGTTTTGCCCAGCAGCGCGTAGGTCAACGCCACCAGGCGCGCCGGAATGTAGTTGAGCACGTCATCGATCTTTGCTGCGGCCCAGCCGAAACGCTCAAAGCGTTCATTGCGATAGCCCCACATGGCATCCAGGGTGTTGCTCAGGCGATAGAGCACCACGCCGGGCACGCCAGCGACCACAAACCAGAACAAGGCGGCAAATACCGCGTCGCTGCCGTTTTCCAGCACCGATTCGGTGGCTGCACGGGCGACTTCGGTGCGATCCAGCTCGCTGGTCTGGCGGCTCACCAGATAGCTGACACGCTTGCGGGCCTCGTCCAGATCATCACTGCGTAACGCTTGCGCCACCGGCAGCACGTGTTCGCCGAGGCTGCGCATGCCGAGGGCGCAATACAGCGCGAGGATTTCCAGGACCCAACCGATGTAAGGCGCCCACGAGAGGGCCGTGGCCAGCAGGGTCAGCGGCACCACCGCAATCACCCAGGCGGTGACGCCATGGCTGCGCCAGCCCCGACCGCCGGAGTTGAATCGTTGCTCGATGCGCTCGGCAAAATTGCCGAACGCCACCAGCGGATGCCAGCGCCTGGGCTCGCCCAGCAGCGCATCCAGCGCCACGGCAGCGACACTCAGCAAGGCCACACTCATTGACTCACTCCCCAAACATTCTCGTACAACATGTCACTCAGCGGCCGTGGTTCGGTCCAGCCTTCGAGCTGCAACATCGGTGCCGGGTAGAACTCGGCCACCGGGCCCAGGCACAACACGGCCAACGGCTTGGCACCGGGCGGCAGGCCCAGCAGATCGGCCAGGGCCTGGGGCTCGAACAGCGAGACCCAGCCCATGCCCAGCCCTTCGACACGAGCCGCCAGCCATAGATTCTGAATCGCGCAGGACAACGATGCCATGTCCATTTCCGGCAAGGTGCGGCGCCCGAAGATATGCCGCTCGCGGTCGTCCATCAAGGCAGCCACCAGCACTTCGGCGCAGTCGTTGATGCCTTCGACCTTGAGCTTCATGAACTGGTCGGAGCGCTCGCCGAGAGCCTCGGCGGTGCGTACGCGTTCTTCTTCCACTAGCTGCTGGATCTGGCCGCGCAGGTTGCGGTCGCTGATGCGGATAAAACGCCAGGGCTGCATCAAGCCGACGCTCGGCGCCTGGTGCGCGGCTTGCAGCAGGCGATGGAGCAATTGCGGCGCCACGCTGCCACCACTGAAGTGCCGCATGTCGCGGCGTTCGGCGATGGCGCGGTAGACGGCTTCGCGGTCGGCTTCCGGAAAGGCGTTGTCAGTCATGGCCTCTTCGCGAGCAAGCCCGCTCCCACATTGGATTGCGTTTCAACTCGGTCAAGTGTGGGAGCTGGCTTGCCTGCGATGGCGGTCTCAAGGCTTGGCGCAAACAAGGCAGCCACCGCCATCGGGTTGGACGGGAAGTAAAAGTGCACGTAGGAAGCCGTCATCCGGCCCTGACGATAAACCGCCTCGGCACCGCGCCCGCCATTCGGGCTCAGGCCCCGGGCAATCGGCTGCCACTCGGTGCTGGTCAGCGAGTGATGGTAGGTGTGACCGCGCAAGAGGCCTTCGGGCAGTTCGACGTTTTGCAGGGCCAGTGCCGCCAGACGCTTTTGCATCACGGCGTCGCCCTGGAGCAGGCCGACCAGTTCGGCACGGGTGCCGTCGACATCGGTGAGTGAGTCCAGCAGATAGAGCATGCCGCCGCATTCGGCCAGCAGTGGCTTGCCAGCAGCGTGGTGGGCGCGGATGGCGTCGAGCATCGCGGTATTTTCCGACAGCGCCTGGTGATGCAATTCCGGATAACCGCCGGGCAAGTAGAGGCTGTCAGCTTCGGGCAATGCGCGGTCACGAATCGGCGAGAAGAAGCGCAGCTCGGCGCCCATCGCTCGCAACAGGTCGAGGCTGGCGCCGTAGGTAAACGCGAAGGCTTCGTCGCGAGCCACGGCGATGCGCACGCCGGCCAGCAACGGTTGGGCCTCGATCACCTCGGGCGCAGCGAATTCCACCGGCGGTGGCAGCGCTACCTCACAGCTGCTGCCCAGGGCCTGGGCGGCGGCGTCGAGGCGCAGGTCGAGGTCGTTCAATTCGCTGGCCTGCACCAGGCCAAGGTGGCGGCTGGGCAATTCGATCCCGGTTTCCCGGGACAGTGCGCCGTACCAGCGCAGGCCTTCGGTCAGGCTGCCTTCAAGCAGTTGCGCATGGCGCAGCGTGCCGACGCGGTTGGCCAGCACGCCGGCAAACGGCAGGTCCGGCTGGTAACGCGCCAGGCCCAATGCCAGGGCACCGAAGGTCTGGGCCATGGCCGTGCCATCGATGACCGCCAGTACCGGCACGCCAAAATGCCGCGCCAGGTCGGCGCTGGACGGCGTGCCGTCGAACAGGCCCATTACGCCTTCGATCAGGATCAGGTCGGCTTCCCCCGCCGCTTCCCACAGCAATCGGCGACTTTCCTGCTCGCCGACCATCCACATGTCCAATTGATAGACCGGCGCACCACTGGCGCGCTCGTGGATCATCGGGTCGAGAAAGTCCGGGCCGCATTTGAACACTCGCACCTTGCGCCCCAGGTTGCGGTGCAAACGGGCGAGCGCGGCGGTGACGGTGGTTTTGCCCTGGCCGGACGCCGGTGCGGCGATCAGCACAGCAGGACAGTGACGGGGCTGATTCAAAGTTCGATGCCTTTCTGCGCCTTGATACCCGCCTGGAATGCATGCTTGAGCATGCCCATTTCAGTCACGGTGTCGGCCATTTCGATCAATTCGGGTTTCGCGCCACGGCCGGTGACCAGCACGTGTTGCATCGGCGGGCGCGCCTGCAGGTCGCTGAGTACCTGGTCCAGGTCGAGGTAGCCGTGCTTGAGGGCGATATTCAGTTCATCCAGCACCACCAGGCCGATGGCCGGGTTCTGCAGCATTTCCCGGGAGACCGCCCAGGCGGCTTCGGCGGCCACGATGTCGCGGGCGCGGTCCTGGGTTTCCCAGGTAAAACCTTCGCCCATCACGTGGAAGCGCACCTGCTCGGGGAAACGGCGGAAGAACAGTTCTTCGCCAGTGCTGTTGCGGCCCTTGATGAACTGCACCACGCCACACTGCATGCCGTGGCCCATGGCCCGGGCGAGCATGCCAAAGGCCGAGCTGCTCTTGCCTTTGCCATTGCCAGTAAGCACCAGCAGCAACCCGCACTCGTTCGGTGAATTGGCAATGCGCTCGTCAATCACGGCTTTTTTGCGCAGCATGCGCGCCAGGTGGCGTTCGTCACGATCGGGGGATTCAGTCATGGCAGCTCTCCGTTGGGGCTGGACAAAAACGGCGGGCAGGAAAAAGACACATACAGACAGCCAAGCATCGCCCACCGTGATGCTGTTGGATGGATCAGGCCGGTCTCCGGGCTCATGAGTGGCATTGGATGCCGAAGGTGCGCCTTCCCATATCGCGGGCGATACAGTGGCTTAAGGCACCGTCTTGACTCATTTACCGTTGCGGGGGCAGCGCCGGGATCGTGGCAGCACTGTAGAAAAATGCGCTCACTCACCGGCTTCCCTGTTTCACTCAGTCGGCGCGTACGCCACAGAGCACCTGAAACAAGCCGCGAAGGTTAGTGGGTTGGGGGTGGAGCGTCAATTAAAGCCGGACATGCGCGTGAACCATCGGGCCGCTGCGTGCCTCTACCGCTACAGGTATTAAGGAGAAAACCATGCACAAGACCCGACTTGCCCTACTGATCATGCTCGCCGGCACCCTCGCCGCCTGCGGCGAAAGCTCTACCCTGCAAGTGTCCGACGGCACCGGGCCCTCGCCCAAACTGCCGGAACCGAATAAAACCCTGATCCCCACGGTGAATATCGCCCCGGCCATCGGCTGGCCCGAAGGCACCAAGCCAACGGCGGCGGCAGGCACTCAAGTAGCGGCGTTTGCCGAAGGCCTGGACCATCCGCGCTGGCTGTATGTGCTGCCCAATGGCGATGTGCTGGTGGCAGAAACCAATGCGCCGCCCAAACCGGACGATTCCAAGGGTATTCGTGGCTGGGTGATGGAGAAAGTCATGGGCCGCGCCGGGGCCGCCGTGCCGAGCCCCAACCGCATCACCCTGCTGCGGGACGCCGACCACGACGGCATAGCCGAAACCCGCACGGTGTTCCTGGAGAACCTGAACTCGCCGTTCGGCATGACACTGGTGGGCAGCGACCTGTATGTGGCCGATTCGGACAAGCTGCTGCGCTTCCCCTATCAGCCAGGCGAAACGTCGATCAAGGAAGCCGGCACCACGGTGACCGACTTGCCGGGCGGCAGTATCAACCATCACTGGACCAAGAACGTGGTCGCCAGCCAGGACGGCAGCAAGTTGTACGTCAGCGTGGGCTCCAACAGCAACGTCGCGGAAAACGGCCTGGAAGCCGAACAAGGCCGCGCCGCGATCTGGGAAGTGGACCGTGCTACCGGCCAGCACCGTATCTTCGCCTCCGGCCTGCGCAACCCCAACGGCATGGCCTGGGAACCGCAAAGCGGCAGGCTGTGGACGGCGGTGAATGAGCGCGATGAAATCGGCAGCGACCTGGTGCCGGACTACATCACCTCGGTCAAGGATGGCGCGTTCTATGGCTGGCCCTTCAGTTACTACGGGCAGCACGTGGATGTGCGGGTGAGTCCGCAGAACCCGGAACTGGTAGCCAAGGCGATTGCCCCGGACTACGCGGTGGGCCCGCACACAGCCTCCCTGGGACTGACCTTTGCCGAGGGCAGCAAGCTACCGGCACAATTCAGCAATGGCGCGTTTATCGGCCAGCATGGTTCTTGGAACCGCAAGCCCCACAGTGGCTACAAGGTGATCTTCGTGCCGTTTGAAGGCGGCAAACCCAAAGGCCAGCCGGTGGATGTGCTGACCGGGTTCCTCAATAGCGATGAGAAAGCCATGGGCCGCCCGGTCGGCGTGGTGATCGACAAGCAAGGGGATTTGCTGGTGGCGGATGACGTGGGGAACAAGGTGTGGCGAGTGTCGGCGGCTAAATAGCCAGCTTCGCAAACACCGCAAAACAAATGTGGGCGCGGGCTTGCTCGCGAATGCAGTGTGTCAGTCAGCTTGTTGTCGACTGATCCACCGCATTCGCGAGCAAGCCCGCTCCCACATTTGGTTTCGTGTTTTCCTAGGGGTTTCGTGCCAGATGCTCGGCTGGCAACACGCGCTTGGCGCTCAGGTAGGCGTTTTGCCAATAGGCTTTGGACAGCGTGTCCAGCTTCACCGTACCGCCGGTTTGCGGCGCATGCACAAAGCGCCCTTCTCCCACGTAGATCCCGGCGTGGCTGACCTGCGAGCCGCCACCCGTGGCGAAGAAGATCAGGTCACCGGTCTGCAGGTTGTTTTCGCTCACGTCCTGGGCGCGCATCACGATCAGCTCGCGGGTGGTACGTGGCAAGGAGATGCCCGCCGCGTCACGGTAGACGAAACCGATCAAGCCACTGCAATCAAACCCCGAGTCCGGCGTATTGCCGCCCCAGCGATAAGGCGTGCCGACCAGGCCCAGCGCACGAAAAAGCACGTCTTCGGCCGCAGGCGAGAAACTTTGGGTGGCATAGGTGTTGAACACCGGCTTGGGCTTGACGGCCACGGGAGCAGGCGGAGGACGACTTGCGCAGGCGCTCAGCAGCGCGGCGCAAACGAGAAGAATTAGGCGGGCCGAGGTCGACATGGGCAGAACAATCCTGATCTGGATGCGGCTTTCGCTGCCGAACGTTGAAAAACAGAACGCGCAAGCAAAGCTCGCGCGATCAATTTACAACAATGTCCAGGGATTCTAGCGCTTACACGTCAAACTTCAAGTATCACTTTAACTTTACTTGCTGGCGGTAACGGTAGTCGGGGCCATCGCCAGGGCGCGCTTGGCTTCGATGAAGGTTTTGCTCCAGTAGCTGTCACCCAGGTTGTCGACTCGCACACCACCGCTGCGGCGGCTGCTGGAGTGGATAAACTGGTTGTCGCCCAGGTAGATACCGGCGTGGCTGACACGACCACGGCCAGCCGTACTAAAGAAAAGCAGATCACCGGGCTTGAGGTTGTTCCGCGCGACCAACGGTGCATCCACGTTGATCATTTCGCGGGTGGAACGCGGCAGATTCATGCCGGCTTCCTCGCGGAACAGGTAGCCGATGAAACCGCTGCAGTCGAAACCGGCTTCAGAGGTACCGCCGAAACGGTAACGGGTACCGATCAGGGACATGCCGCGTTCGAGAATGCTGTCGGCCAGAACGGGAAGCTGGTAAGGCTTGGCGCCGGCGAAGTCGGCGAGTTCTTTTTCAGTTGCGATCTCTTCCTGATAAACAGTGGAAGACTGCGACGCAACGAATTTTGCCTGGGACTGCTGTACTGGTTTTTGCTGCTCAGCCACGTTTTGAGTGTGGGTGGCGCAACCAAACAACAGGGTAACGAGTGCGAGAGGCACGAGGGGTGCGAAGCGATTTAGCATGGGCACGACCGTGGCTGATGTGTAAAGAAGCCGAGACTATGCCTTCTATCACATCGATTTGCAAATTCAATCGTGATCTATGTGACTTCTTGTTTGGACTATGACATCTAAGCCCTTAACACCCTATGCCAGCCATTTGCGTGGCCAAAACGGCCCAAACGCAGGTTTTCTGGCGCCTGTAATTTGCCGAAAGCCCCGGTTTTAAAGGGCTGCCTACCAGCCCAGGGTTTCTTTGAGGAAGGGAATAGTCAGCTTGCGCTGGGCTTGCAAGGAAGCCTGGTCGAGCTGTTCGAGCAAGTCGAACAGTGCGCTCATGCTGCGTGTACCGCGAGTGAGAATAAAATGCCCGACTTCATCGGTCAGGTGCAACCCGCGGCGCGAAGCACGCAGTTGCAGGGCCCGCAGTTTGTCTTCGTCGGACAACGGGCGCATCTGGAAAATCAGCGCCAGGGTCAGCCGCGACTTCAAGTCCGCCAGCTTCACCGGCAGCTCACGCGGCGAGGTGGAGGCGGCAATCAACAAACGCCGGCCGCTGTCACGCAAGCGGTTGAACAGATGGAACAGTGCCTCTTCCCAATCTGCCCGCCCCGCCACTGCCTGCAAATCGTCCAGGCAGACCAGTTCGTATTGTTCAAGGTTGTCGAGGATCTCGATACCGCGGTCCAGCAGCTCCGCCAGCGGCAGGTACACCGCCGGTTCACCCATCTGTTCGAAGCGCAGGCAAGCGGCCTGTAACAAGTGGGTACGCCCCACGCCGTGCTTGCCCCAGAGGTAGATCAAGCTTTCGGTCCACCCGGCGTCGGCTTCGCAGAGCCGCTCGACATAGCCGAGTGCAGCGGCATTGGCGCCTGGGTAGTAATTGATAAAGGTGGCGTCGTCACGCAGACGCACACCTAGGGGCAGCTGAATCGGTTTCATGCTGACTGAACGGTTCCAATCGAACCGTTAGTGACCTCTGTGTAAAGTTTGCAAAGTTTATACCCGTGACGCCGGGCGCACAATGCAGCAGACCACAAGCAAAATCAAAGGTTTGCGTTAACTTGTTGGATTTGGTGAGGAATGTTTGACGCAATGGCGAAACGCCAGAGCCGATAAATGACAAACCCGGCCTTGAGCCGGGTTTGTGATGCTGCGGTTATAACTCCGGTTCGTCGGTTCCGGCGTACATGTCCGAGTCCTTGTACAAGTCGTGCACATGGCGCACCAGCACCATGATCACCGCCGCCACCGGCAGTGCCAGCAGAATGCCGGTAAAGCCGAACAGCTCGCCGCCCGCCAGGATCGCAAAGATCACCGCCACCGGGTGCAGGCCGATCCGGTCGCCCACCAGCAACGGCGTCAGCACCATGCCTTCCAGGGCCTGGCCGACCATGAACACCGCGACAATCCCGAGCATCGGGTACAGGTCGCCGTGGAACTGGAACAACCCGGCCACCAGCGCCGCACCGATACCAATCACGAAGCCCATATAAGGCACGATGGCTGCCAGGCCGGCGATCAGGCCGATCAACAGCCCCAGTTCCAGGCCGATCGCCATCAACCCCGCCGCGTAGATGATCCCCAGCGCCAGCATCACCAGCAACTGGCCACGGACGAAGGCGCCGAGCACCTCATGACACTCCTCGGCCAGGGAGACAATGCGCTCCTCACGGTCGCGCGGCAGCAGGCCGCGGATCTTGGCCATCATGATGTCCCAGTCCCGCAGCAGGTAGAACGCCACGACCGGGATCAGCACCAGGTTGGTCAGCCAGCCAATCAGCGCCAGGCTCGACGCCGTCGCCTGGCTCAGCACCACGCCGACAATGTCGGTGGTCTGGCCCATGTGCTCGCTGATGGCCGCCTTGACCTTGTCGAACTTCCAGAAGCCGTCTGCCAGCCCCAGCTTGGCCTGCGCCCACGGCATGGCCGTGTGTTGCAGCCAGTCGAGCATCTGCGGCGCCAGCTCATAGAGCTTGAACAGCTGCTTGGCCAACATCGGCACCAGCACCAGGACCAGCGCCGTGATGATCAAGGTGAACAACGCAAACACCGCCACCACGCCCCAGGTACGTGACAGGCCGATCTTTTCCAGGCGATCCACCACCGGATCGAACAGGTAGGCCAGCAGTAACGCGACCAGGAACGGCGTCAGGATCGAATGCAGCAGGAACACAAAAACGCACAGCAGGACAATCCCGCCAAGCCACACCCAACGACGCGTATCCGCCATAAACCACTCCCTCTGTTATTTGCTTCCTGCTTCTATATAAGAAGGAAGAACACTTACCAATGAAAACGTAGCTGCGGCGTCGGCTCGACCGGTGCCGGTTGCGCGCCTTCTACCACCGGCTGCGGAGCCGGAGCTTCACCTGCCGGGATTTCCTGCAACTTGGCCAGGCTCAACTGGGTGCGCAGCTGCTCGGCGCTGCCATTCACCCGATAAACGATGCGAGTGCCGTCCACGCGCACTGGCTGGGCACCGAACGGTTCCAGCAGATGGCCGAGGGCGGCGTAATGCTCGAGATTCATGCCCTGCACTTCCAGCAACTGATCACTGGTGGCAGCGCCGGCCTTGACCGCAAAGCGTGGTGCCAGGCGTTCGCTGACGGCCAGCAGCACGGCGTCAGCCAATGCGGCAGTATCAGTGCCGGTGGCGGTGCCCTGCTCGCTTTTATCCCCCAGCCACAGGCGCCATTTGGCCGACCATTGGCCGCCATCTTCGCGAGCATGCACCGCCAGCAAGGCATCGGCCCCATAACGCTCGGACGCGGCGCGCAGCGGTGTGGCGTCAGGGCTTTCAAGATTCGGGGCGGTGGCGACGATCTGTTCGTCCAGGTCACCCAATGGCAGACGCAGCGGCAAACCACGATGCTGGGCCGCGCGGCGCAGCGGCTGGGCGACGGCCTGGCCATCACCGACCAGGCTGCTGCCTTCCACGGAGTCGTTCAGCCACCAACCGAGGATCGATGGCCGATTGCTGCCCCACAGCGCCAGGCCCGCGCCACGCAACGCGCGGTCGGTGCTGACCGGGTCGAAATCCACCTGCAGGCTTTCCGGCGGGCCGGCGTCGTAGCCATACTGACTGATGATTTGTTGCGGGTCTTTGCGGATCGCCGCCAGGCCCGGGCCATCGGCGGCCTTGGCGTCGCCGGTCAGGCGGATCACCAGGGTTTGCAGGGCACGCTGGGTCGCCTGGTCGCGCTCCTGGGGAGACTGACTGCTGACCGGCTCCAGCACTTGATAGAGACCATTGAGGGTTTCGGCATGACTCGCCAGGCTGACCAACGACAAGCAGCCCACAAAAAAATATTTACTCAGACCCATGAAAGAAGATTCCCGAACGGCAAATAAGCGGTTGGAACAGACCGCGTGAACACTGTTGAGCAAGGCTGTGACCACAGCGACCGGCAAAACATTCACAGGGTCTCGGCAAGTTTTTGTACTGTCATAACGATAGCGAGTTAAAGGCTATACCTTAATAGGGCCTGTGACCGACTCGATTAGCGATTTTTTTAACAGCTATTGCCCCTGCCCGTCGGCCCGAGGATGGCCGCTGCCCCTCAAGCCTGATAAAATCGCGCGCCTTCGCAGACCGTCAATGGCAGGCCGTGCTGAAACTTCAGGTTTCGGTACACCCGCCGCATTCGGTCGTTACCCCTGAATCCCCCCTAAAGGCCTGGATCATGAGCAAGCAACCCTCCCTGAGCTACAAGGACGCCGGTGTAGACATCGACGCCGGTGAAGCATTGGTCGAACGCATCAAGAGCGTCGCCAAGCGCACTGCGCGCCCCGAAGTCATGGGCGGCCTGGGCGGTTTTGGCGCCCTCTGCGAGATCCCGGCCGGCTACAAGCAGCCTGTATTGGTCTCCGGCACCGACGGTGTGGGCACCAAGCTGCGCCTGGCACTGAACCTGAACAAGCACGACAGCATCGGCATCGACCTGGTTGCCATGTGCGTGAACGACCTGGTGGTGTGCGGCGCCGAGCCTCTGTTCTTCCTTGACTACTACGCCACCGGCAAGCTCAACGTCGAGACCGCTACCCAGGTGGTCACCGGCATTGGCGCTGGCTGCGAACTGTCCGGCTGCTCCCTGGTCGGCGGCGAAACCGCTGAAATGCCAGGCATGTACGAAGGCGAAGACTACGACCTGGCCGGTTTCTGCGTCGGCGTTGTCGAAAAATCCGAAATCATCGACGGTTCCAAGGTGGCTGCCGGTGACGCCCTGCTGGCCCTGCCATCGTCCGGCCCGCACTCCAACGGCTACTCGCTGATCCGCAAGATCATCGAAGTGTCCGGCGCCGACATCGAAACCATCCAGCTCGACGGCAAGCCCTTGACCGACCTGCTGATGGCCCCGACCCGCATCTACGTGAAGCCGTTGCTCAAGCTGATCAAGGACACCGGCGCGGTCAAGGCCATGGCCCACATCACCGGTGGCGGCCTGCTGGACAACATCCCGCGCGTACTGCCTAAAGGCGCCCAGGCGATTGTCGACGTGGCCAGCTGGCAGCGCCCGGCAGTCTTCGACTGGCTGCAAGAGAAAGGCAACGTCAACGAAACCGAGATGCACCGCGTGCTGAACTGCGGCGTGGGCATGGTCATCTGCGTGGCTCAAGAGCACGTTGAAAGCGCGCTGAACGTATTGCGTGAAGCCGGCGAACAGCCTTGGGTCATCGGCCAGATCGCTACCGCCCCTGAAGGCGCGGCTCAGGTTGAACTGAAGAACCTTAAGGCGCACTGATGCCTGCAACCTGTGATGTCGTGGTGCTGCTCTCCGGCACCGGCAGTAACTTGCAGGCCCTGATCGACAGCACGCGCGCCGGCGACAGCCCGGTGCGCATCGCTGCGGTGATTTCCAACCGCAGCGACGCCTACGGCCTGCAACGCGCCAGGGACGCAGGTATCGACACCCGCTCCCTGGATCACAAGGCTTTTGAAGGCCGCGAGGCCTTCGACAGCGCCTTGATCGAACTGATCGACGCCTTCAACCCCAAACTCGTGGTACTGGCCGGCTTCATGCGCATTCTCAGCGCTGACTTCGTGCGTCACTACAACGGGCGTCTGCTGAATATCCACCCGTCCCTGCTGCCAAAATACAAAGGGTTACACACCCACCAGCGTGCCCTGGAGGCCGGCGACACCGAGCACGGCTGCAGCGTGCACTTTGTCACCGAGGAACTCGATGGCGGGCCTCTGGTCGTACAGGCAGTAGTTCCGGTAGAGTCTGCGGACTCTGCGCAGACGCTTGCGCAACGGGTTCACGCCCAGGAACACAGGATTTACCCGCTGGCTGTTCGCTGGTTCGCTGAGGGACGGTTGATTCTTGGCGACCACGGTGCATTATTGGACGGTCAGTTACTTGCGGCCAGCGGCCACTTGATTCGAACCTAGGAGACTTTATGCGTCGCGCCCTGCTCTTCGCTTTTGCGCTGTTCGCCTTGCCTGCCGTGCAAGCGGCAGACCTTCACCCTTTCTCCGCCAGCTACACCGCCGACTGGAAACAGTTGCCCATGAGTGGTTCGGCAGAACGCAGCCTGACCAAGAATGACAACGGCAGCTGGACCTTGAATTTCAAGGCTTCCATGATGATCGCCAGCCTGACTGAAACCAGCGTGATCCGCTTCGACAAAGACGCCCTGCAACCGGTGAGCTACACCTTCGAACGCGGTGGCCTGGGCAAGACGAAGAAGATCAACCTCGACTTCGATCAGACGGCCAAGAAAGTCACCGGCTTTGAAAACAAGGACCCGGTCAACGTGGCCCTTCAAAGCGGCATGCTCGACAAGTCGACCTACCAGCTGGCATTGCAGCGCGATGTGGCAGCAGGCAAGAAAAGCATGAGCTACAACGTCGTCGAAGGCACTGATGTCGATACCTACGACTTCCGCGTGATCGGCCCGGAAAAGGTCCAGACCAAAGCCGGCTCCATCGATGCGATCAAGGTCGAGCGCGTGCGTGACCCGACTCAAAGCAAGCGCATTACCCAAATGTGGTTTGCCAAGGACTGGGGCGGCATCCTGGTTGCCCTGCGCCAGGTCGAGACTGACGGCAAGGAATACAACATCATGCTGCAAGACGGTACCGTTGACGGCAAGGCTGTCAAAGGCAGCTGATCCTCTGCGCAATGAAAGAGCCTCGCGTACGCGGGGCTTTTTTTCGCCTGTCGCCTGACGCCAACATGAAACTTTTGTCATAAAACTCAGCGCCCTGCGACGCAATGTCGCGGTTTCCGTGGGCTCGCGGGATTACTCCATTTCCTGTAAAGGTGTGTTGCAATTCCTGGTTATTTACTTAGCAAGCTAACAAATCATATAACAAAGGCCTGCGACGCCTTGCCGCAGATCAACCAGAGATTGGAGCAAGCAGATGACTGTAAAAGTAACTGAACGCGACGATGAACATATGTCCCACGAAGCAGTAGCCCACGGGATTCACATCTGGGATGTACACCAGCAAGACCTGCTGGTCGGCATGTTTCACGACGAGGCCGAAGCTCATAATTATAAAAACGAGCTCGAGACCCTTGAGATGAAACGCCAGGCGCAAAGCTCCTGAAACTCTGAAATCCTGTAGATAACCAGCCCCACGCAGCTGGAGTGTCTATAAACACAAACCCCGCCTTTTGAGCGGGGTTTGTGTTTTTGGGGTTGGGATTGGGATTTTGGGGGCGCTTCGCGCCCCAGCGGGAGCAAGCTCCCTCGCCACAACAAGCTCACTCACCACAATAAGCTCCCTTGCCACAATGGAGTTTCTAACGCATTACCACATCAGGTCATCAGGGATCTGGTAGGCGGCGTACGGATCGTCCTCATCCGGCACCTGGCTTTCGGTCAGCACGTTCATCTGGACGATGCGCTCTGGCGCCCGCTCCTGGATCTTCAGCGCGGCTTCGCGCGGGATCACCTCGTAACCGCCACCGTGATGCACGATCGCCAGGGAGCCGTTGCTCAGCTTGTTACGCATCAGCGTGTTGACCGACAGGCGCTTGACCTTCTTGTCATCCACGAAGTTGTAGTAGTCCTCGGTGGTCAGCTTGGGCAGGCGCGAGGTTTCGATCAATTGCTTGACCTGCGCAACGCGGGCCTTGGCCTCGGCTTTTTCCTGCTGCTGACGGTTCAGCTCCTGGTCGCGCTTGACCTTTTCGGCATGCGCCTGGATGGCCAGGCGCGCCTGGCTATCGTCCGCGTCGGCCTGGCCTTTATGCACCAGGCGCTGCTGTTTCTGTTTCTCTTTGCCGACCTGCTTGGCCTGCTTTTGGTTGACCAGGCCTGCTTTGAGCAACTGGTCGCGAAGGGAAATGCTCATGGTGCTTACTCACTTGGGCAACGGCTCAGCCGCAGCTGGACAGATTCTTTTCCTGGCGTTTGGCTTCGCCCCACAGGGCGTCCAACTCTTCGAGGGTGCAATCTTCTATGGGACGGTGGGTCTCGCGCAATGCCTGTTCGATAAATCGGAAACGTCGTTCGAATTTAGCGTTGGCTAAACGCAAGGCTGCTTCCGGGTCGACCTGGAGGTGACGGGCCAGGTTGACCGCCGCAAACAGCAGGTCACCTACTTCATCGGCGATGGCTGCCGGGTCGTTATCGGCCATGGCTTCGAGCACTTCATCCAGCTCTTCGCGCACGTTATCCACCACGGGCAACGCGGCCGGCCAGTCGAAACCCACCTGCCCGGCACGCTTTTGCAATTTGGCGGCGCGGGAAAGCGCCGGCAAGGCCGTGGGCACATCATCCAGCAGGGATAACTGCTGTGGGACGTCGGACTTTTCCGCACGCTCCTCGGCCTTTATTTCTTCCCAACGCTGCTTGACCTGCTCTTGGCTCAGCTGCGGAATATCCAGCGGCGCGTACAAGTCTCCCGTGGGAAACACATGCGGGTGACGGCGAATCAACTTGCGGGTAATGCTGTCGATCACCCCGGCGAATTCGAAGCGCCCTTCTTCCCGCGCCAGCTGGCTGTAATACACCACCTGGAACAACAGGTCGCCCCGCTCACCTTGCAGGTGATCAAAATCCCCGCGCTCGATCGCATCGGCGACTTCGTAGGCTTCTTCCAGGGTGTGGGGGACGATGGTGGCGTAGGTTTGCTTGATGTCCCACGGGCAACCGTATTGCGGGTCGCGCAGGCGGTTCATCAGGTGCAACAGGTCTTCAAGTGAATACATCAGTCTCTTTCCGCAGAAGTGGGAACGCTGAGGATCAAATGTGGGAGCGGGCTTGCTCGCGAAGGCGTCGTGTCAGTTGCCTGATATTTGACAGACACATCGCCTTCGCGAGCAAGCCCGCTCCCACATTTCAGTCCGCGCTCGTCCAGCTACTCATGGCGTGCGATTACGCCGGGTCTCAATAATGTTCGGCAACTGGGAAATACGCCCCAGCAACCGACCCAACGCGTCCAGCCCCGGAATCTCGATGGTCAGGGACATCAGCGCCGTGTTGTCCTCTTTGTTCGAGCGGGTGTTGACCGCCAGCACGTTGATCCGCTCATTGAGCAGCACCTGCGACACATCACGCAGCAGCCCGGAACGGTCGTAGGCACGAATGATGATGTCCACCGGATAGGTCAACACCGGCACCGGGCCCCAACTGACCTGGATGATCCGCTCCGGCTCGCGCCCGCCCAGTTGCAACACCGAGGCACAGTCCTGGCGGTGAATGCTCACCCCGCGGCCCTGAGTGATGTAACCGACGATGGCGTCGCCCGGCAATGGCTGGCAGCAGCCGGCCATTTGCGTCATCAGGTTGCCGACGCCCTGGATCTGGATATCGCCGCGCTTGCCCGGCTTGTAGCCGGTGGCCTTGCGTGGAATCAGTTCCAGCTGCTCGCTGCCCCGCTCCGGCTCAACCAGTTGCTGGGCCAGGTTGACCAACTGCGCCAGGCGCAGATCGCCGGCACCGAGGGCGGCGAACATGTCTTCGGCGATCTTCATGTTGGCCTTTTCGGCCAGCTTGTCGAAGTCCACCTGCGGCAGGCCCAGGCGTGCCAATTCGCGCTCGAGCAAGGTCTTGCCGGCGGCGACGTTCTGGTCGCGCGCCTGCAACTTGAACCAATGGACGATCTTCGCCCGCGCCCTGGACGTGGTGATGTAGCCCAGGTTCGGGTTCAGCCAGTCGCGGCTCGGCGTACCGTGCTTGCTGGTAATGATCTCGACCTGTTCACCGGTCTGCAGGCTGTAGTTGAGCGGCACGATGCGCCCGTTGATCTTGGCGCCACGGCAGTTGTGGCCGATCTCGGTGTGCACCCGGTACGCAAAATCCAGCGGTGTGGCGCCCTTGGGCAGGTCGATCGCGTGGCCGTCGGGGGTGAAGATGTAGACCCGGTCAGGTTCGATATCCACCCGCAGCTGGTCGGCCAAACCGCCGATGTCGCCCAGCTCTTCGTGCCACTCCAGCACCTGGCGCAACCAGGAGATTTTCTCTTCGTACTGGTTCGACCCGGCCTTGACGTCGGTGCCCTTGTAGCGCCAGTGAGCGCATACGCCCAGCTCCGCCTCTTCGTGCATCGCGTGGGTGCGGATCTGTACTTCCAGTACCTTGCCCTCGGGGCCGATCACTGCCGTGTGCAATGAGCGGTAACCGTTTTCCTTGGGGTTGGCGATGTAGTCGTCGAATTCCTTGGGGATGTGCCGCCACAGCGTGTGCACGATACCCAGCGCGGTGTAGCAGTCGCGCATTTCCGGCACCAGCACACGCACGGCGCGCACGTCGTAGATCTGGCTGAAGGCCAGGCCCTTGCGCTGCATTTTGCGCCAGATGGAATAGATGTGTTTGGCCCGGCCGCTGATGTCGGCTTCAACCCCGGTGGCCTGCAATTCCGTGCGTAACTGGCTCATCACGTCGGCGATAAAGCGCTCACGGTCCAGCCGCCGCTCATGGAGCAGCGTGGCAATCTGTTTGTATTGATCGGGTTCGAGGTAACGGAAGGACAAGTCCTCCAGTTCCCACTTGATATGGCCGATGCCCAGGCGGTGGGCCAGCGGCGCGTAGATGTCGAACACCTCGCGGGCGACGCGGTTGCGCTTTTCGTCGTCGGCGGTTTTCACCGCCCGAATCGCGCAGGTACGCTCGGCCAGCTTGATCAAGGCGACGCGCACGTCGTCGACCATCGCCACCAGCATCTTGCGCAGGTTTTCCACCTGGCCCTGGGTGCCCAGCACCATCGACTGGCGCGGGCTGAGGCTGGCACTGATCGCCGCCATGCGCAGCACGCCGTCGATCAGCTTGGCCACCACGGTGCCGAAACGCTGGCTGACGGTGGGCAGTTGAATATGCCCCTCACGCACGCCGCGATACAGCACCGCCGCGATCAGCGAATCCTGATCGAGCTTGAGATCGGCGAGGATCTCGGCGATTTCCAACCCGGTGCGAAAGCTTGAAGTGCCTTCGGCCCACAGGTTCTTCGCCGCATTGTCTTGCTGTTCAGACTCACGAGCGAACTCGCAGGCTGCTTTCAAGGCTTCACGGTCCAGTGCCGGGTCGACACTGATGGCATGATCCAGCCATGCCTCGAGATTGATACTGCCGTCGGTGTTGATCGGCTGGTGTGCTCTCACCTGTACCATCTTGCTTACCTTCCCTACGACGCACCTTTTAGTGCGTCAAAATCATCGCTGACCTGCTTTACAAAAAAAGCTTGTGCACGCTCCCTGGCAGGTCACAGGCCCAGGAGATGCAGGCCAGTCGGATTAAACGGGCATCCTAGCCCGCTTCAAATAACGCCATGGCCTCGACATGGGCCGTCTGGGGAAACATGTCGAGGATCCCGGCACGTTTTAGCCGGTAGCCTTGCTTGACCAACTCGACCGTGTCCCGCGCCAGCGTTGCCGGATTGCAGGACACATACACCAGGCGATCAGCCCCCAGGGTAGCGAGCTTGCGCACAACCTCCAGGGCACCATCGCGGGGTGGGTCCAAGAGTACCGCAGAAAAGCCCTGTTTGGCCCATTCCGCGTCGGTCAAAGGCTGGGACAAATCGGCCTGAAAAAACTGAACATTATGCAAATTATTGCTGACGGCATTCTGTGCCGCCCGGTCCACCATGGCCTGCACGCCTTCCACCGCCACCACTTCCCGCACTTGGCGGGCCAGCGGCAAGGCGAAGTTGCCCAAGCCACAAAACAAATCCAGCACCCGCTCGTCGGGCTTTGGCGCCAGCCAATCCAGCGCCTGGGCGACCATCGCCTGGTTGACCCCGGCGTTGACCTGCACAAAGTCTCCCGGGCGGTACGCCAACTGCAAATCCCACGGTTCCAGACGATAGCCCAAGGCCTGGTCTGGTTCGACCGGTTGCGGCTGGCCCTCGCCATGCAGCCACAGTTGGGCTTCATGGAACGTGCAAAATTCCTGCAGGATCGTCAGGTCCGCTTCGGACAAGGGCGCCATGTGTCGCAACAACACGGCAATCGACGAACCACTGAATAATTCCACATGCCCCAATGCCTGAGGCTTGCTCAAGCGCCGCAGCATGTTGGGCAAACGCTGCATGATCGGTTGCAAGGCCTGTACCAGCACCGGGCAATCGTCGATGGCGACGATGTCCTGGCTGGCCACGGCACGAAAGCCGACCTCGAGTTTCTTCGCCTTGGCATCCCAGCGCACGGCCACGCGGGCGCGGCGACGATAGCCGAATTCCGGCCCGCTCAAAGGCGCGGCCCACTCCTGGGGTTCGACACCGGCCACACGGGATAATTGCTCGGCGAGCATGCGCTGTTTCAGGGCGAGTTGTTCGTCATGGGGCAAGTGTTGCAGGCTGCAACCGCCACAGCGGCCGGCGTGCACACAGGGTGCCGGACGGCGCAGTTCGCTGGCGGTAAATACGCGCTCGGTGCGCGCCTCGACCACTTTGCCGTGGGCGCCCAACACCCGCGCTTCCACCTCTTCACCGGCCAGCGCACCCACGACAAACCAGGTGCGGCCTTCAAAGAACACAATGCCGCGGCCGTCGTTGGCCAGGCGCTCGATGGTCAGGCGCTGCTTCTTGCCTACAGGAATCTGTGGGGCCCGGCTGCCGCCCGTCGGTTGGAAGCGCAGGCCTCTCTCGTGCTTGGCCATCAGTTGGGCGCGTCGAAAATGCCGGTCGACAGGTAACGGTCGCCACGGTCACAGATGATCGCGACGATCACCGCGTTTTCCAACTCCTGGGACAAGCGCAACATCCCGGCCACGGCGCCACCGGACGACACGCCGCAGAAGATGCCTTCTTCACGGGCCAGGCGGCGGGTGGTGTCTTCGGCTTCACGCTGGGCCATGTCGATGATGCGATCGACGCGAGCCGCGTTGTAGATCTTCGGCAAGTACTCTTCGGGCCAACGACGGATCCCCGGGATCGCTGCGCCTTCCATCGGTTGCAGGCCGACGATCTGGATCTCGGGATTCTGCTCCTTGAGGTAGCGCGAATTGCCCATGATGGTGCCGGTGGTGCCCATCGAACTCACGAAGTGAGTGATGGTGCCCTGGGTCTGGCGCCAGATTTCCGGGCCAGTGGTGGTGTAGTGCGCCTCGGGGTTGTCGCCGTTGGCGAACTGGTCCAGCACCAGGCCACGGCCTTCGGCAGCCATACGCTCGGCGAGGTCGCGGGCGCCTTCCATGCCTTCTTCCTGGGTGACCAGGATCAACTCGGCGCCGTAGGCGGTCATCGCCGCCTTGCGCTCGGCGCTGCCGTTGTCGGGCATGATCAGGACCATCTTGTAGCCCTTGATCGCCGCGGCCATGGCCAGGGCAATCCCGGTGTTACCGGAGGTGGCTTCGATCAGGGTGTCGCCGGGCTTGATCTGCCCACGCAACTCGGCGCGGGTGATCATCGACAACGCCGGGCGGTCCTTGACCGAGCCGGCCGGGTTGTTCCCTTCGAGCTTGAGCAACAAGGTATTGCTGGTGTTGCCCGGCAGGCGCTGCAAGCGGACCAGCGGGGTGTTGCCGACGCAATCGGCGATGGTGGGGTACTGCAAGGTCATGGCGTATTCGCAATCCAGACTGCGGGGGCGACTATCATACCGGGAAAGGCTGGCGGGCCATATCACGCAAAGTGTGGTGCTTATCGCTTAATGGAATAAGTCAGGCGGGGCCGTGGTTTCTCTGGAACACTTCATCGCCCATCGCGGCAATCTGTCCTTCGATCAATGCCTCGAACGGTTTCAGCAGCGGCTCAAATGAGGTGGGCGCTTCAAGCACCTGCAACGCCTGCACGATGGCCTCCACCGTCGACAACGCTCCGGGCCCCGGTGCCTTGCGCAGCCGATAACGGGACACGGCGCCTTCCGCCAGCGTCACCCGAGGCAGCGCCGCCAATAAAGGATTGAGGTGCAGCAACTTGCGCGCCTTGCGCCAGGTGCCGTCCGGCACCACCAGCAGCAACGGTTCGTCGGATGGCGTGTAGGCCTGCAAGGGTTGGGCATTTTCGTCCGGAAACAACAGACGCGCCTGATAACCCGGCGGATTCAACAACGCCTGCAAATCCTCAAACACCTCCCCCACCACCAACTGCGCATTCACCAAGCCCAGCGCCGCCAACCGCGCGGTATTCAAGGCGTGATTGACCTCACTCGGATGCTGCAACAGCAACACCCGGGTTCGGCTATCCAGCCGGGGAATCAGCGCGCACAGGCAGTGAGTGGTGGGCCGCAGGCAGCGGGAGCATTGGGGTCTGGACATGGGTTTTCAGGCCTGGTTGAGCTGGGCTTTGAGTAAATCGCGGAAGGTCTGGATCAGGGGTTCGCGGCTGCGGCCCCGGCGCATGATCATCGAGAACGGCGCCTGGTAACCAAAGGTTGCCGGCAGCAGTACCCGCAAATCCCCTTTGTCGGCCCAGGCCTGGGCGTAGTGCTCCGGGAGGTAGCCGATGTAGGCGCCGGACAGCACCAGGATCAATTGCGCCTCCATACTTTCCACCGTGGCGGCGCTGTGCTTGAAGCCGTGACGCGCCAGTTCGGCCTGGCTCCAGTAACCACGACCGACCATGCGTTGCTGGGTGATGACTTGTTCGGGAATGCGCCGCTCGTTGAACAATGGGTGACGGGTGCTGCAATACAGCCAGTGCTGTTCGCGGTACAGCGGCATATAGATCAGCCCGCTCATCCGGTTGGAAAACGCACCGATGGCCAGGTCCAGGCGATTATCCTGGACGCCGAGTTGCAACTCGTAAGGACTCATCACCGACAGGTGCAAATGCACCGCCGGGTGTTCCTGACTGTAGGCGCCGATCACTTCGGCAAACGGCAAGGCCTTGTCGCTGACGGTGGAGTCGAGTACGCCGAGTTTCAGGGTGCCGCGCAGTTCGCCTTTGAGCGCGGCGGCGTATTGCTCGAAGCCTTCCAGCTCGCCCAGCAGGCGCAGGGTTTCCTGATGGAACAACTCGCCCTTGCTGGTGAGGCTGAACCCGCCCCGCCCGCGATGGCACAGCACCAGGCCCAACGCGGCTTCCAGCTGGCTCATGTAAGTGCTGATGGCCGAGGTCGACAGGTTGAGTTCGTGCTGGGCATTGGCGAAACCCTGGTGCCGCACGACGCTGACGAAGATGCGCAGGAGTTTCAGGTCGGGCAAGGCGTTGGCCATGGGCTCTCCAGAGGCAAACATAAAACCTGTGGGAGCGGGCTTGCTCGCGAATGCGGTGGATCAATCGAACCCTCCGTGACTGACACACCGTATTCGCAAGCAAGCCCGCTCCCACATTTGAACCGAGTTTACCTCAGGCATTAGTTTAGAAAAATCTGAACTAAGTATTTGCCCCTGCCGATTCTTCCCTTCCCATGCATTTCGCAGAATCGGCTTCTAATAAACAAAACGATGAGGCAATCCCGTGGACAAGATTTTCCACCAACCACTGGGCGGCAACGAAATGCCGCGCTTCGCCGGCATCGCCACCATGATGCGTCTTCCCCATCTGCAATCGGCCAAGGGCCTGGATGCCGCCTTCGTCGGCGTGCCCCTGGACATCGGCACCTCCCTGCGTGCCGGCACCCGTTTCGGGCCGCGGGAAATTCGCGCCGAATCGGTGATGATCCGCCCTTACAACATGGCCACCGGCGCCGCGCCGTTTGACTCGCTGTCGGTTGCCGACATCGGCGACGTGGCGATCAACACCTTCAACCTGCTGGACGCCGTGCGCATCATCGAAGAAGCCTACGACGAGATCCTCGAACACAATGTGATCCCGATGACCCTGGGCGGTGACCACACCATCACCCTGCCGATCCTGCGGGCGATCCACAAGAAACACGGCAAGGTCGGGCTGGTGCACATCGATGCCCACGCCGACGTCAACGACCACATGTTCGGCGAGAAAATCGCCCACGGCACCACCTTCCGCCGCGCGGTGGAAGAAGGCTTGCTGGATTGCGACCGCGTGGTGCAAATCGGCCTGCGCGCCCAGGGCTACACCGCCGAAGACTTCAACTGGAGCCGCAAACAGGGCTTCCGTGTGGTCCAGGCCGAAGAATGCTGGCATCACTCGCTGGCGCCCCTGATGGCTGAAGTGCGCGAGAAAGTCGGCGGTGGCCCGGTGTACCTGAGCTTCGATATCGACGGCATCGACCCAGCCTGGGCGCCCGGCACCGGCACCCCGGAAATCGGTGGCTTGACCACGATCCAGGCGATTGAAATCATCCGCGGCTGCCAAGGCCTGGATCTGATTGGTTGCGACCTGGTAGAAGTTTCGCCGCCGTACGACACCACCGGCAACACCTCGCTGCTGGGCGCCAACCTGCTGTACGAAATGCTCTGCGTATTGCCGGGCGTGGCGCACCGCTGATGAGCGCCCAGGCCGAGGTATTAAAAGCCGCGGCCGACCTGGTGTCGGCCTTCGCCCGCAATGATCGCGACGCCTACTTCGGTGCGTTCAGTGCCGATGCCAGCTTCGTGTTCTACACCCTCCCCCAGCCGCTGCTGAGTCGCGATGCCTACCAGGTGTTGTGGGACAGCTGGCGCCGGGACGAGGGATTTGAGGTGCTTTCCTGCACCTCAAGCAACGCTTTCGTCAGCCTGCACGGTGACGTCGCGGTATTTGTGCATGACGTGGCCACCGAGCTGCGCATGAACGGGGAGCAATTCTTTAGCCAGGAACGCGAGACCATTGTCTTCAAGCGGCAAGGGGATCGCACACAACAAAAAGAAGGCCTGTGGCTGGCCTGTCACGAACATTTGTCCGCTATGCCGGAAGGGCTGCCGCCCCATTAGCCAATGTGATCGGAGCAGATCATGAATAATAAAAACAACGAAAACAGTATTCGCAACATAGAAACCAACGGCGTCGAACAGATCCCGGACCACGAACGTACCGCCGGGCCGAAGGATTTGTTTCGCCTGATTTTCGGCGGTGCCAACACCTTCGCCACCGCCGTGCTGGGGAGCTTTCCGGTGCTGTTTGGCTTGTCGTTCCAGGCCGGCGTCTGGGCGATTGTGCTGGGCGTGCTGGTGGGTGCGGTGATCCTCGCCCCCATGGGTCTGTTCGGTCCGATCAATGGCACCAACAACGCCGTGTCTTCCGGTGCGCACTTTGGTGTGCACGGGCGGATTGTCGGCTCGTTCCTGTCGCTGCTGACCGCTATTGCGTTCTTCTCACTGTCGGTGTGGAGTTCAGGCGATGCGCTGGTGGGCGGTGCGAAACGTCTGGTGGGCTTGCCGGAAACCGACCTGACCCTGGGCCTGGCCTACGGCGTCTTCGCCATTCTGGTGCTGACTGTGTGCATCTACGGCTTTCGCTTCATGCTGTGGGTCAACCGCATCGCAGTGTGGGCGGCGAGCCTGCTGTTCCTGCTGGGGATCTTCGCCTTCGCGCCGGCGTTCGACAGCCACTTCGCCGGCACCGTTGCCCTCGGCCAGACCGGCTTCTGGGCGGCGTTTATCGGTGCAGCACTGGTGGCCATGAGCAACCCGATTTCCTTCGGCGCGTTCCTCGGTGACTGGTCGCGCTACATCCCGCGGGAAACCTCGAAGGTGCGGATCATGCTGGCGGTGGTGTTCGCGCAGATCGCCACCCTGATCCCGTTCCTGTTCGGCTTGGCCACCGCGACCATCGTGGCAGTCAAGGCACCGGACTATATCGCGGCCAACAACTACGTCGGCGGCCTGCTGGCGGTGGCACCGAGCTGGTTCTTCCTGCCAGTGTGCCTGATCGCGGTGATCGGCGGCATGTCCACCGGCACCACCTCGCTGTATGGCACCGGCCTGGACATGTCCAGCGTGTTCCCGCGCCTGCTGTCCCGGGTCAAGGCGACGCTGCTGATCGGGGTGATGTCGATTGCCTTCATCTTTATCGGACGTTTCGCCGCCAACCTGGTGCAGAGCGTGTCGACCTTCGCCGTGCTGATCATCACCTGCACCACGCCGTGGATGGTGATGATGATCATCGGCCTGATCGTGCGCCGGGGTTACTACTGCCCGGATGACCTGCAAGTGTTCACTCGCGGCGAAACCGGCGGGCGCTACTGGTTCAGCCATGGCTGGAACTGGCGCGGCCTGGGGGCCTGGATCCCGAGTGCGCTGGTGGGCCTGTGCTTCGTCAACCTGCCGGGGCAGTTTGTCGGGCCGCTGGGCAACCTCGCCGACGGCATCGACATCAGCTTGCCGGTGACCCTGGGCCTGGCCTCGCTGGTGTACCTGACACTGCTTCGCGTGTTCCCTGAACCGGCTGCCGTCTACGGACCGACTGTGGCGAGGGAGCCTGCTCCCGTTCGACTGCGCAGCAGTCGCGAGGCTGCCTGATGAATTGCGTGGAATGGATTGGGGCTGCAATGCAGCCCAGCGGGAGCACGCTCCCTCGCCACACAGCCCCCTTTAGCCCCACATAAAAAAGATAATCGGAGACTCGCCGTCATGGCCTTAGATCTATTCGTCGTCCTCATCTACGCCGCCGGCATGCTGGTGCTCGGCTACTACGGCATGCGCCGCGCCAAGACCCATGAAGACTACCTGGTGGCCGGCCGCAACCTCGGCCCGACGCTGTACATGGGCACCATGGCTGCCACGGTGCTGGGCGGTGCGTCCACCGTCGGCACCGTGCGCCTGGGCTATGTACATGGTATTTCCGGTTTCTGGCTGTGCGCCGCGCTGGGCGCGGGGATCATTGCGCTGAACCTGTTCCTGGCCAAGCCGCTGCTGAAACTGAAAATCTTCACCGTGACCCAGGTCCTGGAGAAACGCTACAACCCCATGGCCCGCCAGGCCAGTGCGGTGATCATGCTGGCCTACGCGCTGATGATCGGCGTGACCTCGATCCTGGCCATCGGCACCGTGCTGCAAGTGTTGTTCGACCTGCCGTTCTGGATGTCGGTATTGGTAGGCGGTGGCGTGGTGGTGGTGTACTCGACCATTGGCGGCATGTGGTCGCTGACCCTGACCGACATCGTGCAGTTCGTGATCAAGACGGTCGGCCTGATGTTTATCCTGCTGCCAATCTGTCTGTACCGCGTCGGCGGTTGGGATGAATTGGTGGCCAAGCTGCCCGCGTCGAATTTCAGCTTCACTGAAATCGGCTGGGACACCATCATCACCTACTTCATGATCTACTTCTTCGGCATCCTGATCGGCCAGGACATCTGGCAACGGGTGTTCACCGCCCGTGACGAAAAGGTCGCCCAGTACGCAGGCACCTTCGCCGGTTTCTACTGCATCCTCTACGGCCTGGCCTGTGCGCTGATCGGCATGGCCGCCCACGTACTGATCCCGGACCTGGACAACGTCAACAATGCGTTCGCCGCCATCGTCAAAGTCTCGCTGCCCGACGGTATCCGCGGCCTGGTGATCGCCGCTGCACTGGCTGCGATGATGTCCACCGCCAGCGCCGGCTTGCTCGCCGCTTCCACCGTATTGACCGAAGACCTGCTGCCGCGCCTGCGTGGTGGCAAGCAGTCAAGCTTGAAGATCAACCGTCTGTTTACCTTGCTGACCGGTATCGCTGTGTTGGGTATCGCGCTGGTGGTGAGTGATGTGATCAGCGCACTGACCCTGGCGTACAACCTGTTGGTGGGCGGCATGTTGATCCCGCTGATCGGGGCGATTTTCTGGAAACGTGCGACGACTTCCGGGGCGATCACCTCCATGACCCTGGGTTTTGTGACCGCGCTGGTGTTCATGATCAAGGATGGTTTGGACGCCAATACGCCGATCTACTACAGCCTGGGTGTGGGCCTGGTGAGTTTTGTGCTGGTGAGTTTGCTGTCCCGTCGTCCGGAGGCTGTTGCGGCTCGGGCGATCTGAACGAATAGTTGAAAGTAGCTTTCTTCAGCGGGTGCGACGTCGGATGTCGCACCCGTTTTTTTATTCCCACACTGCCGAAACCCCCGGCGCTCTGGCCTGGATGACTTCCTGGACCAAAGAAGCCCATACCAATCCCTGCGTGGTGCCCCCGGCATAAGTTGCCCCCGCGACAATGCGGTTGTAGGCGGACCAATGCACGATTGAAAGTCCATCTGCGGTGCCGGGCCTGGCACATTCGATTTGTTGCAAGTCGCCACGTTCGATCGCACGGCTGCAGGACTTTGGAAAGTGTCGAGAAACGGCAGCCAGGCACGCCGCCCGTATCTGCTCCTTGTACTGCGGCGTCGAATCGGGCGGCACCTGCCCGGCGGAGACAAGGATGCAGTTCCCGTCCAGGCGGCAATTCATGACGCCGATTGGCAGGTCGTACTGCAGCTTGAGTCCGCGCATGTCGACACCTTCATCATCAACGGCGCGCAGCTTGAAAAACCAGCCAATGATCGGGATGACCTCTGGCTCGTCCACCCCCATGGCCGTGACGACAAAGTGCTCTCTACTCAGATCGGCAATTTGGACCGGACTCAGGTGCCGTGGCAGGAACTCAACCCCTGAGCGCTGCAAAAGCGTCACCATCTCATCCATTAAATGGATAAATTCCAGATCGTAGCCCGACACCTCAATCGCCCGCCCGACCTCGGGAACTCCATACATTGCCTGGAATTGCAGCTGACTGATCTCTGCAAGCTCTCGCCCCGGCTTGCCACTCGGCCAAGGCCTGTTTTCAATATCCCGTTGCTCGCGGATCGCGGCCTCCGTGCCACTGGAGTCGTCCACATAGGCTCGTACAATTCGCGATCGTGCAAATCGTGCCAGCGATGGGTTGTCGGCCAGGAATTTTTCAAACAGCTCGATGCCTGCGCGATTGCACTCAATGGCCAGGTACTGATTTGCGGGAGTCAGGTAATCGTTAGGCAGCGGTTTTGCAGTCGTCTCCGTTGCTGACAGATGACGCATGTTCACCTGCTTGTGACTGGCACCATCGCGCTGCTGATTTCCTCCATAAACCGTGACCTGATAATTTGCCAGGCGGAACATCACGGCTTGGAGCAGCCCGTTGATACCTCTGCCGATGATCGACACACGCGGCGCACCGGCATCGGCTTGCCGAGAGGGGATCGCCAATGAGTGTGCGAGTTTGCGCCGGACAAGGCCGCGCAAGGCCATCAAGCTCAGTTGCACCGAGACCGCATAGTCGAGGTCGCAATGGCAGGCTTCGGTGGTGGCCGCCTGTGTGGTCAGCGTCGCCGGCTTGTACCACGTGGAGACACTGCAGCCGAGCGCTTGTGTGCGCACCCGAAACGCATCCAGTGTCCTGGGGCCGTAGTCCAATATGAGCTGGATGTCTTCGGAGATTGCCAGGGTCTGCAACGCATCGTCGCTAAAGACATCCGGCTTGGCGACACAGACAAGGCGAGCCTTTCTGTGCAGGCACTGAATGAGGGTCCGATCAATGCGATAAATGGATTCATCATTCAGGGATAAGCATAGGGCGACTGCATTGGCCCCCTCGAGCGCCTCAAGCCAGTCGTCAACCAATGAAACCCTACAATCGGAAGAGGCTTTCCCGAAACTGTCCGACACTCGATCGCGTCGATCCAACACCTTAATCCGAACATCCGGATCTCGAGCAAGCAACAACTTAACAAGCTCTTTCCCTACATTGCCGTATCCCAGTACACAGATGTCATGGGGCAAGGAGCCATCGGCCAGCGTCAGCCAGTGCGCAATATAGGCAGCAACATGCGGCGCATTGACCCCTGGCGTGTTAATCACTCGAACATTGTTGCGCTCGCACAGATCCAATCGGATCTTATCCAGACTTGTACCTCTGCGGACCAAACAGAGTTCGCCAAATGGGTGGGATATACGCCATTGGTTGATGACGTCGGCATCAATAACCTGGTCTGCGACAATGATCGTTGATGGGCGCAGCAGTGCAATCTGTATAAGCAGAGCCTGCTTGGTTAACGTCGGCGGGAAAAACACCACGTTGCTGGGTGCATCAGCTTTCCAGCCACGCGATGCAGGGGCGATATGCAAGATGTTTTCGGTGGTGGCAATAAGTGACGCGGCGACTGGCGGAACGGAAGAGAACATCATGGTTTTGTCTCCAACAGTTCTGACTGGCTCATACTCCGGAGAGCGCAACTCAATGAAGTTGGGGGCTTGTAAGAACTGCAAACGATACAAATCTTTTCGTGATGAAACTCAACCTACGCCTATCCTAATAATCAAATAAGCCGGTCGACTCTGACAAACAGGTAGTCCAATTCCGATACTTAATGGCAAAACTCGACTGACGCGCACACGTCCGGACTACCAATCGGTATTACCGTGGCATTGTTAAATTAAATATTTGAAGGATTATTCCGAAAGCAGGTGTCTTGAGAAAATCACCAAACCCCGGAAATGAAAACGTCCGGCCAAAGCCAGACGAAGAATTGAAGTACACAGCAACGGGTCATGATCAATCATGACTCCAATACATAGGCAAACCTCCTGGCCGCGCCCAAACAAACATGCTTGAGCGCTTTCCAGGACTTACCTGCGACGCGGGCGACGCTGCTCGTCATCGGTGCGGATTGGCACCGGTTGCAACGGTGGCTCGATCAAGCCGAGTGCGACGCCGAGGTCGTGCAGCCAGTTTTGCAGTTTCTCTTTCATGGTGCCCCCTTGGGGTAATGCCGAGCGGCTGGAATTCTGTGGCCGCTTCCTACAGATAGTAGTCTTAAGTCTTACGTATTGCTTGAACGAAACCACAACGAACTATTACTGAATTGATCAAAATCCTGACGGATCGTTCAAGCAATCGCTCGGGTTTCGGTTTCCGGTAGCACCTTGCCCTCCTGCTGCAGGTCAATCCACGCATTGAGGTTAGCGCCGAGCATGCCCTTGCGCCACATCAACCAGGTGGTGGCGCTGGCAAAAGGCTCGGCCAGCGGATGAATGGACACGCTGTCCTTGCCCGGCAGGCTGTCGAGCATCGATTCCGACATCAACGCCACGCCGGAACCGGCGATTACACAGGCCAGCATGCCCTGGTAGGACTCGATCTCGATGGCCCGGCCCATGGCCACGCGATCGTGGGAAAACCAGGCTTCCAGGCGCGCCCGATAAGAACAACTGCGTCGGAAAGTGAACACCGAACGGCCGGCAACATCCTGCGGCCCACGCACCGGCGGATGATCCGCCTCGCAGATCAGCAGCAGGCGCTCTTCGCACAGCGGCACGCCGTCGAGGGTGGCCAGGGTCAACGGCCCATCCACCAATGCGGCGTCCAGGCGCCCGGTGATCAAGCCTTCCAGCAGTTCACCGCTGGGAGCTGACTGCACCTGCAGGTTCACCATCGGATACGCCTTGTGGTAACGCGCCAGCAGCTTGGGCAAATGAATCGCCGCCGTGCTGTACATGCTGCCGAGCACAAAGTCTCCAGCCGGTTGCCCGCCTTGCACCGCGCCATGGGCTTCGTCATGCAGGGCCAGCAGGCGCGCACTGTAGTCCAGCAGCACTTTGCCTGCAGGAGAAAGCTGCAAGCGCTGGCGCTCGCGCACGAACAGTTCGACGCCCAGTTGTTCTTCCATCTGTTTAAGCCGGGTCGACAGGTTGGACGGCACCCGGTGCAAGCGCTCAGCGGCACGGGTGATGGAGCCTTCCTCGGCCACGGCCTGGAAAATCCGCAATTGACTGAACTCCATCACCATTCTCCAAAACTGAACAAGTTACTCACTATTATTCATTTTTAAAGAAAGTCAATCCGCTTTAGCCTGATGGTCACTCGCTGCTCCCAGGAAAAACCACCATGTCACCGCTGATCCGCTTACTCGCCAGCTTTATCGCCCTGATGATGGCCATGGGCATAGGTCGATTCGCGCTCACCCCGCAAATGCCGCATTTGCTCAGTGAAGGGCAGATCGACCTGACCGGCGCCGGCCTGATTGCGGCGGCCAACTACCTGGGTTATTTCGTCGGTGCGGTGGATTCGATCTTTGCCCGCAGCCATCATCATGTACGCGGGCGTTTGTACGGTGGGCTGTGGCTGTGTGTGCTGCTGACCCTGGCGTCGTACTGGGCCCACGGGTTCTGGCCGCATCTGTTATTGCGCTTTGGTACCGGTGTAGCCAGTGCCTGGGCGCTGGTGATGATTACCAGCCTAAGCCAGCCGCTGGCCATTGCGGCCGGGCGCCCACGCCTGGGTGCGCTGGTATTTGCGGGGCCGGGGCTGGGAATTCTGTTGACCGGGTTGCTGGCGCTGGGCTCCAACCTGTTGGGGCAAGACTCTGCAACCTTGTGGCTGGTGTATGGGGTAGTCGCCCTGGTCATGCTGCTGGCAATCCTGCCGTTCCTGCCCAAGCCTTCCGCTCCCGACTCGCCCGCTGCCAGCCACACCGACGTGGCCAGCAACGGCAGCATCACACACCTGTGCTGGATCTACGTGTTGTATGGCCTTGGCTACATCATCCCGGCGACATTCCTGTCACAGATGGCCAGCGCGCAATTCAAGGGCGCATGGCAAGCAGACCTGTTCTGGCCCTGCTTTGGCCTGGCTGCCGCGATTGGCGTGGTGGCGGCAAGTTTGCGCCGCAAGGACCCGGACACCACCCGTCGCTGGCTGATGACAACCCTTTGGCTGCAAGCGGCCGGCGTGTTTGCCTGCCTGCTGGGCAACGGTTGGGGGCTGGCGCTGGGGGTGTTGCTGTGCGGTGGGCCATTCCTGGCGTGCATGCAACTGGTGATGGCGCGCTTGCGTGAGGTCGCCCCCCACGGCTACCAGCGCAGCACCGGGTTGCTGACCGCCAGCTTTGCGATCGGCCAATTGAGCGGTCCGTTGCTGGCGTCGGTGAGCAGCCACCTCAGCGGTGGCCTGCAACCGGCGCTGGTGGTAGCAGGCGCCGGCTTGTTGGTGGCCGGATCGGTGCTGGTCAGCCGGCAACCATCGACACAGGCGCGCGAACCTGTTCACGCCGCGCCAACACCAGGAAAAACAGCCCACCCAGGAAGCAGCCGGTAAACCAGGCGAAATTGGCCATGCCCTGCAGCGCCGGGGTGAAGGTGATCGCGACGCCTACCAGCGTCGCGGGCACCAGCGCCTTGACCGCCGTCCAGTTCACGCCGCCGTCAAAGTAGTAGCGCCCGCTCGGGCTGTCATCGAACAGCGCATCCACGTCGATCTTCTGTTTTTTGATCAGGTAGAAATCCACCAGCAGAATCCCGAACAACGGCCCGATAAACGCGGCGAGGATATCGAGGGTGTAGTGGATCATCAGCGGGTTGTTGAACAGGTTCCATGGGGTGATGAAGATCGAGGCCACCGCCGCAATCATTCCACCGGCACGCCAGCTGATTTTGCTCGGTGCCACGTTGGCGAAGTCAAAGGCCGGCGAGACGAAGTTGGCCACGATGTTGATGCCGATAGTCGCAGTGACAAAGGCGAACGCCCCCAGCAACACAGCCATGTCATTGTCGATGCGCGAAACGGTGGCAATCGGGTCGTGGAGCATTTCGCCGAACACCGGCAAGGTGCCCGAGACGATCACCACGGTGACCAGGGAGAACGCCAGGAAATTTACTGGCAAGCCCCAGAAATTTCCGCGACGCACGTCTTTCATCGTGCGGCAGTAGCGGCTGAAATCACCGAAGTTCAAGGTCGGCCCGGAAAAGTACGACACCACCAACGCGGTTGCCACGATGATTTGGCCAAACGCCTGCCAGCCTGATAGGGATTTTTCCGCCAGGGTGAAGCTGATATTGGCCCAGCCAGCCTTCCAGACGATCCAGCCTGCCAGGGCAAACATCACCGCATAGACCACAGGCCCCGCCCAGTCGATGAAACGACGGATGGACTCCATGCCCGCCCAGAACACCAGCGCCTGGAGCGTCCACAGGCTGAGGAAACCGAACCAGCCCAGGTACGACAGGCCGGCAAAGTGCGGTTCTGCGTATACCGCCATCTGTGGGAAAAAGCGCAGCACCACGATGATCAATGCACTGGACGCCAGGTATGTCTGGATCCCGTACCAGGCCACTGCGATCAACCCACGAATCACCGCCGGGATATTCGCCCCGAATACCCCAAAGGCCAACCGGCAGATTACCGGGTACGGCACTGCCGCCTGCTGGCTCGGCTTGGCCACCAGGTTGGCGATCAATTGCACAATGCAAATCCCGGCGAGCAAGGCGATCAATACCTGCCAACTGGCCAGCCCCAGGGCGAACAGGCTGGCGGCGAATACGTAGCCGCCGACGCTGTGCACGTCGCTCATCCAGAAGGCGAAGATGTTGTACCAGTTCCATTTTTGCGGCAGCGGTCCCAGGTCCTGGTTGTACAGGCGCGGGCTGTAGCCTTTGGGCAATTGTTCGGTCATCGCAGGGCTCCTCGTAAATACCGGCCTGCCACCCGCGACGGGAGTGCGTACGGGAGGCGACATGGTTTGTATACGAGTTGTTGAGCAGAATGCGTGCCAATGCAATAAAACTCGGCACAATCTCCCGTGGAGCTTGGCTCTTCAGGAGGCGTAGAGACAATTGAACGGTGGTGATTCGCTCAGGGATGGTGCAGGGCAATCCTGTACACAATCAATTGTGCACCCTGCGCGCACATTGATAGCCCACGGTGCAGCAAACGGCAGTCAGGAAGGTGCCCCAGGCGATGTCCATGAAGGCCAAACCGACCGACCAGCCCTGCAGGGTTGCCCAATTGCTCAGGTCATAGGTGCCGTAGGCTACCAATCCCAGGAGTGCACCAAGCCGCGCGGCACGCTGCCAGCCGCCGCTCGCCAACGCAGGCAGGACGACAAGCACCACACAACCGAATACATAGAGGAGATAGAACGCCACGGCTGGGAACAGGCGCGGCTGATCAAGCATCAACGGGCCGAGCAGCGCTTTGTAGGTCGGGCCCATGAGGACACCGAGCCACAGGCCGTCAAGAATCAGAAAGGCAAGCAACGTACCGAGGTAGGCGAAAAGCGTTTTTCTAGACATTGAGGCGGCCTTCTGCAGGAGCAAGCGTGCTCCTACAGAAGAGCAAACCGCGATCAGCTTAGTTCAATGCGATCCGCGTGGATCACAATCTGACCCTGCTTGTAGAGGGCGCCGATGGCCTTCTTGAAGTTGCCTTTGCTGACACCGAACAAACTGCTGATCAGTGCCGGGTCGCTTTTATCGCTGACCGGCAAGGTGCCGTTGTTGTCGCGCAACTTGGCGAGGATCTTCGAGTTCAGGCTGGAGGCCGCTTCTTCACCCACAGGCTGCAGACTCAGGCTGATATTGCCGTCGGCGCGAATTTCCTTGATGAAGCCTTTCTCTTCCTTGCCCGGGCGCAGGAACTTGAACACTTCGTTCTTGTGGATCAGGCCCCAGTGCTTGTTGTTGATGATGGCCTTGAAGCCCATGTCGGTGGCTTCGGCCACCAGCAAGTCAACTTCCTGGCCGACCTTGTAGGTGGCCGGAGTCTTGTCCAGGTAGCGGTCAAGGCGCGCGGTGGCAGTGATGCGCTTGGTGTGTTTGTCGAGGTAGACGTGTACCACGCAATACTCACCGGCGGTCAGCTGGCGCTTTTCTTCGGAATAAGGCAGCAGCAGGTCCTTGGGCAGGCCCCAATCGAGGAATACACCGATACTGTTGACTTCAACCACTTTCAGACTGGCAAATTCACCCACCTGTACTTTTGGTTTTTCGGTGGTCGCGATAAGTTTGTCATCGCTGTCCAGATAAATGAAAACGTTGAGCCAGTCTTCATCTTCACTGGGAATATCTTTGGGGATATATCGGTTGGGCAAGAGGATTTCGCCCTCTTGATCACCATCCAGGTACAAACCAAAGTTAGTGTGTTTAACCACTTGCAAGCTGTTGTAGCGCCCGACTAAAGCCATCTCAAATACCCTCATTGCGTGGGCGGCATTCTACCCGAGTTGACGACGGCGGTCCCGCGTACCGGCGTACAGGCCTGAAAAATCATGGGTTTGCCGAGAAGCGCCCCGCTCGTCAGGTCATCGGGCTGAGTCCGGCCAGTACCCACGGCCGGATTTCCTCGAGGGATTCGAGTTAAAACAGCAAGTTAGGTGAGTATTTCACTTAATAATACAGGCGATTCATAAACCCTGCGTATATTTCAGGGGGATATTTGCCAAGCAATTGTCAAGCATTTCATGTACGATGCATGGCCAAGTTAATTCTCTACAGGTTAGTGGCCGCCATGCGCGTAAAAGCATCCAACAGCAAAGCAAAGCCAGCTCCCGCCGTTGAAACCAGCGAATCGATCAACAGCCAAATTGCTGCATTCCTCAAGCAGGGCGGCGAAATCCAGCAGATTGCCAAAGGCGTAAGCGGCCAGACTTTCGGCCCGTCCAAGCAGATCACCCTGGGTAAAAAGTAAGACTCGCGCATTACACCTGGTCCCTATGCGCTTTGCCTTTCAAGGCGCTAGGACTAGAGCCCGCACTACCCCCTGATACACCCCTTTATTACGCCAATCGACGAACGGGCCTCATCTGCGAACCATCGCCGGTATGCTTGCACACGTCTAGATCGGGCATTTGCCTGATATTCCCCGTTACTGCTCCTCGCTTTTCATGGAGTGAAGCATGCTCAAATCCTGCATATTCCTGGCCGGTGCCCTGTTGGCCAGCCCCCTCGCCGAAGCGCAGGTTTTCCAGCGTGAATTGGGTGATTTCGACCTGAAATTGGGCACGACACCCAGCCGAAGCATGGCTCAAGGCCTGGTAAAGCCCACGGCGCCCGGGAGCGACTCGTTCCATGGCGGCCTGGACCTGAGCCACGGCAGCGGCCTGTACCTCGGCCAATTCTCACCGAGCATGGGCATTTCCCCGACCAGCAACCTGGAAGTCGACTCCTACCTGGGTTTCAAACGCCCCTTCGACCAGACCCTGGGTTATGAACTGGGGATGATTCACTACAGCTATCCCAAGCTGAGCCCCCTCGACAGCCAGGAGTTCTACGGCGGCCTGACCTTGCTGGGCAATCGCTTCGGCGCCTCCTTCAGCAACGACCCGGACCGGCAGGACAGCACCCTGTTCGCCGACCTCGGCGGCACCAAGCCGTTCGGCATCGGCGTCAGCATGAAATACACCACCCACCAGCTCGGCACCCCGGTCTCGGTGGCCGATGGCAGCTCGATCCGCAGCTTCAGCGACTGGTCGGTACAATTTTCCAGGCCATGGATGGGCGTCGACCTGAACCTGATCTACAGCGACTCCAGCCTCAGCGGCGGCGATTGCTCGGCCTACTCCGGACACAACTCGCAATGCGACGGGCTGTTGACCCTGAAGGCCGAGCGGGCGTTTTATTGATGGGCTGAACTGTCGCTGCCCTGACGGGTTCAGATGCAATACTCTCGTCTGCGCAAGGACTCGCTCATGCTGCGTCGGTTAAAATTTCTGGTGATGTTGCTGACCCTCAGCCTGGTGCTTGCCGGCTGCAATCGGGTGGGCCTGGCCTATCGCAATCTGGATGTGATCATCCCCTGGACCCTCAGCGACTACCTGGAAATGAACGCCGGGCAGAAGAGCTGGTTCAACGACACACTCAAGGAACACCTGGCCTGGCATTGCACCACACAATTGCCGGGCTACCTGGACTGGCTCGATCGCCTGCAACAGATGGTCGACACCAACCAGGTGACCGACGCCGCCCTGCAAACCCGTACCGCCGAAGCCAAACAAGCTATTGCCGAGAGCGCCCGGGCGATCACGCCGTCCGCCGTCGAGCTACTGCAGGGGCTGGACGATCAGCAAGTACAGGATATGGAGCAAGCGTTCGCCAAGGACCTGCGCAAGCGTCAGGACGAATACCTGAAACCGCCCCTCGAGCAGCAGATCAAGGAACGCGCCGAGCGCATGAACAAGCGCCTCGATGCGTGGCTCGGGCCGTTAAGTGCCAGCCAGCAGAATCGCGTCACCGCCTGGTCGATCGCCTTGGGTGAGCAGAACCAACAATGGATTGGCAACCGCGCCCACTGGCAAACACTATTTATCGCAGCCGTCAAAGACCGCCACAGCAGCGATTTCCCACAGAAGATCGAGCAACTGCTGGTGAATCGCGAAAGCCTGTGGACTCCTGAATATCGCCAGGCCTACGCCCAGACCGAAGCCGCTGCCCGCAGCCTGATCGTCGACCTGATGGCGGAAAGCACCGTGCAACAACGCCAGAAGCTGACACAAAAGATCGACAAGGTGCGCAGCGACTTCAAGGCCCTTAAATGCCTGAAGGCTGGCACCCCATAGTCATCAGGCAATCTGTGGTTTGGAAGCCAGTTCATCAAACGTCGCCGGATCCAGAGCATCCGCCTGCTCGTCCAGCACCTGACGCGGGTGATTATCACCGGGGATACAGCTGTCGATCAGGCTCAGCAACTGTGAGCCGCGCTGGGTCAATTTGAAGTTCTCACCATTGCCGCACTCTTCCTCTGACCGCGACTCAATAAAGCCGTGCTTGAACAACAACGCCTCGTAATCCGCCGCGAGCTTTTTAAATTCATCGAGATTACCGATGGGCTCTCCGGCGGCGGCCCTTTTAGTCGCTTCTTCCTCGGCGTATTTGCGTGGGGCGAAGCTGGCGCCACCGTTCTGTACCTCATGCAGCAGTCGTTCGATCAAATCCCAATCGTAAGTCGTCATCCTGATTCCTCCTGAAGGCACACGAAATAGGCCCTTCAAAGGTGTGACATGCCGGACCCGTCGTCCGTTCAGCCTAGCGGACGGACGCGATTTCGCTGAACTTTTCAGTGCTCACGGCCCTCAACCGTTCATCACCGCCATGGAGGTCCGAATCATGAAAACCCTGCTGAATATGGCCGTCGCCGCCACGCTGCTTGCCGCCCTGCCCGCCTGGGCCTGCACGCCGGAAGAAGCCACCGCCAAACGTGAGCAACTGGCCAAGAAGGTGACCGAGCTCACCCAACAGAATCCAGAGAAGGCCAAGGAGATCAACGAAGAACTGCAGAACATGAAGCTGGAAACCGCCAGCGCAGACCTGCCCGACAAGTGCCAACTGATCGACCAGCGCCTCACGGAACTCAATGAGGCGACCGACAAAACTAAAAACTGAGGCGAAAAAAAACCGGACATTGTCCGGTTTTTTTATGGCTCAAGCCTTACTCGGCAGCCGGTGCTTCCGGCTTGCGGCGCTTCAGAGGCGCCATGCCGTCCTTGCTGACCAACGACAGGTTGTCGGTCTTTGGACGGTTGGCAATCTTGCGCTTGGTCGGCGACTTGGCACCGGCCTTCTTCTTGTCGCCCTTGGCGTCGACCTTTTTCTTCTTCACGCCAACGGCCTTGCCCGATGCCTTGACCTTCTTCGGCCCGCCGTAGGTGCCTTTGACTTCCTTGATGGTGCGGCGCTCGAACGACTGCTTCAAGTAGCGCTCGATGCTCGACATCAGGTTCCAGTCGCCATGGCAGATCAGCGAGATCGCCAGGCCATCGTTGCCGGCACGCCCGGTACGACCGATACGGTGCACGTATTCGTCGCCGCTGCGGGGCATATCAAAGTTGATCACCATGTCCAGGCCATCCACGTCCAGGCCGCGGGCGGCAACGTCGGTGGCGACCAGGATCTTCACGCCGCCTTGCTTGAGGCGGTCGATGGCCAGCTTGCGGTCCTTCTGGTCTTTCTCACCGTGCAGGACGAACGCCTTGTACTCCTGAGCCACCAGGCGACCGTAGATGCGGTCGGCCATGGCCCGGGTGTTGGTGAACACGATAGCCTTCTGATAGGTCTCGTTGGCCAGCAACCAGTTGAGGATCTGCTCTTTGTGCACGTTGTGGTCAGCAGTGATGATCTGCTGACGGGTGGTCGAGTTCAGGTCGCTGACGTTGTTGACCTGCAGGTGCTCAGGGTTGTTCAGGACCTTGGCGACCATGTCGCGCAGGGTCGAACCACCGGTGGTGGCCGAGAACAGCATGGTCTGCTGGCGGTTGACGCACTCTTGCACCAGGCGCTGCACGTCGTCGGCAAAGCCCATGTCGAGCATGCGGTCGGCTTCGTCGAGCACCAGCACTTCAACTTCCTTGAGGTCCAGGTTGCCGGCGTTCAGTTGTTCGATCATCCGGCCCGGGGTGCCGATCAGGATGTCCGGCACCTTGCGCAGCATGGCGGCCTGGACCTTGAAGTCTTCGCCGCCGGTGATCAGGCCGGACTTGATGAAAGTGAACTGCGAGAAGCGCTCCACTTCCTTCAGGGTCTGTTGGGCCAGTTCGCGGGTCGGCAGCAGGATCAGGGTCTTGATGCTGACACGAACTTTCGCCGGGCCGATCAGACGGTTAAGAATCGGCAGGACGAAAGCGGCGGTCTTGCCACTCCCGGTTTGAGCCGTCACCCGCAGGTCACGCCCTTCGAGCGCGAGCGGGATGGCCGCTGCTTGCACAGGCGTTGGCTCGACAAATTTAAGCTCGGCCACGGCTTTGAGCAGGCGTTCGTGCAGGGCGAATTGGGAAAACACGGGTGCTACCTCGAAGAAATACAAAAAAACAGCTGCATAGGGTAACGGTTTCGGGCGCCGAGGCCGAGTTTCTTTACGCGAACTGGGTTAATCAGGCGCTTTTTTGTCAGGGGATTTGTCCACAACCACAACTTTGACGTACTTAAATGCTCTAATCGGCCCGTCACGTCTTACAGAAGAATCGCGTTTACCCATGGATATCAAACAGCTCTGGCTCAACGTCAAAGACCTTTGGGGCACCCTCGACGAACACCCGCTGCTGCATTCCAGCCTCGCGCTGATGGTGTTGCTGGTAGTGGCATTGCTGCTCGGACGAGTGGCCCGCTACCTCATCCTGCACGCCGTCAAGCTGCTGGGCCGGCAACCCGCGCTGCACTGGCTCAATGACCTGCGGCACAACAAAGTCTTCCATCGCCTGGCGCAGATGACGCCGTCACTGGTGATCCAGTTCGGCCTGTACCTGGTGCCGGACCTGAGCAAGACCGCCACCCTGTTCATCGGCAATGTCGCCCTGGCGTTCACCATTCTGTTCATGGTGCTGGCGATCAGTGCACTGCTCAACGCCCTGCTGGACATCTATGCCCGCACCGAACACGCCCGCACCCGCTCGATCAAGGGCTATGTGCAGTTGGCGAAGATGGTGCTGTTCGTGTTTGGCGCCATCATCATCGTCGCCACGTTGATCGACCGCTCGCCACTGCTGCTGCTTTCCGGTCTGGGTGCAATGTCGGCGGTGATTCTGTTGGTCTACAAGGACACCCTGCTGTCGTTCGTCGCCAGTGTGCAACTGACCAGCAACGACATGCTGCGGGTCGGCGACTGGATCGAAATGCCCCAGGTCGGCGCCGACGGTGACGTGGTCGACATCACCCTGCACACCGTCAAAGTGCAGAACTTCGACAAGACCATCGTCTCGATTCCCACCTGGCGCCTGATGTCCGAGTCGTTCAAGAACTGGCGCGGCATGCAGGCCTCCGGTGGCCGGCGGATCAAGCGCAGCCTGTATATCGACGCCAGCGGCGTGCGTTTCATCCGCGACGACGAAGAGCTGAAGCTCACCCAGGTACACCTGCTGACCGACTACATGAGCCGCAAGAAGGCCGAGCTCAAGGCCTGGAACGAAGCCCAGGGCAATGTCGCGGCGATGTCCGCCAACCGCCGACGCATGACCAATATCGGCACCTTCCGCGCGTATGCCCTGGCCTATCTGAAAAGCCATCCGGAGATCCAGCCGAACATGACCTGCATGGTGCGGCAGATGCAGACCACCGCCCAGGGCATTCCGCTGGAGATCTACTGCTTCACCCGCACCACCGCGTGGGCCGACTACGAGCGGATCCAGGGCGATATCTTCGACTACCTGCTGGCGGTGCTGCCGGAATTTGGTTTGAGCCTGTACCAGCAGCCGAGCGGCGGTGACTTGCGGGCGGGGATGTTGCCGGCGGTGCTGGGGGCCAGTCACCTGCCCCCGGCGGAAAAGGCAGTGATGTAACAACAAAAAACGGCACAACCCGAGTTGTGCCGTTTTTTTTGCGTTGGACCTTACTTGACCTGACGCTGCGGCGCGCCGTGAACCATGGTGTAGGCGTAATCCACGCCCATGCCGTAAGCGCCGCTGTGCTCCTGGACCAGGCCCATCACCGCGTCGTAGGTTTCCTTGTGAGCCCAGTCACGCTGGTATTCCAACAGCACTTGCTGCCAGGTGACCGGTACCGCGCCCGCCTGAATCATCCGTTGCACCGACATGTCATGCGCTTCTTTGCTGGTGCCGCCGGAGGCGTCGGTGACGATGTACACCTCGTAGCCTTCGGCCAGGGCTTCCAGGGCCGGGAAGTTCAGGCACACCTCGGTCCACAGGGCCGCCATGATCAGCTTCTTGCGCCCGGTGGCCTTCACCGCAGCCACCAGCGCCTTGTCTTCCCAGGAGTTCATCGAGGTGCGCTCGATCGGCTGCTGGTCCGGGAACACGTCCAGCAGTTCCGGCCAGATGTAGCCGCTGAAGCTCTTGGTCTCAACCGAGGTCAGGATGGTCGGCACGTTGAAGATCTTCGCCGCCTTGGCCAGCGCCACCGTGTTGTTCTTCAGGGTCTGGCGATCGATCGACTGCACGCCAAAGGCCATCTGCGGCTGGTGGTCGATCAGGATCAGGGTGGAGTTGGCTGGGTTGAGCAATTCGCGAATAGACATGGTGACTTCCTTTTAATGGTTTCGATTCGGTAAGGGGTGCGTTCAGCGCCGCTGTGAAGCTTGGCTGGCGGCTTGGAAGTAACTTTATGGGATGGATAAAATCGAGACAATTACCTAAAATAGAGAATCATTGATTCTAAAAAAGGGACAATCATGGACCGTATCGAATGCATGCGGGCGTTTGTCGTCACGGTCGGCGAGAACGGCTTCGCGGCCGCCGCGCGAGCCATGGACGTACCGCGCTCAAAAGTCAGCAAACAGATTCAGGCGCTGGAAGAAGCCATAGGCGTGCAACTGCTTCAGCGCACCACCCGCAGCCTGCATTTGACGGAGGCCGGGGCCGAGTATTTTGAAGCGGCGCGTGAAGTACTGGCCGCCCTGGACGAGGCCGAACAGCGAGCCAGAGACGGCATCGGGGAGTTACGGGGCGTGTTGCGGGTCAATGCGCCGATGTCGTTCGGGCTGCATCGCCTGGGGCGGTTGATTCCGCTGTTCCATGAACAGCATCCGCATATCGAACTGCAACTGGTGCTCAGCGACCAGCAGGTGGACCCGGTACGCGGTGGTTTCGACGTGACCATCCGCATCGCCAGCATGCCCGACTCAACGATGATCGCCCGCCAGTTGGCACCTGCGCCACGGATCATGGTGGCTGCGCCAGCCTACCTGGCACGCGCGGGCACACCGCAGACCCCGCAAGACCTGCGCCACCACCAGTGCCTCAATTATGGGTATCTGCAAAGCGGCGTCAGCCTGCAATTGAGCAAGGGCCAGGAAACCCAGCGGGTCAACGTTACCGGCCCTCTGCACGCCAACAACGGCGACCTGCTGGCCCAGGCGGCAGAGGCCGGGATGGGCATCGCGCTGTTGCCGGACTTTATCGTCGAAGACGCCCTGAGCGCCGGGCGCCTGGTGCCGGTGCTCTGCGAATGGCAGGCGCCGGCAATCACCATCAATGCGGTTTATTCGTCAGCGCGACGCGTGCCGCAAAAGACCCGCGCATTCATTGATTTTTTGCTGACGCAATTGGCGCCGACGACCGCAGGCCCAGCCGGCTGATCCACACCGCCCCGAGAATCACCAACCCGCCCAGCAGCAACCTGCCCAACGGTTCATGCTGATTCCAGATCAGCAAGTTCAGCAACAACCCCACCGGCACATGCAGGTTGTTCATCACCGCCAATGTGCCACCGTTGACCAGGCAAGCGCCCTTGTTCCACCAGTACATGCCCAGTGCCGTGCTGACCAGCCCGAGGAATACCAGCACGCCCCACTGCAACGGCGCTTCCGGCAGGTAGTTGGCCTTGCCGAACATCAGGAACGCCGGCAACGCCACCGCCAACGCGCCGAGGTAGAAGTAGCCAAAGCGCCGGTAATGCGGCAGATCGCTCGGATGACGGGCCACCAGATGCTTATAAAGCACCTGCCCGGCGGCGTAGGTGAAGTTGGCCAGTTGCAGCAGCAGGAAGCCCATGAAGAAGTTCGGGGTGATCTGGTCGAAGCGAATCACCGCTGCCCCCGCCACCGCCACCAGTGCGGCCACCAGCGCCCACGGGTTGAAGCGGCGGTTCAGGGCGTCTTCGATCAAGGTCACGTGCAACGGTGTCAGGATGGTGAACAGCAACACCTCCGGCACCGTCAGTACGCGAAAGCTCAGGTACAGGCACACGTAGGTCACGCCGAACTGCAGTGCGCCGATCAACAGCATGCCGCGCATGAACGCCGGCTTCACCGAGCGCCAGCGGGTCAGCGGGATAAACACCAGCCCGGCCAACAGTACACGCACCAGCACCGCGAAATAACTGTCGACGTGACCGGCCAGGTATTCGCCGATCAAGCTGAAGGAAAACGCCTGGATCAGCGTCACAACAAGTAGATAGCCCATGCTCGCCTCATTTTGAATGGGCGCGACATTAGCGGTTTTCCGCGCGTTACGAAACTCAAGGCAAAAAAAACCCGACCTCGCTAAAAGCGTCAGTCGGGCGGGAGCACTCAGGAGCAAAAAGTGCAAAGGGAGGTTCGATACGCGTACTTGAAGGGTTGCGTGGAGCTATCTAAACAGCGGGCGATTATCTGACGATTAACATCTCACGCCACTTGGGCCAACAACGCCTTGGCCTGGTTCAAACCCTTCTCCTGGAAATCACCGCCCAGGTTCACCCCTTCGGCATGAATGAACGTGACGTCATGGATGCCGATAAAGCCCATGACCTGACGCAGGTACGGTTCCTGGTGGTCGGTGCTGCCACCGGCGTGGATGCCGCCGCGGGCGGTCAGCACAAAGGCACGCTTGTCGGTCAACAGGCCCTGGGGGCCGGTGGCGGTGTACTTGAAGGTCACACCGGCACGCAGCACATGGTCGAGCCAGGCTTTGAGGGTGCTGGGAATCGCGAAGTTGTACATCGGCGCGGCCATCACCAACACATCGGCGGCCAGCAACTCATCGGTCAGTTCGTTGGAACGGTCCAGGGAGGCCTGTTCAACCGTGCTGCGCTGCTCGGCAGGTTTCATCCAGCCGCCCAACAGATTGGCATCCAGGTGCGGAACCGGGTTGATGGCGAGGTCTCGTACGGTGATCTGATCAGCCGGATGGGCGACTTTCCATTGGCTGATGAATTGTTGGGTCAGCTGGCGGGAGATTGAGTCCTGCTGACGGGCGCTGCTTTCGATGATCAGAACACGGGCCATGATTATGTAAGCTCCATCGGTGAATGCTGTAAGGCGATGGAGTAAAGGTTAGACAGGGTCCGTTCGATTAAAAAGCGTAAAAAACTGCTATAACCCATCTAGAAATTTGTTTATAAGCGGAGTATTGCTGTACGCAAGCTCCGCTTTTGCCTTATTTCGGTGCGCATGTCAGCTGGATACGCATCTTGATGATGGCACGGCTGAAATTGGCCGTGGTGTTGGTGGTTTTCCCTGCCGCGACCGTGACCTTGCGCGTACGCGGGGCTTCCGGACCATTGGTAAAGCGTACCTTGCACTCCGCGTCATTGGGGCCGTAGTTGGTGAGTTGGATCGAACTGATATTGCTGTCGACGTCTGACGCGCTGTAATCGATCTTCACGCCCTGAATGTCTTTCGTCACATCGGTACTGAATGCAAACGCACTCAACGGCAGCAACGCCAGCAGCACACAACAGAATTTTCTCATTCGGCAGTCTCCAATAAGGACCGCCAGCTTAGGACAAGAGGAGCTCATCTTGAAAGCGCCCCGCGTTACCCTTGATCAATGGCGCACCTTGCAAGCCGTGGTCGACCATGGCGGCTTCGCCCAGGCGGCCGAAGCGCTGCACCGCTCGCAATCCTCGGTGAGCTACACCGTGGCCCGCATGCAGGATCAGCTCGGCGTGCCGCTGCTGCGCATTGACGGGCGCAAGGCCGTGCTCACCGAAGCCGGTGAAGTGCTGCTGCGCCGCTCCCGGCAACTGGTGAAAAACGCCAGCCAACTGGAAGACCTGGCCCACCATATGGAACAAGGCTGGGAAGCCGAGGTGCGGCTGGTGGTCGATGCCGCTTACCCCAACGCCCGCCTGGTGCGCGCCCTCACTGCCTTTATGCCGCAAAGCCGTGGCTGCCGGGTGCGTTTGCGCGAAGAGGTGTTGTCCGGCGTCGAAGAGCTGTTGATGGACGGCATGGCCGACCTCGCCATCAGCGGGTTCATCATTCCCGGTTACCTCGGTACGGAAATGAGCGACGTCGAATTTGTCGCCGTGGCCCACCCCGAACATCCGCTGCATCAATTGCACCGCGAACTGAGCTTCCAGGATCTGGAAAGCCACATGCAGGTGGTGATCCGCGACTCCGGCCGCCAGCAGCCACGGGACGTCGGCTGGCTCGGCGCCGAGCAGCGCTGGACCGTCGGCAGCCTGCCCACCGCCGCCACCTTCGTCAGCAGCGGCCTGGGCTTCGCCTGGCTGCCGCGACACTTGATCGAACGCGAACTCAAGGAAGGCCTGCTCAAGCTACTGCCCCTGGAACGGGGTGGCAGCCGCAACCCGACCTTCTATCTTTACTCGAACAAGGACAAACCCCTGGGCCCGGCCACGCAGATTCTCGTCGAGTTGCTGCGCACCTTCGACACTGCACCACTGGACGCGCCATTCGCCGCACCGCAGCAAGCCTGAACAAGGAGTTCACGTGGCCTATTTCGAACATGAAGGTTGCACCCTGCATTACGAGGAATATGGCCACGGCGCGCCGCTGATCCTGATCCACGGCCTGGGCTCCAGTTGCCTGGACTGGGAACTGCAAGTGCCCGTGCTGTCCCAACACTATCGCCTGGTGGTGGTGGATGTGCGCGGTCACGGCCGCTCCGACAAACCCCGTGAGCGCTACAGCATCGCCGGCTTCACCGCCGACCTGGTGGCCTTGATCGAACACCTGCATTTGCCGCCGGCCCACGTGGTCGGCCTGTCCATGGGTGGCATGATCGCCTTTCAACTGGCAGTGGATGAGCCGCAAATGCTCAAGAGCCTGTGCATCGTCAACAGTGCGCCCCAGGTCAAGGTTCGCAGCGCCAGCGACTATTGGCAGTGGGCCAAGCGCTGGAGCCTGGCGCGCATCCTCAGCCTGACCACCATCGGCAAAGCCCTGGGCAGCCTGCTGTTTCCCAAGCCCGAACAGGCCGAACTGCGGCGCAAGATGGCCGAACGCTGGGCAAAAAACGACAAACGTGCTTACCTCGCCAGCTTCGATGCGATTGTTGGCTGGGGCGTACAGGAACAACTTTCGAAAATATCCTGTCCAACCCTGGTCATCAGCGCCGACCACGACTACACCCCCGTGGCGCAGAAAGAAATCTATGTAAAACTGCTGCCCGATGCGCGGCTGGTGGTGATCGAGGATTCCCGCCATGCCACGCCGCTGGACCAACCCGAACGCTTCAACAACACCCTGCTCGATTTTCTCAAGACAGTCGAAACCACAACCCAGGATCACTGACCCATGCTGAAAAAAATCGCCTTCTTTGCCGGTTCCGTACTGTTCGCTGCCAACCTGATGGCGGCCGAACCCGCCAAGGCACCCCACGTCTTGATCACCACCACCAATGGCGACATCGAGATCGAACTGGACCCGGTCAAGGCCCCGATCAGTACCAAGAACTTCCTGGCCTATGTCGACAAGGGCTTCTACACCAACACCATTTTTCACCGGGTAATCCCGGGCTTCATGGTGCAGGGCGGTGGTTTTACCCAGCAAATGTCGCAAAAGCCGACCGAAGCACCGATCAAGAACGAAGCCAGCAACGGCCTGCATAACGTGCGCGGCACCCTGTCGATGGCGCGTACCAACGACCCGAACTCCGCCACCAGCCAATTCTTCATCAACGTTGCGGACAATGCCTTCCTCGACCCGGGCCGTGATGCCGGTTACGCGGTGTTCGCCAAAGTGGTCAAGGGCATGGACGTGGTCGACATCATCGTCAACTCGCAGACCACCACCAAACAGGGCATGCAGAACGTGCCAATCGATCCTGTCCTGATCAAGTCGGCCAAGCGCATCGACTGAAGGCTACAGGGAGTTTCGCGCGGGGCCCGCAAGGCGTCGCGCGCATTTGAACAGGAGAGCCCGCCGCGCGGGCGTCAGACCTAATGCTCTATCGTCGTTTTGAACAACTGATCGACATCTTCCGCGAACCTCCCAGCGCGGCCCCTCCAGACAAAGTCCTACCCTTCTACGTCTATTACCTGCGCCAGGTATGGCCAAGCTTTGCCGCCTTGCTGGTGGTGGGCCTGATCGGCGCGCTGATCGAAGTGGCGCTGTTCAGCTACCTGAGCCGCATCATCGACCTGGCCCAGGGCACGCCGCCCGCCAACTTCTTCCAGATCCACGCCACCGAGCTGATCTGGATGGCCGTGGTCGCCCTGCTGTTGCGCCCGATCTTCGGCGCCCTGCATGACCTGCTGGTGCACCAGACCATCAGCCCCGGCATGACCAGCCTGATCCGCTGGCAAAACCACAGCTATGTGCTCAAACAGAGTCTGAACTTCTTCCAGAACGATTTCGCCGGGCGCATTGCCCAGCGCATCATGCAAACCGGCAACTCCCTGCGCGACTCCGCAGTGGCCGCCGTGGACGCGATCTGGCACGTGGCGATCTACGCCATCAGCGCCCTGGTGCTGTTCGCCGAAGCCGACTGGCGCCTGATGATCCCGCTGATCACCTGGATCGTCGCCTACAGCCTGGCCCTGCGGTACTTCGTGCCACGGGTCAAGGAGCGCTCGGTCATCTCCTCCGAGGCACGCTCAAAACTGATGGGGCGGATCGTCGACGGCTACACCAACATCACCACCTTGAAGCTGTTCGCTCATACCAATTTCGAGCAGAACTACGCCAGGGAAGCCATTGTCGAGCAGACCGAGAAAACCCAGTTGGCCAGCCGCGTCGTGACCAGCATGGACATCGTGATTACCACCATGAACGGCCTGCTGATTGTCACCACCACCGGCCTTGCCCTGTGGCTGTGGACCCAATCCCTGATTTCGGTGGGCGCCATCGCCCTGGCCACCGGCCTGGTGATTCGTATCGTCAACATGTCCGGCTGGATCATGTGGGTGGTCAACGGCATTTTCGAAAACATCGGCATGGTCCAGGACGGCCTGAAAACCATCGCCCAGCCGCTGGCAGTGACCGACCGGGAAAATGCCCCGCGCCTGGAAGTGCCCCATGGCGAGGTGCGGTTCGATCAGGTGGATTTCCACTACGGCAAGAAGAGCGGGATCATCAGCGGCTTGAACCTGGCGATTAAACCGGGTGAAAAGATCGGCCTGATCGGTCCGTCCGGCGCGGGCAAATCCACCCTGGTCAACCTGCTGTTGCGCCTGTACGACCTGCAAGGCGGCCGTATCCTGATCGACGGCCAGAACATCGCCGACGTCGCCCAGGAAACCCTGCGCGAACAGATCGGCATGATCACCCAGGACACCTCGCTGCTGCACCGTTCGATCCGCGACAACTTGCTGTATGGCAAGCCGGACGCCACCGACGAAGAGCTTTGGGCCGCCGTGCACAAGGCCCGCGCCGACGAGTTCATCCCATTGCTGTCGGACGCCGAGGGCCGCACCGGCCTCGACGCCCACGTAGGCGAACGCGGGGTGAAACTCTCCGGCGGGCAACGCCAGCGCATCGCCATCGCGCGAGTGCTGCTCAAGGATGCGCCAATCCTGATCATGGACGAAGCCACCTCGGCGCTGGATTCGGAAGTCGAAGCGGCGATCCAGGAAAGCCTGGAAACCCTGATGCAGGGCAAGACAGTGATCGCCATCGCCCACCGGCTGTCCACCATTGCCAGAATGGACAGGCTGGTGGTGCTGGAAAAAGGCCAGATCGCCGAGACCGGCAGCCATGCCGAATTGCTCGCACACGGCGGTTTGTATGCGCGATTGTGGCAACACCAGACCGGTGGCTTCGTCGGAATAGACTGATTCCGTTGGTTAACTGCAACCTCAATTCCGAACAATTCTGACAGTTTTCTCTATCCCGCTGGTCTTGCGACACAATCCTGCTGTACTCCAATCAGGCCCCAGGAGGGCCCTGATTTAAGGCAGCAGGGATGCATCACAGACCCGTTAATCAGATAGAGCAATCTATTAAGGATGTGTTCATGTCACTGTTCAAACGTTCCGTTACGGAAGGACTGGGTACGTTTTGGCTGGTGTTGGGTGGCTGCGGCAGTGCGGTACTGGCCGCATCGTCCCCGGTCGGGATCGGTGTGCTCGGTGTGGCCCTGGCGTTCGGGCTCACGGTGCTGACCATGGCATTTGCCATCGGGCACATCAGCGGTTGTCACCTGAACCCTGCAGTGTCGGTGGGGCTGGTAGTGGGCGGAAGATTTCCGGCCAGGGAGTTACCGGCGTACATCGTGTCCCAGGTAATCGGCGGCGTCGTTGCCGCTGCATTGTTGTACTTCATAGCCAGCGGCAAGCCGGGGTTCGAACTGGCTTCGGGCCTGGCCAGCAACGGCTACGGCGAGCATTCGCCTGGTGGTTATTCGATGGCAGCGGGGTTTGTGTGCGAGTTGGTGATGACGGCCATGTTCGTGCTGATCATCCTCGGCGCCACCGACCGTCGTGTGCCGACGGGCTTCGCGCCCATTGCCATTGGCCTGGCGCTGACGCTGATCCACCTGATCTCGATCCCGGTCACCAACACCTCGGTCAACCCGGCCCGCAGTACCGGCCCGGCGCTGATTGTCGGCGGTTGGGCGCTGCAGCAGTTGTGGATGTTCTGGCTGGCGCCGATCCTCGGTGCAGTGGTCGGCGGCATTACCTATCGATGGCTCGGCACGGAAAAAACCGCCTGAGCCAGACAGGTTCAGCCCTGCCGATAAGGCAGGGCTGCCCTCGCCTCCTCGGCATATGCCAGGATCCCCACGCTTTCGCGCTCCAGGAAATCCGCCACGGCGGTCTTCAATCCCGGGTGTCGCAGGTAATGCCAGGAGTGCGTGATCACCGGCTCAAACCCGCGAATCAACTTGTGCTCGCCCTGGGCGCCGGCGTCGAAACGCTGCAGGCCATGGGCAATCGCGTAATCCATGCCTTGGTAGAAGCAAGTCTCGAAATGCAGCCGGTCGAACTCGGCCAGGCAGCCCCAGTAACGCCCATAAAAGCTGTCGCCGCCGATCAGGCTGAAGGCCATGGCCACCGGCCGTGAACCTTGCTTGGCCAGCACCACGCGAATCGCCTCGGGCATGCGCTCGGCCAGCAGGCTGAAAAAATTCCGGGACAGGTAGGGCGATTGTCGGCGTATGGCGTAGGTATTGGCGTAACAGGCGTAGACAAAATCCCACTGTGCCTCGCTCAACTCATGGCCTTGCAGCCACTCGAAATCGATGCCCTGCCCCGCCACTTGCTCGCGCTCCTTGCGCATCTGTTTGCGCTTGCGCGAACTCAGCGCGTCGAGAAAGTCCTGGAAGTCGCGGTAGCCGCGGTTTTGCCAATGAAACTGGCAGCCCAGGCGTTGCAGCCAACCCGGCTGCCGGGCCAGTGCGGTGTCTGCGAGGGCGTCGGTAAAGTTGATATGGGCGCTGGAAAGGCCTTCGATTTCCAGGTAACCGGGCAGGCTTTTAAGCAATTCGAAACCGTCCTCGGCGCTGGCGGCCAACAGGCGCGGGCCGCTGACCGGGCTGAAGGGCACGGCCGTCAGCAATTTCGGGTAGTAGTCGATGCCCGCCCGCTCGCAGGCATCGGCCCAACCGTGGTCGAACACGTACTCGCCATAGGAATGCCATTTGCGATAGCTGGGCAACGCGGCAATCAGCCGTCCACCTTCATAATGCAGCAAATGCTCGGGCTGCCAGCCGGAGTGCGGGCCGATGCTGGCGCTGTCTTCCAGGGCACTGAGGAACGCATGGCGCAGAAACGGCTGATCGACGGGGACCAACGCGTTCCATTCATCGGGCGCAATCTCGGACAGGTTATTCAAACGTTGTAACGGCATCCCATTCCCCGACGGTCACGGCTTTGTGTAGGAGCGAGCGTGCTCGCGATGATCGTTAACGACAACGCGACCATTCTGACAGAACGCGGTGATCTCGGGTTCTTCGCGAGCAAGCTCGCGCCTACAGGACACGGCGCAAAAAAAAGCCCCGCCAAACGGCGGGGCAAACCAAATGAGGAGCGCTTTGACGGATGAGGAAAGAGCGCTTTGGAGCGGTATTACAGGTTGCCTAGAACACGTATTGCACGCGGGCCACGATGGCGTCGCCGCTGTCGTCGCCATTGGCGTTCTGGATCTTGTCAGTGCTGACCTTGAGGTAGTTGGCAGACACCTTCACCGCTTCGTTGGCGTACCAGTTGACACCGATGGTGTTCAGGCTTGCCTTGGCGTCACCCACTTCACGGGTCGCGCTGTTACGCACTACGTTTTTGTCGTCAACGCTGATGTTGTCGTAGCGGTAGAACACTTCCCACGCACCGAACTGCTTGTTCTGCGGCTTGATGGTGTCGAACTTGGCGCCGTCGAGTTTGTAGACCCGGGACTCGCCGGTCAGCGTGTAGGCCACCTGGCCGTAGAAACCCGTGACCTTCACATCCTGATAAGCGCTGCTGTCGGCCTTCATCTTGCGGTTCAGGTATTCGGCCTGCAGGGACAGCGGACCGCGGGCGAAGGCAAATTCGCCGCCGAACACCGTGTCGGTGTCGTAGGCGTCGTTCGCGGTCAGGTTGCCGGAGTCCAGCCCTACACCGCCGCCGAAGGTCGCACGGTTGCCGTTGGCCCCGGCATCGTTACCGCCGTTGGTGGCAACGCCACGAGCGTCCAGGCGAGGACGGATCCGCGAGTCGAACGAGGTGTCCTTCAGGTCACGCACCGCCACGTCCACACCCAGGTGCAAGACGTTGCCGCTGTCGTGCATCGGCGCAAACACGGCACGGCCGTTGAACTGCTTCACGCCTTTGCCGTCCTTGTCGTTGATGTCCTTGGACGACACGCTGGAGGACAGGTAGGCCATGTCAGCCACCACGGCGCTGACCTGCAGGCCCATGCCGTTCTCGTGGGAGTTGATCCAGTCGGCGACTTCATAACCGAGGTTACGCTCGATGGCGGTCACCCATTTGGAACTGGTGGCTTTTTCCAGGCCGAAGTCCTGGTCGAAACGACCCGCGCGGATCACCACTGGCTTGAAGCCTACGTACGAGAAGGACGCTTCGTCGAAGTAGCCATCATCGGCATTGCCGGAGTTGTGGGAAAAGTCGTAGTTGATCTGGTATTTCCAGTCCTTGTACACCGTGCCGCCCAATTCGAGGTAGGCACGTCGGAAGTATGTGGCGTCAGCCGAGTTGCCATTCTTGGTGTAAAAGCCATCAAACGTGCCGTAATCGGCCTGCAAACGACCACCCAGCTTGAAGCTGAAATTCTGGTCGGTGGTTGCAACCTCAAGGCCGCCCTTGGTTTTGACAACGATATCGGCGCCGTCAGTTGTGACAGTACCGGCGAAAGCCTGGGCGGTGACAGCCAGGGCCAAGGCGCTGGCCGCGAAACCGGCGAAGTGCTTGCGGATCATCGAAGAATTCCCCTAATTGATGGTCTTGTGCATTGGTAAAACACGCGGTTTAGAGCCGCTGGTGTTGGGGGGCGATCTTGGCGAGGGGATATTTCAGCTGGGTTGCCGGAACATAAAGATTTTGTTACTTGGGAACTTTTTAATAGCCATTCGAAATAAGCCAGAGTCTACGGAAATCAAGGCTACAGCCCTGAAAACTGGTGAAAATGGCAGATGATACAAAATGTAAAAACATCTGATAAAAATGAAATATTTTTCATCTTGGTTGTTTTTTGAGCAAAAAAAAGCCCGCATCTTTTGTCGATGCGGGCTTCGTTTAAGTGTGAAAAGTGATGGATATTATTGGTCGCGGGAGCGCTCGGCGGCCAGGCGTTCGGCCAACGCATCAACATCGGCGATAGGCGGCTCGGGCAGGATCTTCAGCGTCGCCTGCATCAAGCGCATCTGCCGGATAAAGCGCCGGCAGTTGGGGCAGAACATCAGGTGATGGCGCACCAGCAGGCGCTCGCGAAAGGTCAGTTGCCCATCGAGATAGTCACTGGAACGTGCCACTTGTTCCTTACAGGTCAACATTCGCCGGTTTCCTCAAAATGCTCCACCGTGGCGAAGACTTTAAGCCGTGCTCGATGCAACAGCACACGAACATTGGAGAGCGATAGCGTCAGAAGATTACAAATCTCCTCCAACTCCAGCCCCTGGCGCTCACGCAGCAGCAGTACGCTGCTTTGCAGTTCGGAAAGACTGGCCAGCGTGTGCTCCAGGCAATTACGCAGTTCGTCTTCGGTAAGCAGCGCTTCGGGAGTGTCCTGATGCCAGGCAAACGGCGCGACCGCCCAGTGGCCATCGTCGGGCACAAAGCGATCATCACCGATGGTGCCATGGGGCGCCGGCAAGTCATCGAGCAGTACTTCCCGGCGGTTCTGCTTGTAGCGGCCCTTTGCCGAGTTGGCCGTGATGGTCAGCAGCCAGGTCTTGAGGCTGGAACGCCCCTCGAACTTCGCCAGGTTACGCACCACCGACAGCCAAGCGTCCTGCACCACCTCATCGGCATGGCGCTGGCCAACGATGGCATAGGCCACGGCACGCATCGCGCTCTGGTAGGTGGTGACCAACTCCTTGTAGGCCCGCTGCTCACCCTTGAGCAATCGTTCAAGCAGGTGCGCGTCGTCCGCTGCTGCCATTCAAGACCTCGATTTCAAAACATGATCAGCGTTTGCGCAGGATCACGCTACCAATCGAATACCCTGCGCCAAACGAGCTAAGCACAGCCACAGCGCCCTTGGGCAAGTCGTCCTGGTAGGTGTGGAACGCAATCACCGAACCCGCCGAACTGGTGTTGGCGTAAGTATCGAGGATCACCGGCGCCTCTTCCACAGAAGCCTCGCGGCCCAGCAGTTTCTTCACGATCAGGTGATTCATGCTGAGGTTGGCCTGGTGCAGCCAGAAACGCTTCACATCGCCAACATTCAGCTGGTTTTCCGACAGGTGCTTGCCGATCAACTCGGCGACCATCGGGCAGACATCACGGAAGACCTTGCGGCCTTCCTGCACGAACAGCTTGTCCGGGGCACCAATCCCCTCTTCCGCCGCGCGGTTGAGGAAGCCGAAGTTATTGCGGATGTTGTTGGAGAACTTGGTCAGCAACTTGGTGCTCACCACGTCGAACTGATGCTCGGAAGTGGCCAGGTCGGCCCGCTCCAGGATCACGGCGGTAGCCGCATCGCCAAAGATGAAATGGCTGTCGCGGTCGCGGAAATTCAGGTGGCCGGTGCAGATCTCCGGGTTGACCATCAGGATCGCCCGCGCCTGGCCCAGCTGGATGCTGTTGGCGGCGTTCTGGATACCGAAGGTCGCCGAGGAACACGCCACGTTCATGTCAAAGCCAAAACCCTGGATACCCAGCGCTTCCTGGACTTCGATGGCAATCGCCGGGTACGCCCGCTGCAGGTTGGAACAGGCGACGATCACACCGTCGATATCGGCGGCGGTCTTGCCGGCGCGCTGCAAGGCTTGCTCGGCAGCACTGACGGCCATCTGGCAGAGGATCGACCATTCGTCGTTGGAGCGCTCGGGCAGGCGTGGCGCCATGCGTTGCGGGTCGAGAATGCCGGCCTTGTCCATGACAAAGCGGCTCTTGATGCCCGAGGCCTTCTCGATAAAGGCGGCGCTGGATTCGGTCAGGGCCTCCACGTCACCGCGTTCAATGGCGGCGGCGTTATCCAGGTTGAACTGTTGCACGTAAGCATTGAAAGACTGCACCAGCTCTTCGTTGGAGATGCTGTTGGCCGGGGTGTACAGGCCTGTGCCGCTGATGACGACGTTATGCACGGTCGTTCCTCTAAATCTGTTCAGGCAGAAGGGTATTGGTACCGTCGTACCAAACCGTAAGTAGTTTTATGCCGCCCAGCGGCCTTCAAACTGGAAACGCTTTATTCCATCGCGCCACGGCTGCACCAGCCCAACTCGACGATCCCGGCATTTATAACCGCGAAGTTTGCCACAACATCGGACACTTGGCGCCTATCCCGCGCAAACACCTTCCCTGTGGCGAGCGAGCTTGCTCGCGCTGGATCGCGAAGCGGCCCCAATAAAGTGACCCGGGTGTTTCAGAGAGACCTTATGGGGCTGCTTCGCAGCCCAGCGCGAGCAAGCTCGCTCGCCACCGTTGCTTGCCGCACGTCGGTCACGCTTCGACCAGGCTCCATTGCTTGCTCAGGCGCTTGTCGGAAATCGGTACCTTGGTGCCCAACTGCTGGGCAAACAGCGATACCCGGTATTCCTCCAGCCACCAGCGATACAGCTCCAGCTGAGGGTCGCGCTTACCTTCCTGGGCGTGTTTGTTCAGGCGGTTCTGATACTGGCTCCACAAGCCGCCCAACTCGGTACTCCAGACCCGGTCCTTCTGCACCTGGCTTGGCAATTTCTCCAGGCGCAGCTCGATGGCCTTGAGGAAGCGCGGCAGTTCCTTGAACCATTGCGCCGGGGTTTCCCGTACGAAACCGGGGTACACCAGATTGCTCAGTTGCTGCTTGATATCATTCAGCGCCACCGCCTGGGCCAGGTCAATCTTGCCCTTGAAGCGTTTTTGCAGGCCATGCCACAATTTCAAAATTTCGAGGGTCAGGCGCGCCTGGCGCTCGGCGTGCTCGGTCCAACTGCCACGCTTGCGCTCGGCCAGGGCGGCCAGGCCGGCGCCGTCCCGCGGCAGGCTGGCTTCGCCTTCCAGCACGCAACTGTCGAGGCTGGCCAACAGAATGTCTTCCACCAGGGCTTCGATACGCCCCAGCTCGCGGTACATCAACCCCAACTCGGTCAGGCCCGGCAATTTGCCCCGCAGGAACTTTGCCGGCTCGGCCAGTTGTTGCAGCAGCAGGCGCTGCAAGGCTCGACGGTGCTGGAACTCAGCCTCGGCAGCGGTAGAGAAACGCCCTTCCTTGACCGTGCCGTTTTCTTCGACCAAGGCCGGATACACCGTCATCGAAAGCCCGGCGATGTTTTGCTGGGTTTTCTCGGCCACCGCCGCGAACACCTTGGCCTCCACCGGCTGCTGGCTCTTCGCAGTCTGCGGCACCGCCAACGCTGCTTGGCTGGCCTCGGCGAAACGCGCGGTCAACTCGGCCAGGTCGCGGCCTTCACCGAGGAACTTGCCCTGGCCGTCGACTACTTCCAGGTTCATCTTCAGGTGGCTCTCCACCTGCTGCGCAGCCTCGGCCCAGGCTTCATCGCTGACCCGTGCCCCGGTCATGCGCAGCAGCTCACGCCCCAAGGCCTGAGGCAACGAGCCTTGGCCGAACTCGATACGTTGCAACGCCGCCTTGACGAAATCCGGCACCGGCACGAAGTTCTTGCGCAGGGCCTTGGGCAAGTTGCGCACCAGGGCAATGCACTTGGCCTCGATCACACCCGGCACCAGCCATTCCAGGCGCTCGGGTGGCAAGGCCGGCAACAGCGGCGCCGGCACGCGCAGGGTCACACCGTCCCGTGGATGGTTGGGTTCGAAGTGATAACTCAAGGCCAGGGCCAGGTCGCCCAGGTGCAAGGTGTCGGGGTAATGGGCGGCGGTGACTTCACTGGCCTCGCGGGCCAGTACGTCTTCTTCGCGCATGATCAACAGTTGCGGGTCTTTCTGGCTGTTGACCTTGTACCAACTGTCGAAGGTCGCAGTCTGGTGAATCTCCGCCGGCAGGCGCGCATCGTAGAAGGCGTACAGCGTTTCCTCGTCCGCCAGGATGTCGCGCCGGCGGGCCTTGGCTTCCAGTTCGTCAAGCTGCTCCAGCAATTGCTGGTTGGCCGTCAGGCAGCGGGCCCGGGACTGGATCTCGCCGCGCACCAGGCCTTCGCGGATAAACAGCTCGCGAGACGTCACCGGATCAATCGGCCCGTAATGCACCGGCCGGCGCCCGACGATGATCAACCCGAACAGGGTGATCTGCTCAAACGCCACCACTTGGCCGCGCTTCTTTTCCCAATGGGGTTCGAAGTGGTTTTTCTTGATCAGGTGCCCGGCCAACGGCTCGATCCAGTCGGCGTCGATCTTGGCCACCATCCGCGCGTACAGCTTGGTGGTTTCCACCAGCTCGGCGGTCATCAGCCATTGCGGACGCTTCTTGCCAATACCCGACGACGGGTGAATCCAGAAACGCCGCTGACGCGCGCCGAGGTAATCGCCCTCTTCGGTCTTCTGGCCAATCTGGCTGAGCAGGCCGGACAGCACCGCCTTGTGCAGTTTGGGGAAGTCCGCCGGTTCTTTGTTGACGGTCAACTGCATGTCGCGACAGATCAGGCTCAACTGGCGGTGGGAGTCACGCCACTCCCGCAGGCGCAGGTAGTTCAGGAAATTCTTGCGGCACCAATTGCGCAGCGGGCTGGCGGTCAATTCCTGGCGCTGCTCTTCAAAACCACGCCACAGGTTCACCAACCCGGCGAAGTCCGAATCCGCGTCCTTCCATTGTGCGTGAGCCTGGTCGGCGGCTTGCTGGCGCTCCGGCGGACGCTCGCGCGGGTCCTGGATCGACATGGCGCTGGCGACGATCAGCACTTCCTGCAAGCTGCCAAGCTTGGCCGCCTCCAGCAACATGCGGCCCATGCGTGGGTCCACCGGCAGACGCGCCAACTGGCGGCCCATCGGTGTCAGCTGGCTGTTGCGGTCAACGGCGGACAACTCTTGCAGCAGGTTGAAACCGTCGCTGATGGCCTTGCCGTCCGGCGGCTCGATAAACGGGAAATCGGTGATCTCGCCCAGGCGCAGGTGCAGCATCTGCAGGATTACGGCCGCGAGGTTTGTGCGAAGAATCTCGGGGTCGGTAAATTCCGGGCGCCCGATAAAATCCTCTTCGCTGTACAAGCGCACGCAGATACCGGGTTCGACCCGCCCGCACCGGCCTTTACGCTGGTTGGCACTGGCCTGGGAAATCGCTTCGATCGGCAGTCGCTGCACCTTGGCCCGGTAGCTGTAGCGGCTGATGCGCGCGGTGCCGCTGTCGATCACATAACGAATGCCTGGCACGGTCAGCGAGGTTTCCGCGACGTTGGTCGCCAGCACCACACGCCGGCCCGGGTGCGACTGGAAGATCCGCTGCTGCTCCGCCGGCGACAGGCGCGCATACAGCGGCAGGATTTCAGTGTGCTTGAGCTGGGCCTTGCGCAGCATGTCGGCGGCGTCGCGAATCTCGCGCTCGCCGGGCAGGAACACCAGCACATCGCCGGGGCTCTTGCGCTCGCTGCGCTCGAAGGCGGCGATCTCATCGAGAGTGGCGAGAATCGCCTGGTCGACGGTCAGGTCGTCCTCGACGCGGTTGCCCTCCTCGTCCTGCTCCAGGGTCAGCGGGCGATACCAGGTTTCCACCGGGAAGGTGCGGCCCGACACCTCGACAATCGGCGCATCGTCGAAGTGCTTGGAAAAGCGCTCCAGGTCGATGGTGGCCGAGGTGATGATGACCTTGAGATCCGGGCGACGCGGCAGCAGGGTTTTCAGATAACCCAGCAGGAAGTCGATGTTCAGGCTGCGTTCGTGGGCTTCGTCGACGATGATCGTGTCGTAGCGTTCGAGGTAGCGGTCGTTCTGGGTTTCGGCCAGCAGGATACCGTCGGTCATCAGCTTGATCAGGGTGTTGGAATCACTCTGGTCTTCAAACCGCACCTGATAACCCACCAGGGAACCCAGCGGCGTCGCCAACTCTTCCGCGACCCGGCTCGCCACGCTGCGCGCCGCAATCCGCCGCGGCTGGGTGTGGCCGATCAGGCCGTATTGGCCGCGGCCGATTTCCAGGCAGATTTTCGGCAACTGGGTGGTTTTACCCGAACCGGTCTCACCGGCAATGATCAGCACCTGATGCTTGAGCAACGCTTCCTTGATCTCGTCACGCTTGGCGGCGATCGGCAGGCTGTCGTCGTAGCGAATCACCGGCAGGCTGGCGCGCCGCGCCGTCACCTGGGCGCAGGAGGCCTGCATCCGCGTCACCCACTGCGCAAGTTTTTCCTCATCGGGTTTCTTGCGCAGCTCAAGCAGCTGCCGCCGCAAGCGGTGGCGGTCGGCGAGCATGGCGTGATCGAGGTTTTTCAGCAGTTGGTCGATAGCGGGCGCTTGGTCAGTCATCAGGTACGCAAAGGTCGTCTATGTAGGCAGGGGGCGGATTGTCGCAGAAAAGCGCCGCCGCGCGCTCCCCTCATTCATTGTCCAGGCCCTTGCGCCGGTAAGGAAACACATCGATTACCTTGCCGGCGCGAATCGCCTCTTGCAGGCCTTTCCAGTAGTCGGCGTTGTACAACTCGCCGTGCAGTTCGTCGAACAGGCGGCGCTGGCCGGAATCAGCAAACAGGAATGGCGGGAACTCCTCGGGGAACACGTCCAGCGGACCGATGGAATACCAGGGCTCGGAGGCCATTTCATCTTCCGGGGTACGCGGCGCCGGGATGTGGCGGAAGTTGGCCTCGGTCAGGAAACAGATTTCGTCATAGTCGTAGAACACCACGCGACCGTGGCGGGTGACGCCAAAATTCTTCAGCAGCATGTCGCCCGGGAAAATATTCGCCGCCGCCAGTTGCTTGATCGCCAGGCCGTAGTCTTCCAGGGCTTCGCGCACCTGGGCTTCGTTGGCGTTTTCCAGGTAGAGGTTCAGCGGGGTCATGCGCCGCTCGGTCCAGCAGTGGCGGATCAGTACCGTATCGCCTTCGACTTCGACGGTACCGGCGGCGACTTCCAGCAGTTCGGCCAGGCATTCAGGCTCGAATTTGCTCAACGGAAAACGGAAGTCGGCGAACTCCTGGGTGTCGGCCATGCGCCCTACCCGGTCGACACTTTTCACCAACCGGTACTTCTCGATCACGGTGGCGCGGTTGACGTTTTTCGACGGTGAAAACCGGTCCTTGATGATCTTGAACACGGTATTGAAGCCCGGCAGGGTAAACACGCTCATGACCATGCCGCGCACGCCCGGCGCCATGATGAACTGGTCATCGGTGGTGGCAAGGTGGTTGATCAGCGCCCGGTAGAATTCGGATTTGCCGTGTTTGTAGAAGCCGATGGAGGTGTACAACTCGGCGATGTGCTTGCCCGGCAGGATGCGCTTGAGGAAGCCGATAAACTCCGCCGGCACCGGCACGTCCACCATGAAATAGGAGCGGGTGAACGAGAAGATGATCGACACATCGGCCTCGTCGGTGATCAGCGCGTCGATCTGGATGCCGCGCCCTTCGCGGTGCAGCAGCGGGATCACCAGCGGCCACTGTTCGTCGCGGGTGTAGATGCGTCCGACGAGGTACGCGCCTTTGTTGCGGTACAGCACCGAGGAAAACAGTTCGACGTTGAGGTCCGGGTCCTTGCACACCCAGTCCGGCAGGTTTTCGCGCAATTGCGCCTCCAGGCGGCGCAGGTCGGCGGGCAAGTCGGCGTAGGGTTCGCTGAAGCTGTAGTCGGCGAAAATCTGCTCCAGCATGCCCGCCAGCTTGCCGCCCGGCTTGTAGGTGCGGGTTTGCGCCGCCCGGGCGCGGCGCAGGCTGGGCCGGGTGGTGTGGATGAACATGCAGCCATCGCTGATCAGGTCATGGCTGAACAGGCCGCAAAACGTCGAGTTGTACCAGGTCTCGGACAGCTCATCGTCAAACCGCAGGTCGATCAGGCTGATGTAGGCACTTTTCACCAGCGGCCAGGCGGCAATGTCGAGCAACACGGCTTCATCGAAAGCCGCCCGCAGCCGCGCCGTGACTTCGCTGACCTTCTCTTCGTAAAGATTGATGCGCGCAGCCGATGCCGCCTGCCCTTGCTGCCACTGCGCCTTTTCAAAGCGCTCCCGGGCGCCGTCGGTGATCTGGCGGAAGTGCTCGCGGTAGTCGTCGAAGCCGTCGAGGATCATCTGCGCAATGTCGAGGGCGGGCGTTGGCTGCGGCATTCGGGAAACCTCTGCGGGCATTTGGAGTGAGCTGAGCTTAGCCAGTGTGCGGGAACAGGAGAAGGATCATTTTTCATTCAGACTTGTACAAGATTGTTCATTTCGTACATTTATTTACTCTTTATTTAATTCGACTAACTGGTCAACAAAAAACCCGCGCGTCACCCTCCCGGCATTAAACGTTTCATCTACAGGCCTTGTGTGACGTGGCCTGCCTGTGCGAGCCGGGGTAAATAAGAGTCTTTGCTCTACTGCTCCGGTACTGGTGGCTTCTCGACCATTGGATCCAACGTAAGGGAAACCCTGACTACCCTAGATAGTGGCACTTTGCTATATAGCGCGCCCTCTCCCACCTAACAAGGTCAGAAGACCGATCCGGGAACAGGTTCTAACCGCCAAAGGAGCATTGAGATGTCATTGAGGAATATGGGGATCGGCCTGCGCGCCAGTCTGAGTTTTGGGGTTTTGGCCAGCCTGTTGATCGTGGTCGGCCTGTTTGGTTTAGGCCAGATGGCCAAGCTGCGGGAAAGCGCACTGATCATCGAAGAGGCGTGGATGCCGAGTATTGAAAACATTCACGACAGCGCCGCCTACGTCGCCAGCATCCGTCTGGAAGCGTTGCGCTTGCTCACCACCGATGAGTCCCGGGTGCGTGACAACAGCAAAAACCTGATCACCCGCCAGCGTGGCGACCTTGAAGAACTGCTGAACCGTCACGAAACCCTGCTGAGCAACGAGCAGGAACGCGACCTGCTCAAACAGTTGAAAGCCAACGTTGCGAGCTATATGACGATCGTCGGCCAGATGATTCAACTGGTCGACCAGGACCAGCAGCAAAACGCCATGGACCTGCTCAACAGCCGCCTCGCTCCCCAAGGCATGGTCCTCAACAAAAGCCTGGAAGACATGATCACCTTCAACCAAAAAGGTGTGGAAGACGCCGCAACATCGGCGGCGCAGATGTACACCAGCGCCCAATGGGTGGTCGGCACCATCATCGTCACCGCCCTGATGGCAACTTTGCTGCTGGCCTGGCTGCTGACCCGCAGCATCACCGCGCCCATTGGTCAGGCACTGACAGTGGCCCGCACCATCGCCTCCGGCGATCTGAGCCGGCCGATCGTCGTGGAGGGCAAGGATGAGCCGGCGCAACTGCTCACCGCGCTGGCCACCATGCAGGCCAACCTGCAGGAAACCATCCGTGGCATCAGCGAATCGTCGCAGCAGTTGGCCTCGGCGGCGGAAGAGATGAGTTCGGTAATGGAGCAGAGCACCCGCGGCCTGCAAGCGCAGAACGACGAGATCGAACAGGCTGCCACCGCCGTGACGCAGATGAGCGCAGCAGTCGATGAAGTGGCGGGCAATGCGGTTTCCAGCGCCGAAGCCTCCAAGGCCTCCGACGAAGACAGCAAGCACGGTCACTACCAGATCAGCGAAACCATCAGCTCGATCCAGAACCTGGTGGACGAAGTCCTCGGTGCCTCGACCAAGGCCGAGGGCCTGGCGGCGCAGGCCCAGGACATCAGCAAGGTGCTTGAAGTGATTCGCGGGATTGCCGGGCAGACCAACCTGCTGGCACTCAACGCGGCGATTGAGGCGGCCCGCGCGGGCGAGGCCGGTCGTGGTTTTGCCGTGGTGGCTGACGAAGTGCGCTCCCTGGCACAACGCACCCAGGACTCCACCGAAGAAATCGAGCAGATGATCAACGGTATCCAGCAAGGTACCCAGGACACCGTCGGCGCCCTGAACAGCAGCGCCGAACACGCCGGCCAGACCTTGCAGCGGGCCAACAGCGCCGGCAGTGCACTGGAGAAAATCACGGCGGCGATCTCGCAGATCAGCCAGCGCAACCTGGTGATCGCCAGCGCCGCCGAGCAGCAAGCGTTGGTGGCTCGTGAGGTGGACCGCAGCCTGGTGAACATCCGGGACCTGTCGACGCAAACCGCCGCCGGTGCCACCCAGACCTCGGCGGCCAGCCAGGAACTGTCGCGGCTGGCGGTGGACCTCAATGGCTTGGTGACGCGTTTCGTGCTGTAAAACATGTATTAGCGATTGTGTCAGACAGGTCGGTGGGCAACACTTCCGCCCTTATCAAACTGGAGTTCCTCCGTGAGACCTGTCGACACCCTGCACCTGTTGGTGCTGGCCGCTATCTGGGGCGCGAGTTTTTTGTTCATGCGAATTATCGCGCCGGAAATCGGCACCCTTCCTACCGCGTTTTTCCGGGTGTCGATTGCTGCCACCGGCCTGCTGGTGATCCTCGCCATGATGCGGGTGAGTTGGGATTTCCAGGGCAAGTTCAAGACAGTCCTGTTGCTCGGGGTGATCAACTCGGGCATTCCCGCGACCATGTATTCAGTGGCGGCCCAAGTGCTGCCGGCCGGTTACTCGGCGATCTTCAATGCCACGACGCCACTGATGGGCGTGCTGATTGGCGGGTTGTTCTTCAGTGAGCGCCTCACGCCATCGAAAATCGCCGGGGTATGCCTGGGCCTGTTCGGCGTTGGCATCCTGACCCGCGCCGGGCCGGTGGCCTTCGACATGGAATTGTTGATGGGTGCGCTGGCATGCCTGTTGGCGACCACCTGCTATGGCTTTGCCGGCTTTTTGGCACGCCGCTGGCTCGATCAACAGGGCGGGCTGGACAGTCGCCTGGCGGCCCTGGGCAGCATGCTCGGGGCCACGCTGTTCCTGTTTCCACTGTTTGCCTGGAGTGCCATCAGCCATCCACCGGTCAGCTGGGGTGGCTGGCCTGTTTGGTTGTCGCTGCTGGGGTTGGGGCTGGTATGCACGGCGTTTGCCTACATCCTGTACTTCCGCTTGCTGACGTCCATCGGCCCGGTGAAGTCGATGACCGTGACCTTCATGATTCCGCCATTCGGGGTGTTGTGGGGCGCGTTGCTGCTGGATGAGCCGTTGTCCATGGCGCATCTGTATGGCGGGTTGTTGATTGCGGGGGCGTTGTGGCTGGTGCTTCGGCCGGGGAAATTGGCCAGCAAGCTGTAGGAGCTTTTTGGCTCCTACAGCATTGGGTTTATCAGCCCTTACGGAACACAAAAGCCAATCCGACGATGATCAAGCCCATCCCCAGCAAGCTCAACATTGCCAGCTTGTTGCCGAAGATCAGGTAGTCCATCACCGCCGTCACCGCGGGCACCAGGTAGAACAAGCTGGTGACATTCACCAGGTTGCCCCGGGCAATCAGCCGGTACAGCAACAGCGTCGCCAGCAACGACACCACCAGCCCCATCCACAGCACCGGCACGAAAAAGCCGGTGTTGTGTTCAAAGTGGAACGGCTGGAACGGCACAAACACCGAGCACAACAGCAAGCCTGCCAGGTATTGCACAGGCAGCGTGCCCAACGGGTTATCGGTGATGCGCTTCTGCATGATCGAACCAAAGGTCATGCTGGCCAGGGCCAACAGGCCAAAAAGCATGCCTGCCAGGGACATGCCGGACATCCCGATGCCCTGGTACACCACCATGATCAACCCCGCCAATCCCAGCGCGAGGCCGAACATCCGGCTCCAGGAGCGCCGGCGCTCCATCAACACCACGGTCAGGATCGGCTGCACGCCCATGATGGTTGCCATCATGCCGGGCGTGACTTTGAGGTCCAGGGCCAGCAGATAGAAAATCTGGTAGGCCCCCAACAGCACCAGCCCGGTAGCCGCCGCGTAAAGCATCGGCTTGCCGGGACGCGGCAACTTCAGCTTGAGGATCGGTACCAGTATCACCAACCCCGCCAGGGCGATGGCGAAACGGATCAGCAGAAACGCAAAGGGTGAAGCGTGGGCCAGGCCCCATTTGGAGAAAATCGCCCCGCTGCTCCACAGCAAGACAAACAGGCTCGTCGAGGCCGCCGCGGCCACGGATTGTTTCGAAAGAACAGACATGGATACCACCTGTGATCAGGCAAAAAGCCAACTCAGCAACAGCTGAAATTCAGTAGGTTTTTTCAGGCGGGCACAGGGGAACAGCCATCAGCTGATCAGCCCGAAATGCCAACACCCGGCGGTGATACGACTGCGTACACCGGCGTGCTACTGACAGGTGGGGGGTAGTGACTGATCTGCGCAGGCTGCTGGCTCCCGCACGGCACGACCGCAGCGTTGACCGCTGAATCGACTACCGCTATGCGCAGGGAAGCTGGCATGTGCTGATCTTTTATGAAGGGATGAACAAGGTGTCTTGAAACACCTGCGGCCGACTATAACCAGCTGGGGACATGCTTTGCAATAACTTCGCCCGCACAAATCCAGCGCATAAAAAAACCGCTCATCGGAGCGGTTTTTTCGTGCCAGCAAAAGCCTTAACCAAACAACCAATACCCCAGCGCCGTCAGCACCACCACCGCCAGCACTGGCCGCAGGATGCGATAAGCCTTCGGATGCTTGCGCTTCCACTGCTTGACCACGCCACTGAAGCTGTCGCTGAAGCGCTTGCTCCAGGCATACGCCTGGTTGATCCCGCCAACGCGTTCGTCATCCAGGTTCTGCGGTGCGGTGGCGCGCCCCAGTTGCGCGCTGACCCAACGGTTGATGCGGGTCATCAGGCGGTTGCTCAGCGGGCGTTCGATGTCGCAGAACAGGATCACCCGGGTGTGCTCGGTTTCGTTCTTCACCCAGTGCACGTAGGTCTCGTCGAACATTACATCTTCACCGTCGCGCCAGGCGTACACCTGGCCGTCGACGAAAATACGGCAGTCGTCGGAGTTCGGCGTGGACAGCCCCAGGTGATAACGCAGGGAACCGGCAAACGGGTCACGGTGCGGGTTGAGGTGGCTGCCACCTGGCAACAGGGCGAACATCGCGCCCTTGACGTTGGGAATACTGCTGACCAGGGCCACGGTTTTCGGGCACAGCAGTTCAGCCGACGGCAACGGTTTGTCGTACCACTTGAGGTAGAAACGCTTCCAGCCCTTCTTGAAGAACGAGCCGAAACCGGCGTCGTTGTTCTTCTCCGCGGCGCGGATGTAGCCCTCGTCGAACAGGTGCATGGCCTCTTCGCGAATCACTTCCCAGTTGTCCTTGAGCACGTCCAGCTCCGGGAACTTGCTGCGGTCCAGGTACGGCTTGGACGGCACGGCGGAGAAGATGTACATCAAGGCGTTGTACGGGGCGAACAGCGCTGAATGGTTGACGAACTGACGCAACATCGGCAAACGGGCCTTGCCACGCAAATGCACATACAGCGTGCTGCCGATAAACAGCAGCAACACCGACAGTTTGGCGGCCAAAGAAAAGGTCATGCAGCAACTCCTGGAAATAGGCGTCTGGCCATTAGCCTCCCGTTAAGGGGAAACCAGACGTAGCAGCCGGCCATGATAAACACTCCGGGCCTCGGGAAAAACCCGCGCACTCCAACAATCAGCATCTAGCGGTGCGCGATAACGGGCCAATTATGCATAAGGGCCACGCCATCGCGCTGATTTGAATCAAGCCTGGTTTTCCTGATCGGTGAACAAATCGGCGAACAGCATGCTCGACAGGTAGCGTTCACCGGAGTCCGGCAGCACCACGACGATGGTCTTGCCCTGCATTTCCGGCTTCTGCGCCAGTCGCACCGCCACGGCCATCGCCGCGCCGCAGGAGATACCACACAGAATCCCCTCCTCCTGCATCAGGCGCAACGCCATGGCCTTGGATTCTTCGTCGCTGACCAGTTCGACCCGGTCGACCATCGACAGGTCGAGGTTCTTCGGCACAAAACCGGCGCCGATACCCTGGATCTTGTGGGGGCTGGGCTTGATCTCTTCACCGGCCAGCGCCTGGGTAATCACCGGCGAACTGATCGGCTCCACCGCCACCGACAGGATCGGCTTGCCCTGGATGTTCTTGATATAGCGCGACACCCCGGTGATGGTGCCGCCAGTGCCCACGCCCGCTACCAGCACGTCGACCGCGCCATCAGTGTCATTCCAGATTTCCGGACCGGTGGTTTTCTCGTGGATCGCCGGGTTGGCCGGGTTTTCGAACTGGGCCGGCATAAAGTACCTGGCCGGGTCGCTGGCAAGGATTTCGCCGGCTTTTTCAATCGCGCCCTTCATGCCCTTGGCCGGCTCGGTCAACACCAGTTCGGCACCGAGGGCCTTGAGCACCTTGCGGCGCTCGATGCTCATGGAGGCGGGCATGGTCAGCAACAGCTTGTAACCACGGGCGGCGGCAACAAATGCCAGGCCGATCCCGGTGTTGCCGGAAGTCGGCTCGACAATGGTCATGCCCGGCTTGAGTTTGCCGCTGCCTTCGGCATCCCAGATCATGTTTGCGCCAATCCGGCACTTCACCGAATACCCCGGGTTACGCCCTTCGATCTTGGCCAGGATAGTCACGCCACGCGGCGCGATACGGTTGATCTGAACCAGGGGCGTGTTACCGATGGAGTGCGCGTTGTCTGCAAAAATGCGGCTCATGACGGGTCCTTAAGGCAATTTCAGGAAGGCCCCAAGGGTATGCCTCGTGTTGCAAGGCGTCCAGTCAAGCGAACGTCCGGCGGCGCCAGCAGTCAATCGCCTACACGGATGGAGAATTTTCCTATGAAACGTCGCTACAGTTGGCCGCTCTGGACCCTCGTCGGGGTCGTGGTACTGCTGGTCGTCCTGGATATCGCCCTGCCCTATCTGGTGCGCAATTACCTGAATGACAAACTCGCCGACATGGGCGATTACCGCGGCCAGGTCACCGATGTCGACCTCGCACTGTGGCGCGGCGCCTATCGGATCAACGGCCTGCAGATCGTCAAGGTCGACGGCAAGGTGCCGGTACCGTTCGTCAAGGCGCCGGTGATCGACCTGTCGGTCAGCTGGCATTCGCTGTGGTACGACCACGCGGTGGTGGCCGAGGCACAGTTCATCAAGCCGGAGCTGAACTTCGTCGACGGCGGCACCAACAAACAGGCGTCCCAGACCGGTCAGGGCACCGACTGGCGGGCCCAACTGAGCAAACTGTTGCCGATCACCCTCAATGAGGTGCGCATCAACGACGGCAAGATCGCGTTCCATAACTTCAGTTCGAAACCGCCGGTCAATATGTACGCGACCCAGGTCAACGCCAGCTTCTACAACCTGACCAACGTGGTGGATGTCAAAGGCCAGCGCGACGCGCGCTTCGACGGCAAGGCGCTGTTCCTGGGCCAGGCACCGCTGGAAGCCACCGCCACGTTCGACCCCTTGAGCAATTTCGAAAACTTCGAATTCCGCTTCCGGGCCCGGGATATCGAACTCAAGCGCATGAATGACTTCGCCTCGGCCTACGGCAAGTTCGACTTCAATGCCGGCACCGGCGACCTGGTGGTGGAAGCCCAGGCCGAAAAAGGCCAGTTGACCGGCTACATCAAGCCTTTGCTGCGCAATGTCGAAGTGTTCAACTGGCAGCAGGATGTCGAGAACAAGGACAAGGGCATCTTCCGGTCGATCTGGGAGGCGGTGGTTGGCGTCAGCGAAACCGTGCTGAAGAACCAGCAGAAAAACCAGTTCGCCACCCGCGTGGAGCTCAGCGGCAACGTGCACCAGCAAGATATCAGCGCGTTCCAGGCGTTTTTGCAGATTTTGCGCAATGGTTTTGTCCAGGCCTTCAACGCCCGCTATGAACAACCCAAGCCCTCGACAGATTGATCTTCAACGTGACTGCCCATTCAGAGACTGAATAGCCCGTCTGCGTTCACAGTCGCCGGGGCTGCGCGGTATAGTCGGGCCAAGCTGATTACTCGCCCGCTTCGGTCCTGCACCGTTCGGCGTCACGTTCGAGGATTGATAGATGAAGTTCGAAGGCACCCAGGCCTACGTTGCCACCGATGACCTGAAACTGGCCGTCAACGCCGCCATCACCTTGGAGCGGCCACTGCTGGTCAAGGGCGAACCGGGCACCGGCAAGACCATGCTCGCCGAGCAACTGGCCGAATCCTTTGGCGCCAAGCTGATCACCTGGCACATCAAGTCCACCACTAAGGCGCACCAGGGCCTGTACGAGTACGACGCGGTGAGCCGCCTGCGAGACTCGCAACTGGGCGTGGACAAGGTGCACGACGTACGCAACTACCTGAAAAAGGGCAAGCTCTGGGAAGCCTTCGAGTCCGAGGAGCGGGTCATCCTGCTGATCGACGAAATCGACAAGGCCGACATCGAGTTCCCCAACGACCTGCTGCAAGAACTCGACAAGATGGAGTTCTACGTCTACGAAATCGACGAGACCATCAAGGCCAAGAAGCGCCCGATCATCATCATTACCTCCAACAACGAAAAAGAGCTGCCGGACGCGTTCCTGCGCCGCTGCTTCTTCCACTACATCGCCTTCCCGGACCGCACCACCCTGCAAAAGATCGTCGACGTGCACTACCCGGACATCAAGAAAGACCTGGTCAGCGAAGCCCTCGACGTATTCTTTGACGTGCGCAAAGTACCGGGCCTGAAGAAAAAACCGTCCACCTCCGAACTGGTGGACTGGCTGAAACTGCTGATGGCCGACAACATCGGCGAAGCGGTGCTGCGCGAGCGCGACCCCACCAAGGCCATCCCGCCCCTGGCCGGTGCCCTGGTGAAGAACGAGCAGGACGTGCAGTTGCTGGAACGCCTGGCGTTCATGAGCCGTCGCGGTAACCGATAAGGGCGATTGCCATGCTGCTCAACCTGTTCAATGAAATGCGTGCAGCCAAGGTGCCGGTGTCGGTGCGTGAGCTGCTGGACCTGATCAACGCGCTGAAACAGCGCGTGACCTTCGCCGACATGGACGAGTTCTACTACCTGGCCCGGGCGATCCTGGTGAAGGACGAACGGCATTTCGACAAGTTCGACCGGGCCTTCGGCGCCTACTTCAATGGCCTGGAAAAACTCGACGATCACCTGCAGGCGCTGATCCCCGAAGACTGGCTGCGCAAGGAATTCGAACGCTCGCTGACCGACGAAGAGCGCGCACAGATCCAGTCCCTCGGCGGGCTGGACAAGCTGATCGAAGAATTCAAGAAACGTCTGGAAGAACAGAAAGAACGCCACGCCGGCGGCAACAAGTGGATCGGCACCGGCGGTACCAGCCCCTTCGGCTCCGGCGGCTTCAACCCCGAAGGCATACGCGTGGGGGATGCCGGCAAGCGCCAGGGCAAGGCCGTCAAGGTCTGGGACCAGCGCGAGTACAAGAACCTCGATGACTCGGTGGAGCTGGGCACGCGCAACATCAAGATCGCCCTGCGCCGCCTGCGCAAGTTCGCACGCCAGGGTGCGGCGGAAGAGCTCGACATTGACGGCACCATCGACCATACGGCCCGCGATGCCGGGCTGCTGAATATCCAGATGCGCCCGGAGCGGCGCAACACCATCAAGCTGTTGCTGCTGTTCGACATCGGCGGCTCGATGGATGCCCATGTGAAGACTTGCGAAGAGTTGTTCTCGGCGTGCAAGACCGAGTTCAAGCACCTGGAGTATTTCTACTTCCACAATTTCATTTATGAATCGGTGTGGAAGAACAACATGCGCCGGGGCTCGGAACGCACCTCGACCCAGGATTTGCTGCACAAGTACGGTGCCGACTACAAAGTGATCTTTATCGGCGATGCGGCCATGGCGCCGTATGAAATCACCCAGGCCGGCGGCAGCGTCGAGCACTGGAATGAAGAGCCCGGGTATGTGTGGATGCAGCGGTTCATGGAGAAGTACAAGAAGCTGATCTGGATTAATCCGTACCCGAAGGATACCTGGGGCTATACGGCGTCCACCGGGATTGTCCGGGATTTGATCGAAGACCAGATGTTTCCGTTGACGTTGCGTGGGCTTGAGGAAGGGATGCGCTTTTTGTCGAAGTAAGTTGTTTCCCAGACAACCACGATCAAATGTGGGAGCGGGCTTGCTCGCGAAAGCGCAGTGTCAGTCACCGAATATATTGGCTGATACACCGCCTTCGCGAGCAAGCCCGCTCCCACATTTTGTCCTGCGGCGGTCTTTAGTTTCTGGCAAGGTACTGCAAATACTCCACTTGCTGGCGATGCGCCGTCTCCTGCACCACCGGCGCCAACCTCACCTTCTCCCCCGGCAAGCACTGCGCCAGCCGCGCCAACGCCAATGGCGTCAACGCCCCCAGTCGCGGATAGCCGCCAATGGTCTGCCGGTCATTGAGCAACACAATCGGCTGCCCGTCCGGCGGCACCTGGATCGCCCCCAACGGGATGCCTTCCGAGATCAGCGACGGCCCCTGATACTCCAGCGGCATGCCAAGCAAGCGCATGCCCATGCGGTCGGCACGGCTGTCGAGGGTCCACTCGCTGTTGAACACATCAAACAGACTCTGCCCGCCAAACTGACCGATCTGCGCCCCGAGGATCACCTCCAGTGGCGCCTTGGAATCCAGCTTCGGCAATTGCCCGGCGGACAACACCTGCATCGCACCGCCCACGCCCGAATAGGTCAATTGCGCACCTTCGGCCAGTGACCGGCCAAAGCCATCCAGCCCGCCCAGTTCTTCACGGCCCACCGTGGCGCAACTGCCCAGCACCTGCGGCGCATCAAACCCGCCCGGCGCTGCCAGGTAAGCCCGCGCACCGCTGAAAGGCTGGGTAAAACGCAAGCGCTGGCCCTTTTGCAGAATAAAGCTGCGCCCCGGGCTGATCGCGCGCTCGTCGACATACGCGCCCAAGTCCGCCCCGGCCAGCGCCAGCAGGCAATAGGCCTCGGCCTGCACGGTGAAGCCACCCAAGGTGATTTCCACCACCGGCGCATCCAGGGCATTGCCCAGCAACCAATTGGCCCACGACATCGACACCCAATCCAGCGCGCCGCCCTGGGTCACGCCCAAATGCCTGACGCCAAAACGTCCGGCGTCCTGCAACAGGCACAGCGGCGTGCTGGCCTCGATCAGCAAGCGGCTCATGCCTGCGCCTCCAACGGCGTGTCATCGCCGCCCAGGTTGATGAATTCGCGATGGCTGACCGCTTCGTAGCGCACGGTATCCCCCGGCTGCATCAGGCTGTAGCCCTCGCGTTCACGGTCAAACAGCTTGGCCGGCGTGCGGCCAATCAGGTTCCAGCCGCCTGGCGAGACCACCGGATAAGCCGCCGTCTGCCGCTCGGCGATGCCCACGCTGCCCGCCGCCACCCGCTTGCGCGGGGTGTTGAGCCGCGGTGTCGCGAGCTGTTCATCCACCAGCCCCATAAAAGCAAACCCCGGGGCGAAGCCCAAGGCGAATACCTGGTACTCATGCTGGCTGTGACGGCGAATCACCTCCTCCACTGCCAGGCCACTGCGCTGCGCCAGCAACGCCAACTCCGGGCCGACACTCAGGTCATACCAGACCGGCAACACATGGCATCGCCCGCTGCCCTTGGGTTCGGGCTGCAATTCCTTGAGCGCCTGGTCGATCAACGCCCGTGCCTGGCCAGGGTCCAGCGCCAGCAGGTCGTAGTGCACCATCAGGGTCGTGTAGGACGGCACCAGGTCCACCAGCGCCGGGCCAAAACCTTCGCGCAAACGGCGGGTGGCGGCGAGCATCCAGGGCATGTTGTCTTCGGCGATCACCTCAAACAGGCGCACCATCAGGCAGTCGATGGCCACCACTTCAATCCGTGGCTTCATGCTGGGGTCAACGCCTCGCGGATGCGCTGCACGGCAGCCACTGAGCTGGTGTTATCGCCATGCACGCACAAGGTATTGGCTTGCAGGTGCAACGGACTGCCATCACTGGCGACCAACTGTTCTCCCCGGGCGATGATCAAGGCCTGCTGGATGATCTTTTCCGGGTCATGATGCACCGCGCCCGGCAACTGGCGGGAGACCAGATGGCCGGCGCTGTCGTAGGCACGGTCGGCAAAGGCTTCGAACCACAGGGTCACGCCATATTCGTCACCCAGGGCCTGGGCGGCGCTGTTGTCACGGGTGGCCATCAGCATCAATGGCAGGCTGGCGTCGTAGGCCGCGACGGCCTGGATCACCGCTCGCAATTGCGCAGGCTTGGCCATCATGTCGTTGTACATCGCGCCATGGGGTTTGACGTAGCTGACCCGCCCGCCCTGGGCCCGGCAAATACCGTCGAGGGCACCGACCTGGTAGTGCAACAGGTCCTGGATTTCCTGCGGGGTGTAGGCCATGGAGCGGCGGCCGAAACCCTGCAGGTCCTGGTACGCCGGGTGCGCGCCCACCTGCACGCCATGCTCGAAGGCCAGGCTGACGGTCTTGCGCATGATGCTCGGGTCGCCGGCGTGGAAACCGCAGGCTACGTTGGCGCAATCAATGAACGGCATGACTTCGGCGTCCAGACCCAAGGTCCAGTTGCCAAAGCTTTCGCCGATGTCGCAGTTCAATAGCAGGCGGCTCACGGTAGGGCTCCTGTAGGCTTTATTTTTTTGTAGTGTGGGATCTTTTACCAAGATCTCGCAACGATGTTGTCCCGAGCCCCAACGACGCTTATCGTGAGACAGCTCGATTTTTGGCGGTTGCGGCACGCTGCGTCCAACTAATAAAAAACAATCCATGCATAAGAAAAGTTGATCCCATGAATTTGAAGTTCCTCGAAACCTTCGTCTGGGTGGCCAAGCTCAAGAGCTTTCGCCTCACGGCAGAGAAGCTGTTCACCACCCAGGCCTCGATCTCCAGCCGCATCGCCGTGCTGGAAAGCGAGTTGGGGGTGAAGCTGTTCCTGCGCGATTCCCGAGGTGTGAGCCTGACGCCGGAAGGCTTGAAGGTGCTCGATTATGCCGAGCAGATGATGGCGACCATGCAAGGGCTCAAGCAGTCCCTGGAAACCACCAGCAGCAAGGTCGGGCGTATCCGCATCGGAGTGATGGACACGGTGATCCACACCTGGCTGAGCGCGCTGGTGGCAGAACTGACGGACAACTTTCCGCGGGTAGAAATCGAGTTGGTCGCCGATACCGCGCTGAACCTCAGCGATCAGTTGCAAAAAGGCTTTCTCGACCTGATCCTGCAAACCGACCTGCTGCGCCAGGAAACCTTGCGCAGCCTGGAACTGGCCAGCCACCCCATGGGCTGGATCGTCGCCAGCCACTCGATCTACAACCGCGACTACGCGTCCCTCGCCGAACTGGCCCAGGAGCGCATCATCACCTACTCGAAAAACTCCTGTCCGCACCAGGACGTGCTCAGCCTGATGCAGGCTAACGGCGTATCCGCCCCACGGATGAACTGTGTGAACTCGGTGTCAGCGATCACCCGCCTGCTGCGGGACGGGTTCGGGATTGGTGCGTTCCCGCCCGTATTGGTCAGTGAAGAGCTGGCACGAGGTGAGTTGACCATGCTGCCCATGGAACAACGGCCGCCGAACCTGCAGGTGGTGGTGTCGTGGCGAGTGGGCGTGGAGTTGGTGGAGGAGATTGTGGCGCTGTGCCAGAGCGTGGTGCAGCAGTATGCGCAGAAGGTGGGCGAGGACTTGATGGTGTTGAGCAAACCCATGCCACTGAAGGAACCGATTTAAAACTGTGGGAGCGGGCTTGCGCGCGAATGCGGTGTGCCAGCCAACCCCTATGTCACTGACGCACCGCATTCGCGAGCAAGCCCGCTCCCACAATTTGACCGCGTCAGCCTTTAAAGCCCCTTGAGGTCCCGCTCTTCAATCGGTCGGCTCTGGCGCAGGCGCTTGCCGCCCAACACCACCCAGTCGATCAGGCGGAACAGGCACTCGATGCCGAACGACAACAACATCGCCCCGCCCAGGCCCCAGCCCATGGCTTCCGGGGTCAGCAACAGCATGTAGCTGTAGCCGTTCCAGGTTTCCTGGCGAATCGCCGGGTCGGCGGCCACCGCCACTTGCAGCGCGCGGATGTACCACGGGCCCTGCATCGCCTGGAACTGCTTATCCAGCGCTGCCTGGCGGTCGAGCAAGGTGCCCAGGCTGTTGGCATCGCTGCGAAACACCGGGTCGTCACTGGCACGGTAATGGGCCACCAGCGCCTGCAAGTCACCGTTGAAGAACTGTTGCGCCGTGGCATCGAAGCCGCGCAAGCCGGTCTGGGCTTCGATCAAGTGGGCTTCGACGCGCTTGGCGTAGTCGCTGATAAACCCCGGCACCTGCACACCGACCAACAGCCCCACGGCAAACAACACCAGTCGCAAATAGCTGAGCAACATATTCGACGTCCTTATTCCGTTTTACCTTGGCTGACACATTCGCCGCGTCGCCACAGGCTCCACTGGCCCGGTTCGTAGCGGGTCCAGGTCTCGTTTTCGGTCAGGGGTTCGGTGGCAATTACCGTCACCACGTCATTGGGGGTGGTTTCGGCCTGAAAATCGACGATCACGTCGACATCTTTCAACCGTGCAGGGCCAAATGGCGCACGCCGGGTGATCTGTGCCAGTTTGGTCGAGCAATAGCAGAACAGCCAGTCACCGTCGCTGAGCAGGCAGTTGAACACGCCCTTGCTGCGGTATTCGCTGCAGGCGGCGATCAGGTCCGGCAGCACCTGTTCGATGTCCACCGGTTCCGGGAACGCTTCACGGACTCGGTTGAGCAAATCGCAGAACGCCGCTTCGCTGTCGGTATCGCCCACCGGGCGGTAGAACGTGGCGCGGGGGTTGAAGTCCGCCAGTTGACCGTTATGGGCAAAGCACCAGTTGCGGCCCCACAGTTCACGGACGAACGGATGGGTATTGGACAGGCACACCTTGCCCACATTGGCCTGGCGGATATGGCCAATCACCACTTCACTCTTGATGGGATAACGCTGCACCAGCAGCGCGACTTCCGATTCGCTGCTGGCCGCCGGGTCCTGGAACAACCGCAGGCCACGGCCCTCGTAGAAGGCGATGCCCCAACCGTCGCGGTGGGGCCCGGTACGTCCGCCGCGCTGCATCAGCCCGGTGAAGCTGAAGACGATATCGGTCGGTACGTTGGCACTCATGCCCAATAATTCACACATGCCAGGCTTCTCGATACAGGGCGTACAACGTTAAAGGCGCGGTTCGACCCGCATACCGCTGACAGGTGCCGGGCGACCGTAACGCTCATCGGCGAAGGGTTCGTCGTCATCCTCCGGCTCGGCAGCAGCGGCTGCCGCAGCGGCGGCCTTCTGCTCACGACGAACCCTGGCGGCACGCTCGATGGGCCAGCGGATCAGCACGAACACCAGGTACACGCCGAACGCGATCATGCAATACATGAACAGATCGGAAATCGCCCGCCAGGCGTTGTTGCCGACCTTGAGCACCAGGTCCAGGGCGGTGATGGCCACGGCCGGGGCGAACTGGGTCTTCACCGGATCGACGATGGTCGGGCTGAACAGCAGCACCGCCACCAGCAACCGCAGTGGCTCGCGCAGCCAGCGCCACATCCAGCGGGTCATGGCAAACCACACCAACAGGCAACCCAGGGCTGCGAAGGCGTAGAGGCCCCAAGCGATCAGATAGTCGTTCTCGGTCATGGTGTCCATGGCAAGGTAGGCAAACAGGCCGCTATGATAACGGCTTTTCAGTGCCGAGGCTGCAATGCCGTCGGCCAACCGCCAGACAGAGAGTGATCCATGCCCCCATCGACCCACATCACTGCCGCCCCGATCGCCCGCAAGGCCCCAGGCACCGACCCGTATGCCTGGCTGCAAGCGCGTGACAGCGCCGAGGTGCTCGATTACCTCAAGGCGGAAAATGCCTGGCAAGAAGCACAATTGTCCGACCAGCAGGCGCTGCGCGAGACCCTGTTCGAGGAGATCAAGGGCCGCATTCTCGAAACCGACCTGTCCCTGCCCTCGCCCTGGGGCCCGTACCTGTATTACACCCGCACCACCGCCGGCGACGAATACGCCCGCCACTACCGCTGCCCGCGCCCGGCGGACGACAGCCAACAGGTCGACGAAAGCGCGGAAGAGCTGCTGCTGGACCCGAACGTACTGGCCAATGGCGGCTTTTTCTCCCTCGGCGCCTTCAGCATCAGCCCGGACCACCAGCGCCTGGCCTACAGCCTGGATACCAGCGGCGAAGAGATCTACACCCTCTACGTGAAGGAATTGGCCACCGGCAAGGTCAGCGAACTGGAGTTTGAAGACTGCGATGGCAGCATGACCTGGGCCAACGACAGCCTGACCCTGTTCTTCACCGAACTGGACGACACCCATCGCCCGCACAAGCTGTATCGCTATCGCCTGGACGGCACTGCCGCCGAAGAAGTGTTCCACGAGCCTGACGGACGTTTCTTCCTGCACTGCTACCGCTCCAGCTCCGAGCGTCAGTTGCTGCTGGCCCTGGGCAGCAAGACCACCAGCGAGATCTGGGCCCTGGACGCCGAAAAGCCGCAGCAGGCGTTTACCTGCATGGCGCCACGGGTCGAAGGCCATGAATATGACGTCGACCACGGCAAGCTGGACGACCAGTGGACCTGGTTTATCCGCAGCAACCGTGACGGCATCAACTTTGCGCTGTTCCAGGCGGCCGACACCGGCAGTGTGCCGACCCAGGACGACTGGCTGAACCTGATCCCCCACGACGACGCGGTAATGCTCGATGGCGTAAGCCTCAATGCCCGGGCCATGACCCTGAGCCTGCGGATCGGCGGCCTGCCGATCATCGAAGTGCACCCACAGGGGCAAGCCGCTTATCGCGTGGAGTTACCGGACGCGGCCTACAGCCTCTATGTGCAAAACAGCCTGGAATTTGCCAGCGACAAGATCCGCCTGCGCTATGAGGCCCTGAACCGCCCGGCCCAGGTTCGTCAGCTGGAACTGGCCGGCGGCGCACAACAAGTGCTCAAGGAAACCCCGGTGCTGGGTGTGTTCAACGCCGACGACTACGTCAGCCAACGCCTGTGGGCAACGTCGGCCGATGGCACTCAGGTGCCGATCAGTCTTGTCGTCCGACGCGATCAGTTGGGTAAGCCGACGCCCCTGTATCTGTACGGCTACGGCGCCTACGGCCACAGCCTCGACCCGTGGTTCTCCCACGCCCGCCTGAGCCTGCTGGACCGTGGCGTGGCCTTCGCCATTGCCCATGTACGCGGCGGTGGCGAACTGGGTGAGGCCTGGTATCGCGGCGGCAAGCAGGAGCACAAGCAAAACACCTTCAGCGACTTTATCGCGTGCGCCGAACACTTGATCGCCCAGGGCCTGACCACCTCCAAGCAACTGGCCATCAGCGGCGGCAGCGCCGGTGGCCTGTTGATCGGCGCGGTGCTCAATCAACGCCCGGAGCTGTTCCAGGCGGCGATTGCCGAAGTGCCGTTCGTCGATGTGCTCAACACCATGCTCGACCCCGAGTTGCCGCTGACCATCACCGAATACGACGAATGGGGTAACCCTGAAGAGCCGGAGGTGTATGAGCGGATCAAGGCCTACGCGCCGTACGAAAACGTCAGCGCCCAGGCCTATCCGGCCACGCTGGTGATCGCCGGCTACAACGACAGCCGCGTGCAGTACTGGGAAGCGGCGAAGTGGGTGGCCAAGCTGCGCGACACCAGGACCGACGACAACCTGTTGCTGCTCAAGACCGAGCTGGGCGCCGGCCACGGCGGCATGAGTGGTCGTTACCAGGGATTACGTGACGTAGCACTCGAATATGCATTTGTTTTCAAGGCGCTGGGGCTGATTTAAGGAACTCCGCCTGGCGGGCCGGTCTGAACACTTGACCGCCGGGCGCGCCCTGCACGATTTATGGACAAAGACTGTAAGCCTCATGCCAGAACCGACCTTACTCAATAACGAAATCCGCGACATGCTGATGGATTGCGGCCTGTTCGACCCGTTGCTGCCGGAAGACTTCCACGTAGCGGCGGGCTATTTAAACATCAGCAGCATCGCCCGCGATGAGGTGATTTTCCTCGAGGGCGACGCGGGCACCTTCATGTGCATCATTCACTCAGGCCAGGTGGCGGTGCAGAAGACCAACCATGCAGGCCAGCGCCTGACTATCGCCACCTTGCGCAGCGGGCGGACCTTTGGCGAGATGGCTGTGCTGGACGGCGAGCGCCGCTCCGCCAGCTGTATGGCGGCCAGCGATTGCGTGCTGTTGAACCTGGGCAAGGATTCCCTGGAAAAGATGCTCAACGATGCACCGAAAATCGCGGCCAAGATCATTCGTGCGATTGCTATCGCCCTGTCCAGGCGCCTGCGCATGGCAGACGGGCAATTGCTGTCCCAGCAGTTTTAGCCGCCTGGGGTCTTGGGCTTGATGTCGTTTTGCTGCAAGCCGGGGATCGTCTGGTCCTTCGGCGGCGCGGGCAGCACGATCGGCGCCAACAATGGCTCACCGCTGCCGGCCGCCTTTGGTGTCGCCGGTGGCGTGACTTGCGGGTAAGGCGTGGGCGTTGCAGTACCCGGTGAACCCGCCGTGGGCGCGGGGGTAATCGGCACGGTTTGCGACTCCTGAGCCTGGGCCACACCGCCAAGGGCGAGCGCGCTCCACACAATGACCGTTAGAATGCTGCACTTCATCGATGGCTCCATGGCCTGACCGTAAAGTCGTAAGGCTACTCCCAACCGCGCAAGAATGCCCTTCCCAATGAGATTTCCATGAAACGTTTCGTTCTGCTGGACACCACCCCGATCCCCGACAACGGCGGTGCCTTGTGCCTGTTCGAATACGGTGAGGATTTTGTCATCAAGATTCAGGGCGGTGACGGTGGCCAGTTGATGAACACGCGCATGCACGGTTCCGAGGATGCGCTGGCGGAGATTCCGTGCCGCAAAGTCGCCGGTCGGCCCGGCTCCAGGGTGTTGATTGGCGGCCTGGGCATGGGTTTTACCCTGGCGGCAGCGCTCAAGCATTTGGGCAAGACTGCCGAAGTGGTGGTTGCCGAGCTGGTGCCCGGCGTGGTCGAGTGGAATCGCGGGCCCCTGGGGGAAAAGTCCGGCCGCCCGCTGCTGGACCCGCGCACCGTGATCCGTCTGGAAGACGTGGCCAAGGTGCTGCAGGCCGAGCCCCAGGGGTTTGACGCGATCATGCTGGACGTCGACAACGGCCCCGAAGGCCTGACGCAAAAAGCCAACAGCTGGCTGTATTCCGCCGGTGGCCTAAGCGCCTGCGCCAAGGCGCTACGGCCCAAGGGCGTGCTGGCGGTATGGTCGGCCAGCGCCGACAAGCAGTTCAGCGACAAACTGCGCAAGGCCGGCTTCAAGGCCGAGGAAGTGCAAGTGTTTGCCCATGGCAACAAGGGCACGCGGCATACCATCTGGATTGCTGAAAAGCTCAAGGGCTAAGCATTAACTGCGTGGGTTGAAGTCAGATCGACCGGCGCAGTCGATTCAAATGCCTCAAGCCTTCCAGCACCAACACCACCACCGCCAGCCAGATCGGCAGGTAGGTCATCCATTGGCCCGGTTTGAGAGCGTCTCCCAGCATCAGCGACACGGCCACCAGCAGCACCGGTTCCGCGTAACTGAGCAAACCGAACAGGCTGAACGGCAACAGCCGGCTGGCCAGGATGTAGGAATAACCCGCCGCCGCGCTGACCAACCCCATGAGTGGCACCAGCCAATAGAGCGCCGGGCGCTGCGCCAGGGTCTCGTTGATGGGCTCACTACCGAGGACGAACCACAGCGCGACCGGAATCATCAGCATCATGTCCAGCCACAGCCCGCCGAGGTTGTCGGTGCCACAACGCCTGCGCAGCACGAAATACAGCGGATAACCGACGCACACCACCAGGGTGGTCCAGGAGAACCCGCCCGTGCGATACAGCTCGTTGGCCACGCCCACCGCCGCCAGCGCAGCGGCAATTTTTTGCAGATGGGAAAGGCGTTCGCCGTAAACGATGCGCCCGGTGATGACCATGGTCAGCGGTAACAGGAAATAGCCCAGCGACACATCCAGGCCGTGGCCATTGAGGGGCGCCCACATGAAGATCCACAACTGCACACCCACCAGGGCACTGGTGAGCACGACACAAGGCAGCAATGCGGGTTTCTCCCGCAGACGCTTGTAGATCAACGGCACCCACTTCCAGTCTCCGGAGAGGCACAGCAGCAACGTCATGAAGGGCAACGAGATGAGCATTCGCCAGCCAAATATCTGCTGGCCATTCAAGGGTTCAAGAAGGGAGGTAAAGAAATACAGCACACCAAACAGGAAGGAAGCGGAAACCGCCAGAACAACGCCTTTAGACACAACAGCCTCTACAAAAAATTGCATGTATTCAATTGAAGCGGGCCGTTGCATTCACGCAGTGTGAATGTCAGCGAGATGAACATCAGAAGTTTATTAACGGGCACCATAAACTTATAACTTGCACAGGACACTTATCCCGAATCATCAAGTTATAACAACAGGGTAACGCGTCGATTTTTTATTATTTGCACGACGATCATCAGACACTTCAACCACCCGACTTCGGTTATTGGAAGCAGTACGCTCTGGATGAGCGCTTCTGATTTGAAACGCCACAACGTCAACCATGGGGGTTGATATCGTGAAAGGAAAGCCCGGCTTGCGGGAAACTGACAGTCGCCAGGAAAGACCTGACGTATTGACTACCTGACGCCACCACAGAACACACTAACGGCAGTAGGCCAAGAGGCGCCACATTAAACAAACTGGCAAAGTTAGTCCAACACTTTATCACCCTGAAGCCAATTAAATGCCCCACGGCATTTAAATCGATATCTGCCGGATCTTTACTGTATATTCAGCCGTTATACGCCCGACAGAAACAGCACAAGGCCGCCCCTGCCGGTTCGTCACTTAGTTACTTCTACTGTCGATAACGTAGGGCACTTTCTTCTTGAACGTATCGTTCAGTTCTTTGCGGTCAAGTGACGTGAAGCCGCCCAACTGCCGGGCGCTGAAGCCGCTGTCTCCTACCGGTGCCTCGGGCGCCAGGCTGACCATGCGCTTGGCTACCGCCTCGATTGCCTTTTCATACCCGCCTTGCTTGTTCAGGTTGAACGCGCCGAGGTCAATCTGCGTGCGCAACCACCCTCCCCAGTAAAACTCCAGGAATTCCGGCACCACCTCACCAGAGGTCGGCTTGCCGTAGGACGCCTTGCGGGAGAAGTAAACCAGGCTGCGGAACATATCGTCGCCGAGGTCCTTGAAGCCCAGGTGTGTCGGAATTTGCTCAGGCGTGATGGTCTTGCCCTGGCCGTCCTTGAGCCAGACCTTGCGGCCCTGCTCCATACGTTTCCAGAAAGTCACCAGGTCGGGACTGTCGCTGAAGTTATCGGTGACCCGCACCCACATCTTCAGTTTGGCGCCGGCACCTGGCTGCTCCCACAAGGTACTGAACGAGTGGTGGCCGTCAGTGAGGTACAACTGGCCAGCGGGGCCGACCACCACGGTTTTCATGTCCGCCGGGTGGGCGCCTACCGGGTCTTTGCAGGTGAAGCTGCCCGGCTTATGCAGATCGGCATCTTCAGGCACCTTGTCGACACCGCCCTGGCCGTTGGTTTCACAGTATTCGTCGAACACTTTTTTGGGCGACTCGGCAAATACCCCCAGCTTGTAATGTATCTGATCAAAACCGATGACGGCCTGGGTAGGGTGGAGCTGCTCCAGCGCCACATTGATCACCTGGCCTGGCTGGGGCGTGGAAAACGCCTGGACCTGAACACTGACGGCGCACAACAGCAGCGCCCACAACCATGAATGCATCCGCATGAGTACCGCTCCTTATGAATTCAGTTCGTCGATACTACAAACAATCCCCCTCACCGGCATGACTGCGCCTGAAAAAGCCGGAGGTTTATTAGCCCGCAAGCAGCTAGAATCAACGCTATCCGTGATCCACTAAAAGACAGGAGCCATGATGAGCTCGACCAACCCGCCCTCCCACACCGCCAAGCTGGACCGCATCCTCGCCGATGCCCAGCGCGACCGGGAAATGGGCTACCGCGACAAAGCCCTGAAGATGTACCCCCACGTGTGTGGCCGCTGCGCCCGTGAATTCGCCGGCAAGCGCCTGAGCGAACTGACCGTGCACCACCGCAACCACAACCATGACGACAACCCCCAGGACGGCTCCAACTGGGAGTTGCTGTGCCTGTATTGCCACGACAACGAACACTCGCGTTATACCGACCAGCAGTATTTCGGCGAAGGCTCCACCAGCAGCCCGACGATCGCCAAGGCGACGCACAACCCGTTTGCGGCGTTGGCCGGGTTGATGAAGAAAGACGACTGAAGCGATGTAATGAACGACCTGCTGTGGGAGATGGCTCGCAGTGGGAGAAGGCTTGTTGTGGCGAGGGAGCTTGCTCCCGCTGGGCTGCGTAGCGGCCCCACGTTTTTTGGGAGCGCTTCGCACTCCAGCGGGAGCAAGCTCCCTCGCCACAGTGTTGCAACACGTGCCGCTCAAACTGACCGCCTTTCGAGCAATCCCCGTATAATCGCGGTTTTTCTCGAAGGCACCCTTTCCCGTGGGCAATAAACGCTACAGCTGCATCGGTCTGTACAACCCCAAATCCCCCGAAAACGTCGGCTCGGTGATGCGCGCCGCCGGCTGCTACGGCGTGGCCTCGGTGTTCTACACCGGCAAGCGCTATGAGCGGGCCCGGGACTTTATTACCGACACCAAGAAGGTCCACCACGACATTCCGCTGATCGGTATCGACGACCTGAAAAAGATCCTGCCCCTGGGCTGCATCCCGGTCGCCGTCGAGCTGGTGGAAGGCGCCCGCCCTCTCCCCGAATACACCCATCCGGACCGTGCGCTGTATATCTTCGGTCCGGAAGACGGCTCCCTCGACAAAGAGATTCGCGACTGGTGTGAAGACGTGATCTACATCCCGACCACCGGTTGCATGAACCTCGCCGCCACCGTCAACGTGGTGCTTTACGACCGTCTGGCCAAGGGCAACAACACCCGTTCGGGCCCCAAATACTGATTTTTTGGGAACATCCGCGGCCTGTGTGCAGTCAGCTGCATATCAATCAGCCCTTGTTGGAGACAGATCATGAGCGACAGCAAAACCCTGCGACCCGTTATCCGGTCCACCCCGTTCGAGCCCCAACCCACGCAAAACGTCCAGGGCTGGGAACGCATCGGCTCCCTGGCTGGCGGTGTGGTGATGATGGGCAAAGGCCTGCGCCGTGGCGGCTTTTTCGGTTTGATCCAGGTGGCGATTGGCGGCGTAGCGCTGGCACGCGGGATCAGCGGGCATAGCTCGGCGAAAGAGTTGCTGGAGCGCAGCCGCCAGGAAATGAACAGCGTGCGAACCAAGATCGAACGCGCCGGTGAGGAACTGAAAAACCTCAAGACCAAGGCTGAAGTGGCGGCTGAAAACGCCAGCAAAACTGTGGGTTAACCCCGATCAAAAGTGGGAGCGGGCTTGCTCGCGAAAGCGGAGTGTCAGTCACTGACTGTGTTTCTGATACACCGCTTTCGCGAGCAAGCCCGCTCCCACCTTGGTTTCAGTGCAGCAGTTTGGTATCGAGTACTACCGACGACTCGCCAATAATGCTCTCCCCCAGCTGCACGAATTCCTTGGTGCTGATGCTGTTCAGGCGCATCACCGCCTGGGTCAAATCATCCAGCGAACGCTTGTTGTGGGTTTTCACACGAATCTCGCGGTCCAGCTCCTGCAACAACACCACCGCTCGTGAGACGGTCGCGCTATTGGCGTGCTCGACCCGCAGGGTGGTCACGTCCTTGCCTTCGCTGGCCAGCCGGGCCTGCAGGGCGGCATAACGATCTTCGCTGATCCCCCCTGCGCGGCGCATCAGCTCAATGGCGTAGTACTGCGCCAAGCCCTCGCTGATCCAATCGCTGCCCTGATGGTCGTTGAAGCGGCCGATAGCCTGCACCACTTCACGGATCAACGGGCTGCTGCCGTTCTCGCTGACCAACGGCGTACGGCTGTTGAGGTAGATCGAGTCCCGCGCCGAATACGCACCGCGGCGCATCGGGTCACTGGCGCCCACCACCAGCAATTTCGCCGGGTGCCGTGGGAATGCCGCTTGCACTTGCGGCCAGACAAACGTCAGCAAGGTCAGCACATCCATGCGATGCATGCCTTGCCCTTTGGGCGACGCCACGGTGATTTCGGTTTCCCCCAGGCGCATCCTGCGACTGCCCAGCGTACCCGCGAGCATCCAGCCGGTGGGCCGGTCAAACAGGCGGGAAACGTTATCGATGCGGAATTTGTTCTTGCCGATGCGCGGCCAGGACGTCTCGACGCTTTTCCAGCCGGCAGGCAGTTCAAACACCAGGCGCGACACCAGTTCAATACCGTCCTGTTGATCCAGACGTGCAGTGGGCACCAGGTCTTCGCCGCGAAACAGCGCCCAACTCGGGGTCATCCGCGCTTCATAGACGCCTTTCTTGCGGGCGTGGGTGAGGCGTACACGGTAGGTCAGGCTGGCCTTGTCGGCACTCGGTTGCCACAGGCCGCGGCTGTCACCCGGGGTATTGCCCGGCAACACTTGCCACTGGCCATCGGCCTTGAAGTCGCTGTAGTCGCCGTCGCGGCCCAGGTCGAAGTTGAGGCTGCGCACCGCCGAGCCCTGGGACAGGCTCAGGCGCACTTCTGCCTGATCACTTTGGGGCAACAGCTTGACGTGATAGTCCAGGTCAACTTTCTTCGCCGCCCACGCCGGCGCACTCAATACCAACAACAGCAGGCTCGCCGCCAGCCTGGCTCCAACCGTCATACACACTCCTTCTCAGCCTGCTCGAAAAATCAGGTAATCCTCCCAGTCATCCTCGGGCACGCTGCCTTCGCTGAGCATGCGCCCGGACTGGGAAATGCGTTCCTGGTGCACAGCGTCGCGATCGCCGCAGACCAGGTGGTGCCACAGCGGCAAGTCCTTGCGCTCGCTGACCAGCCGGTAACCGCAGGTGGGCGGCAGCCATTTGAACTGGTCGGCCTGGCCCGGAGTGAGCTGGATGCAATCGGGCACCGAGGCGCGACGGTTGGGGTAATCGGTGCACTGGCAGGTTTTCAGGTCCAGCAGTTTGCAGGCGATGCGCGTGTAGTAGACGCTGTTGTCGTCTTCATCCTCGAGCTTTTGCAGGCAGCACAGGCCGCAGCCGTCGCACAACGACTCCCACTCATCCTGGTCGAGTTGTTCGAGGGTTTTGCGGATCCAGAAAGGTTCGACTTTGGCGGCCATGGCTCTACATCAATATCGGTATGTTAAAAGGCCGCCAGTCTAGTGCCCATGGCCCCCGGGGCCAAGCGCTTACGACTGTCGGTAGAACAAGACTTGTCAGCCACCCGGCGGCGAAGTAGTTTTGAACCCCGGTTTTTCATCAGGATCAGCCCAATGAGCAGCAACCCACGCGTCGCCGACTATCCGATCCACCCACAATTCACCGACCGCTGGTCGCCGCGCGCCTTCACCGGCGAAAGCATCCCGGTGGACACCCTGTTGAGCTTCTTCGAAGCCGCGCGCTGGTCACCTTCGGCCTACAACTCGCAGCCATGGCGTTTTCTCTATGCGCGCCGCGACACGCCGAACTGGGAACGTTTCCTGGGCCTGCTGAACGAATTCAACCGTGGCTGGGCACAGCATGCCTCGGCCCTGGTGATCGTCGCGTCGAAGACGACCTTTGCCGTGCCTGGTGCCACCGAAGAAACCCCGGCCCTGTGGCACACCTTTGACACCGGCTCGGCCTGGGGCCACCTGGCGCTGCAAGCCAGCCTCAGCGGCTGGCACACCCACGGCATGGCCGGTTTCGACCAGGAACTGACCCGCAAGGAACTGAAGATTCCTGAAGGTTACGCCCTGCACGCTGCGGTGGCGATTGGCAAGCTCGGCGACAAATCGACCCTGGCCGACTACCTGCAAGCCCGGGAAACCCCGAGCCCGCGTCGTCCATTGAACGAGCTGGTGTCCGAAGGCGACTTCAACCACCAGGACTGAACACGCTCTGGCAGTCGTTGACGGTCACGTCAAAACCCTGCTGCTGCGATCACAGCAGGGTACACCCGCCACAAGTGCAGCTATGCCTTGGCGATCAGCGCGTAATAGGCCCTGCGCAGCTCGTCTCGATCACGCTTGTACATACTGGCGAGAAACGGTGTCATGTCTTCAAGACCGTTTGCGTTCAAGTCCACTGGATAGATTTTATTATCCCTCGCTGAATACAGGAAATTACTTAACTGCAGATCGTTGTGGTAAAGATTTTTCTGTTCCATGCGCCGAAATGCGTCATCCAGTAAAAGCCTGGCCTCTGGGGGCAAACTTCCCCTTGCCAGGGTATTTACATCCACCCCGTCCAGCTTGCCCATTTTCAAATAACGGCGACCATTTTCAAATATCGTGGTTGCAAAGCCGTCACCGTAATAGCTGTTCAGGCACAGGGTCTCGTTATCGACAAAGTCGTCGGCAGAAGTCATGGATGAAGGGCCATAGTCCTTATAGACACTTTTCCCGTCGAGACTGTCGTAGATCGTCCCCTCACCGCCCCCGCCAATTTCCGGCCCCAGGTCTGATGCCACAGAAGGCCGGTTACCGCCGCGTGCCCCCAGGCGCTGCCATTGGTCCCCCTGAAGGTGCTGCACCAGCAACGGCGTTTGCCGGTTGTTGTGATAAATCTGCGCCTGTACGGCACCGTCGGCGGTGCGAGTCACTTGCCGCACTTCGTAGACCGCAGTGTTGCCGGCAGTATCGGTATGGCGGATGTGGGACAAGTGACCGTCCGCCGCCACATAGATCCCCTGACTGTTGCGCGCAAGCCCGGCTATTTTCGATTCGGCCACGCTGTAGTCGCCAAGCAACCGGTTGTTCAGGGCGCTGCCCGGCTCGGCAGGCGTGGTGATGATCGCCCCATCCATCGCACTCGTTTTTGCGGTGAAGCCTTCAAGAGGGCTGCCGTAAGGCCGGATCCTGTCCACATCAAACGCATACCATCGACCGTTCTGGAGTACCGCGCCTCCATCAACGCTTTGCCCGGCGACCTTGAAGGTACCCGTCGCTGCTGCGTCATAGTGTTTACTGGCAGCCTTCAACAGGTCATAGCTGCCGCTCGCGCCCCTGAGCTTGTTGACCACCTCTGCACCCGTGGCGCGTACAAAGTTGGCGCCTTTGCCCAGCAACCGGGCACCGCCCGCGACCAGTTCGCTGAAGCCATCCAATGGGTTGAATGCTTGAATGGCAGCCACACCGATGACTTTTGCCACTTGAATGGCCTTGGCGGCGGCGCTCGCGACCTTGGCTCCCGCCTTCGTGACTTTCGCCGCCACACCCGCGCCCGCCGTGACAAAACCAAAGACATCCAGCGCCAGGTCACTGGCCCCTTCCAGGTGGTTGCCCCTGGAAAAATTCACGATGGCTGACCTGAGCGGAATCAGGTCAAGAAAAAGTGGGTGACGTTCCACTCGGTTGCCATTTGTTTATCGAATGAGGTGACACCCCGGGCATAGGTTTTTATATCATCACTGTCGAGATCAAGATGCTCAACAAAGGCATCGGCGATGTGCTGGGTTCGCGCACTGGAAAAACTGGGGGGCGGCGTTGACAAGCCGTCCTGGCTCTTTTGGCCAAGGGCAGCCTCGCTCACGGTCTTGGGCTTGAAGGGCTCCGTCTTGAACTCCTTGTTGGCCTGCCGCTCGCGTTTTGTTGTTAACTCCGAGGTCGGCACCGACTTGATTGCACCTGCGTTCAAATCAATTTCATAAACAGTGTTGCCATTCCTTCCGGTGGCCTTGACCCACAGTTTGTTTTCCGCGCCCTGGCGTTTTTTAGAGGTGAAGTCGAGGCCCAGTTCATAAGTGTTTTTCTGAAAAAACTCGAGCTTTGCAAACTCCAGGTTTTCCCGGTCAACCAAGGGCAGTGTTGCGACAAGGTGCCTGATGACGCTGCGAACCCCTTGCTGGCGAGAAGTGATTGCTTGTTCAAATTCTTCGTTGAAGATTTTGTTCACGCTGAAATCCAGGCTCTTGCCTTTGATTGCCTCGGCAATGCTCGGGTCCCTGGTTTCCCATGGGTATTGGCCAAGTCCGCTCATGGCGATGTCCAACAACGAGAAAAGCCCGCCGGGCGCCCGGTTCGGATCATAAAGTGGTTGGGCTGACGGTTGTTTCGAGTCAACGACCTTCAGTCGTTTCTCTTCAAAAGGTACGTGTTCGCCAAACCGCTCCTTCAAATGGGCCAACGCAATGTCTTTACGGCTTGGAATCTCCGCTTCCAACAAACCGGTAGCCGCAAGCGTCGACTTCAGTTGTGCGTTGAATGCCGTCCTTGCACGGTCTATCTCATCGTCGCTGTAACGATCACCTGGCTGGCATGTGACGATCCCGTTGACCACGGCCCAGTCCACCAATGCCGCCTTTTGTGCATGTTCGGCGGCGGCTCGATTCGTCAGGATCGCGTTTTCCGCGCTGGACATGACTTGGGCAAAGGTCATGTGCGCCACCTTTCCGGGGAACTGCGCCTCTATGGCCGCCGCTGCGACCGCGAGACTTACCCAGGCCGGGCTGCCGTAGGTCACGCGGTCGGGGATGTCCTTGATCAAAAACTCGGGCGCCTTTCGTGCCAGTAACAAATAGGCGCCGGCCTTGGCCATCTCGGGACTGGTCTGGTGATTTTCGTGCAGGAAAGTGCTCAGGCGCTCGAGCACTGCCGAAGCCGGCCTGCCCCAGTGGGCGTGTTGCGCGAGGTCGAAACCTGCCACACGGTTACGGTGCGGCGCCGTAATGGACTCGGGATCCAGCAGCAGGTGGATTGCGCTCAGTACGTATTCGTTCACGCTGGCATCGGTGGCGACGCCCCCGAGCTGATCCCGGATGGCTTGCCCCAGTGCCTGCCCGCGGGTGGAGCCGACGAGGGTTTCGAGTGCCTTGGCAGGATCAGCCAATGCCTCGCCCGACAACGGCTGGTTCGCGTTCAGATATTCCAGTACACCCACGCTTGCGCCGATGTGTGGTGCATTGGGGTTCTGGCTGCCATAGTCGGTAGCCGCCGCCAGTACCCTGCGCTGTTCAGCGGCGCTCAAGGGAACAGGCCAGGACAACCCACCGCCAAAATTGCCGAGCGGATGCTCCAGTGCCCTGTCACTCACCGCATGGGCATGACCGGTCAGCTGAAAATGATTGGTGGGCAACCCCAAGCCGATACTTCCGAGAAAGGTCTCTACCGTCGCCGCTTTACCCGCCTGGGTCGGGTAGGACGAGTCGGGGTGTATTTGCATCGGTGTCGTTTGCAGCGCGGCCAGCACCGCTTGAGGGCTGGCATTCACCCCAAGACGGCTGGCGATTTCGTTGAGCTTCTGGCCCAGTGTCCGCAGATTCTCGCGGTCGCCCAACGCCGCGGTGAGACCGGATTGCCGGGGGACTGGAGCGAGGGCCTGCGTATTGCGATCGGCCGTAGCACCCAGAGCAGAGGGCAATAGAGGGAGCGCCGCCGGCTCGGTAGAAAGCGGGGAAAGTTGCGGAGTTACCCGTGGAGGGAGAGACACAGTGCCAGCATTCAACATGAGAATGTACCCATCTGGAGAGGGGTACGAGCCTCACATACGGCCTGCGAAACGAACATCTGATTAGTGTTTGCAGAAATTTGTAAGCGCCCGGCAACACGCGTTGCCGGGCCTTCGCGCTGTCAGTAACCGCGCTCGAAACTCACTTCGCCGCGCAACGTTTCCTGCGCCTGGTACGCGCGCAAATTCTCGACAAATAATTGCACCATCATCCCCGGCGAAGTCGGCGCCGAGCTGTGCCCGGTCAGCAGCAAGCCCCAGGCGGTCCAGAACGGATGGCGCTGGGGCAATGGTTCCTGACGGCAAACGTCAATCACCGCGCCGGCCAGATGGCCTTCCTTCAACGCTTCCACCAGGTCTGCATCGACCACCGCCACGCCGCGCCCGACGTTGATGAACAACCCGGTCGGCTTGAATTGCTTGAACAGCGCCGCATTGTACAAATCGTGGGTGTTCGGTGTGTTAGGCAGCAGGTTGACCACGTAGTCCACCTCACCCACCAGGCGCGGCAACGCGTCGAGGCCGGCAACTTCGACAAACGGCGCCTGCTCACGGGCCTCACTGGCAATGCCGTACAGCTCAACGCCAAACGGCTGCAGGAATTGCGCAACGCTGCGGCCGATATCACCGGTACCGACGATCAGCACTTTGCGCCCCGCCAGGCTCTGGCCCATGCGGTTATCCCACTTGCGCTCGACCTGGCTGACCAGCCGCGCCAGCACTTCACGCTCATGGCCAAGCATGTAAGTCAGCACGTATTCGGCCATCACCTGGCCAAAAATGCCCACGGCGCGGGTCAGGCGGTAATCCCGCGGCAGGCCGTCGGCCAGCAGCGGCGTAATGCCGGCCCAGGTGGATTGCAGCCATTGTGGCTGGTGCCCCTGGCGCAGCAAGGTGGCCAGAAGATCCGGCTGGCCCAGCCACACCGGGCAATCGGCCGCCAGGCGCGACAATTCGGCGGAGTCGCCGCTGGTCATGACCTCAAGGTCCGGCGCCGCTTCGCGCAGCAGCCGGGCGTACAGCGGGTGATCGTGTTCAGCAATCAGAACGCGCATGGTTCAAACCTTTCAAAAACACTGCAGGCGGCCGCCGGTCCAGTTCACTGTACCGTGCGGCCGCCGCCAAAAATTGAATTCCATTGATGAATGTGCCCCGGACGGGGCACTGACCGATCACATCGGGTCATTGCGTCGCAGCAGCTCTTCGGGCAAGTGTTCGATGTACTCGTCCTCGGCCGGCGGCATTTGCAGGTGGTAACCCTGCTTTTCGAGGTTCTCCAGAACCACGGTGATGTCCTCGCGGGACAGCTTGCGCTCCGGGCTCAGCACCAGGTCGAAGGCGTGGTGCGGCTTGCCGAAGGCGGCCAGCAGACTTTCCGGCACGCGCTCCAGTGCATCGCTTTTCAGCACGTAGAGGTACATCTCGTTTCGTTTGAGGCTGCGATAGATGGAGCAGATACGTTTCAAGGCTGTTCTCCGGCAGTGGCCAGGCTGTCCAGCAGCGCCTGGCCCATCAGTTCGCGGCGCCAGCCACGCAGCGAATCTGGCAATTGGTAAGGCCCCTCGGGGTAGCCGCTCTTGACCAGGGCTTCAAGGGTTTTCTTGCGCAGCATCAGTTCCGGCGCCATGTCCAGGCGTTCGGCCTCGGCCTGGCCCAGGGCGCGCAGTTGCTTGATCAGCGTGGCGGCGTCCACCGGCAATGGCTCGGCAACCGCCGGTGGCCACTGGTCCATGGGCACGCTGCCGGCGCGCTTGATCAGGCCCAGCAGGAACTCGCCGTCCTGGCGCACGGTGCGCGGGTGCATGTCTTCGATCTTGCCCAGCGCGGCGAGGTTATCCGGCTGGGATTTGGCCAGGGGCCATAACGAGTGCTCACGGATGATCCGGTTGCGCGGCAGGTCACGGGCACGGGCTTGCTGTTCGCGCCAGGCGCACAGTTCGCGCAATACGGCGAGCTGGGCACGGGAGAGTTTCCAGGCGAGCTTGGCGTCGCGATAAACCTCGTACGGGTCGACTTCGCGGCGCAGGTTGGCCACCAGTTCGGCACCGTCTTCCAGGACCCAGGCGTATTTGTCGTCGGAAAGCTTCGGGCGCAGGCGTGTGTAGACTTCTGCCAGGTGCACCGCGTCTTCGGCGGCGTAGCTGATTTGCGTCTCGGACAATGGCCGCTGCAACCAGTCGGAGCGGGTCTCGCCCTTGGGCAACTCGATATCGAGGACGGCTTGCACCAACCGCGAATAGCCCATGGAGAAACCGAGGTTCAGGTAGGCCGCCGCCAGTTGCGTGTCGAACAACGGCACCGGCAGGCTGCCGGTCAGGCGCAGCAACACTTCCAGGTCTTCGCTGCACGCGTGTACCACCTTGATCACCGCCGGGTTCTCCAGCAAGGCGGCCAGGGGTTGCCAGTTGTCGATGGTCAGGGGGTCGATCAGGTAAGCGCGCACGCCATCACCGATCTGGATCAGCCCGGCAATGGGATAAAAGGTGTCGACCCGCATGAATTCGGTGTCGAGGGCGACGAATGGCAACTGCTGCCATTTGGCGCAGTGCTGGCCGAGGCTATCGTTGTCGCAGATCCAGTGAATATCGATGGCCACACGGCTCTCCCTTGAAGAATGGCGCGCAGTATATATCGCGAAAGGGAGTTGCGAGCATTCGCAGTACAGCATCCGCCATGAAAACTCTTATAGGAGCTGAAGAATAGTCCGACAGTCGGTACTTATCCTCTCTTACGCAGGACATACACCCGCCACATGGCTGAGCCGGGCATGAACTCCTGTTGACCGAGGACCTTGAAACCCGCCAGGCGAAACTCCGCCTCCACTTGCGCCCGGTGGCTGGCAACTGCCGCCGGGCCAGGCTGCAACGCCCGGTAGCCGCTGTCGCTGTTGACCGAAACAATTACCGTGTCGCGGCTTACCCGATGAAACTCACCGAGCAGGGCCAGGCGCCCTTCTGCCGTTGGCACATGGCGAAACAACTCCAGGCAAAAAATGCAGTCCACCGCGTTGGCCGAAAGGCCGATGGAAAATGCCGAGCCCTGAAAGGTCTTGATCCGCTTGAGCAAGCCCGGCGCGTGGTGGGTACGGGCGTGGTCGAGCATGTCCTGGGAATTGTCCGACGCCAGGATCACCCGGTTGCTGTGCTCGGCCAGCACCGGCCAAAAGCGCCCGGAGCCGCACGCCAGGTCGAGAATCAGCCCTGGCTCGCCGGCGATCTTCAGTGCACGGCGCACCAATTGCTCATCGCGCCACAACCCCAGGCGCCGCAACAGCCCCGGCGGACGCGTGTCGGCGCAGACCAGGGCATGCTGCTGGCCAGCGCGTTCGGCAAATTCAATCTCGATGGAAGACGGCGGTTGCGACGGCATCACACGACTCTGTTAATGGATCAGACATTCGCAGCTTAACCACCGTCTCGTGAAAAAAAGGTCGAAGGATTGTTCGCCGTTAATGCAGAACCAGTATCCAGCCCGCTGCCTGTCTGTTAACTGTCTGTGATCAGCGCCTTCATCTTCAGGCCTGGTGCAGATACCAGCGCCAATCCTGCTCGCCCACCTCGCCCATGAACTGACGGTATTCGGCCCGCTTGACCGCCAGGTACACGCCGAGGAATTCGCCGCCGAACGCCTCCCGCGCCCAAACCGAGCCTTCAAGCGCACGCAAGGTGGTCAGCCAATCGGTGGGCAGCAACTCCTTGGCCTGGGCATAACCGTTGCCTTCCACCGGCGCGCCGGGGTCGCGCTGTTCGCGGATGCCCCGGTGGATACCGGCCAGAATCGCGGCCGCCGCGAGGTACGGGTTGGCGTCGGCGCCGCAGATACGGTGTTCGATATGCCGGGAAAACGCCGGCCCGCCGGGCACCCGCAGCGTGACGGTGCGGTTGTCCACGCCCCAGGTCGCGGCCAGCGGCGCGTAGCTGTTGGTCTGGAAGCGTCGATAGGAGTTGGCGTTGGGGCAGAACATCAGCAACGAGTCGAGCAAGGTGCTGAGCATGCCGCCCACCGCGTGGCGCAACAGCGGCGTGCCGTCGGGCGCTTCGCTGGCAAACAGGTTATTGCCGTCGCGGTCGGCCAGGCTGACGTGCATGTGCATGCCGGTGCCGGCCAGATCGTCAAACGGCTTGGCCATGAAACACGCGGTCATCCCGTGCTTGTGGGCTACGCCCTTGACCAGGCGCTTGTAACGCACCGCCTCGTCCATGGCTTGCAGGGCATCGCTGCGATGTTCCAGGGTGATTTCCACCTGGCCCGGGGCGTATTCGGAAATCGCCGTGCGCGCCGGGATGCCCTGGAGTTTGCAGGCGCTGTAGAGGTCGGCGAGGAACGGTTCGATCTGCTCCAGCTCCCGCAGGCCGTAGACCTGGGTCGAGCGCGGGCGCCCGCCGTCGACATCCCGCGCCGGTTGCGGGCGGCCGTTGCTGTCGGGTTTCTGGTCGAGCAAATAGAACTCCAGCTCCGCCGCCATCACCGGGTAATAGCCGTCGGCCTTGAGGTCGTCAATCACCCTGGCCAGCAGGTGCCGGGGATCGGCCACGGTAGCGGGCATGCCTTCGGTGGGGTGCATGCTGACTTGCACTGCTGCCGTCGGGATCAGGCGCCACGGCATGCGCTGCAAACTGCCGCTGACCGGGTAAGCGCGGCAGTCGATATCACCGACTTCCCAGACCAGCCCGGAGTTCTCCACGTCGTCGCCATTGATGGTCAGGCCGAGGATGGTACTCGGCAGCGGCCGGCCACTTTCATAGACCGCCAGCAGTTCATCGCGGTGCAGCAGTTTGCCGCGAGGCACACCGTTGTTGTCGAGGATGAACAGCTCGAACATCTCGATATCCGGGTTCTGCTCAAGAAAGGACTGGGCTTCGTGCAGGGTGGCAAAGGGCGTGTTCATGGGCATTCTCATACGTTCGCGTCAGGCAGGCGCGCGGGCGCTGCCGGGCAGATGCGCGGGGCATCCATTCGGGCAAATCAACGTAGGAGAAAGGTGTCCGGTGGGCGCGCGTGGCGGCAGTGCCAGAGCGCCCAGAAGGCGAGTTCGGAAGGGAGGGCATCAGCGGTGACTCGACGACCATCCGGACGGCTGGACGCGGTGGCGCCTGGCGATGTCTCAGGGTGTGTGTCGGGGGAACCGTCCATGCGGGATTCACAATAAAGAGATGCCGGGCAGCCTCACACGCGAGGTTAAGCCGTTAAATCCAGTCTTGATGGAGTTTGGTTGTGCCGTGGCTAAACATTTGCAAATAATGGCGGCCCTGCCCATGCCCAAGGACCCGACCGCATGAAAGCATTGCTGACCCTTTCCCTGCTGGCCGGCCTGTCTGCCCAGGCCCTGGCCGACAGCCCTGCGTCGCGCCTGGATGAAGTGCTCCAGCGCGGCGAAATGAGCGTCTGTACCACCGGCGACTACAAGCCCTACAGCTATTTACGCCCGGACGGCAGCTACGAAGGCATCGACATTTCGATGGCCCAGTCGCTGGCCAAGAGCCTTGCGGTGCAGGTGAAGTGGGTGCCGACCACCTGGAAAACCCTGATGCCGGACTTCCTGGCCCAGCGCTGTGATATTGCGGTGGGTGGTATTTCAGTGTCCCTGGAGCGGCAGAAAAAGGCGTTTTTCAGCCAACCATTGGGCGTCGACGGCAAGATCCCGCTGGTGCGTTGCGCCGATGTGCAGCGCTATCAGACGGTGGAGCAGATCAATCAGCCGCAGGTACGCGTGATCGAGCCTGCGGGCGGCACCAATGAAGTATTTGCGCGGGCGCATTTGGGCAAGGCACAACTGACGCTGTTCCCGGATAACGTGACGATTTTCGAGGAACTGCTGGCGAACAAGGCGGACGTGATGATCACCGACGCCAGCGAGGCGCGGTATCAGCAGAAGCTCAAGCCGGGACTGTGCGCGGTGAATCCCGAGCGGTACATGCAGTACAGCGAAAAAGCGTTCCTGCTGCCCCGCGATGATGTCGCATGGAAGAGTTACGTGGACCAGTGGCTGCACTTGAGCACGGTGACCGGCGTGTATGACGGCATCATCAATCAGTGGCTGGCTGCGCCCTGACCAGCTCGACAAACGCCCTGCACGCCGCACTGCGATAGCCTCCCCTGCGGCTGAGCAACGCCGCCGTGCGTTGCGGCAACGGCGGGCTCAGCGGCACCGCCTGCAACCCCGGCTGCACCTGGGCAATCGCGCTGGGCAGGATGGTCGCCAACTGCGTATTTCGTACGATTTCGATAATCGCGCTGATGGAATTGGCCTCCATGGTAATCAGCGGTTTCACCGCCTGGCTGCGAAAATACTCATCGATATAGCGACGCGTGGCGAAGCCGGCATTCAGCAGCACCAACGGCTGCTGGAGCCACGACTGTCGATCAATGCCGGGATGACCGGCGCTCACCACTACGCTCAACGCCTCGACAAACACCCCTTCACACTCGATATCCGGCAAATGCTCGCCGGTAAAACCGATGCCGATATCCAGCAAATCCTCCGTCAGTGCCGCCTCCATGCGGTCCTGGGTCAGCTCCTCGACACTCACTGTAATCCCCGGATACAGCCCGTTAAATCGCGCCAGCAGCGGCCCGATCAGGTAAGCGGTAAATGTCGGCGTCATCGCCAGGCGCAAGCTGCCACGGCTCAGGTCCTGCACGTCATGCATGGCGCGGGTGCCGGCCTGTAGATCCTGCAAGGCCAGGCGCGCAAACCGCACATAGGCCTCGCCTGCATCGGTCAGGCTGACGCTTCTGCCGGAACGGTCCAGCAGTGGCGCACCGAGAGTGTCTTCCAGTTGCCGGATCTGCTGCGACAAGGTCGGCTGCGACACATGCAGCGCCTCCGCCGCCCGGGTGAAATTACGGTGCTCGGCAACGGCCAGCAGGTAGCGGATATGACGCAGCAACATGGAAGGCGCTCCAACTATAGGCATGACTTATAGAAACCATAATAAGCCGGTCTTGGACGCTATAGCTGAAAACTTCCATCCTTGCCCCATCAGCGACGCAAGGAGAACCACCATGCAAGATCTCATCGACGGCTTTCGCAAGTTCCAGGGTGAAGCCTTCACCCAACGCAGCGACCTGTTCAAACACCTGGCTACCACGCAAAACCCCGGCACGTTGTTCGTGTCTTGTTCCGACAGCCGCGTAGTCCCGGAACTGCTGACCCAGCAGGAACCCGGTGACCTGTTTGTGATCCGTAACGCCGGCAACATCGTCCCGTCCTACGGGCCGGAGCCTGGCGGCGTGTCGGCCACCGTCGAATACGCAGTGGCCGTTCTCGGCGTCAGCGACATCGTGATCTGCGGCCACTCCGACTGCGGCGCCATGACCGCGATCTCCACCTGCAAATGCCTGGATCACTTACCCGCCGTGGCCAACTGGCTGCGCCACGCCGAGTCGGCCAAGGTGATCAACGCCGCCCGCACTCACGCATCGGATGCCGACCGGTTGAACTCGCTGGTACGGGAAAACGTGGTCGCCCAACTGGCCAACCTCAAGACCCACCCTTCCGTGGCCCTGGCCCTGGAACAAGGCCGGCTGAGCCTGCACGGCTGGGTCTACGACATCGAAAGCGGCGCCATCGACGCCCTGGATGGCCGCAGCGGGCGCTTCGTGTCGCTGCTCGACCACCCGGCCACCCGTGCCTACGCCGCCTGAACCTTATTCAAACCCAAGAGGACATCACCATGCTGCAATCCCAATTCGCCCAATCCCCACGCCTGGCCCTGGCCGACACCGTCATCGACATCAAGGCGCGCAAGAACCTGTCATGGCAGGACCTCACCGACGGCACCGGCCTGAGCCTGGCGTTCGTTACCGCCGCCCTGCTCGGCCAGCATCCGCTGCCCAAGGACGCTGCCGATGTGGTCTGCGACAAGCTTGGCCTCGACCAGGACGCCAGCCGCCTGCTGCAAACCGTGCCCCTGCGCGGCAGCTTTCCGGGCGGCGTGCCGACGGACCCGACCATGTACCGTTTCTATGAAATGCTGCAGGTCTACGGTTCGACCCTCAAGGCCCTGGTGCACGAACAATTTGGCGACGGCATCATCAGCGCGATCAACTTCAAGCTGGACATCAAGAAGGTCGAAGACCCGGACGGCGGCTCCCGCGCGGTGATCACCCTGGATGGCAAATACCTGCCGACCAAACCGTTCTGATTTGCCGGCAAACCGTCTACGCTCTTGGCACACCAACAAGAACGAGGGACGGGTAATGAAGGCAATGCTCCGAGCCACCTGGCTGCTGCTGTTATGTGTTGGCCAGGTGCACGCCGCCACCGCTGAGGAGGCGGATGCCCAAGCTGCCAAGGCCTTGCTGGAAAAGGCCTTGGCGTATTACCAGACGAATGGTGACAAGGCTTTTGCGGCGTTCAGCCGCCAGGGTGAATTCGTCGACCAGGACCGTTACGTGTTCGTGGTCAACACCAAGGGCGTGCTGCTGGCGAGTGGCGGGCCCTCTTCCGCGTTGATCGGGCGCAATGTTTCCGAGGTACTGGGGCCGGATCTGAACAAATCGTTCAAGGAGGCGTTGGCGGTGCCGGAAGGCAGTGGCATCCAGCAGGCCGATTACCGGTGGCAGAACTGGAATGACGGCAAGGTGGAGCGCAAGCATGTGTATTACCAGCGCGTCGGGCAGCGGATTTTGGCCGTTGGCTACTACCTGCCGCGGGCGACGCCGGAACATGCCAGAGCGCTGCGAAACAAAGCCGTCAAGGCGCTGGAGAAAGACCCGGTTGGAACGCTCAAGGCGATCAACGCCATGCAGGGTGGTTTTCTACAGGACGATTTGTATGTGTTTGTGGTTGACCTCGACACCCAGCGCTACGTGGCCCATGGCACGACTCCGCGGTTGGTGAATACGGATTTCAGCAAGATCAAGGATCCCGACGGGAAGCCGGTGGGTGAGCCGATCCTGGCGGTCATGGCCGAGCAGGATCAGGGGGAATACAAGTACCGCTGGAAAAATCCGGTGACCGGAAAGGTTGAGAACAAGCATGCGTATTTGCGCAAAACCGGACATTTCATGGTGGCTGTGGGGTATTACAGCCCGTGAAGGTCAGCTATTTAAATGCTGGAACGCAATCGAATGTGGGAGCGGGCTTGCTCGCGAATGCGGTGTATCAGCCAACCTATTTATCAGCTGACAGACCGCATTCGCGAGCAAGCCCGCTCCCACATTTAATCTTCATTGGTCCAACTATTTGGCCTTGTCTTCCCGCCCCCGCAACACCCGATTAGGCATGGCAATCGCCGCCGCCAACCCCAACAACGACACCCCGGCACTGACCATCAGCAAATGCCTGAAGGTAATCAACAACTCCCCCCGCAAGGCATCCTGCGCCGGCCCAGGCGCCGCATTCAAGCCATCCAGCAGCACATTCCCCGAACTCCCTTCCGCGACCAGCGCCCCACTGGCCAGGTGCGCAAAACTGGAGTCCTGCAACAACGCCAGCAACAGCGCCGACATGCATGCCACCCCAACCGCACCACCCAGGGAACGGAACAGGTTGGTGGTGCTGGTCGCCACCCCGATATCCCGCTGCTCCACCGAGTTCTGCGTACCCACCAGGGAAGTCGGAAACTGCATCCCGGCGGCAATCCCGCACAGCAACATAAACAGACTGGTGACCGCCACCGCCTGAGGCGCACTCAACGCCATGCCGAAAATCGCGATCGGGCTCAAGAAGGCGCCAATCAGGATCATCGGTTTATAACGCCCGGTCACCGAGGTCATGCGCCCGGCAAAATACGCCCCCATCGGCAAACCCATCGCCAGCGGCAGCAAATGCAAGGCGGCACTGTCGGCACCGGAACCGGTGACGGTCTGGTAGCGCAGCGGCATCAGCACCGTCAGGGAAATCGCCTGGAAACTGGTAAAGAAAATCGTGCACCAGCACAACACCGCGCTGCGGTTGGCAAACAGGTGCATCGGCAACAAGGGCTCCCGCGCCCGACGCTCGTGCCACACAAACACCGTCAACGCCACCACGGCACAGACCAACAGCCCCAGCACTTCATCGTCGCGCCAATGATGGCCCTGGCCGATTTCGGTGATACCCAGCAACAGCGCCGTCAAACCGACGATCATCAGCACAGTGCCGAGGTAGTCGATCACCGGCTTGCGTTGCGGCACCGGCAGCCCCACCAGCGTGCGATGGGCCACCCACCAGGCGCCCGCGCCCAGCGGCAGGTTGATCAGGAACACCCAGCGCCACGACAGGTACTCGGTCATGTAGCCGCCCAACACCGGGCCGGCCACGCTCGCCACCGCGTACATGCTGCTGAAGTAACCCTGGTAGCGCCCGCGCTCACGGGGCGGAATAATGTCGCCGATAATCGCCTGGCTGACCGAAATCATCCCGCCAGCACCGATGCCCTGGAGGATCCGCGCCAGCACCAGTTGCTCCATGCTCTGGGCCATGCCGCAGAACAGTGACGCGAGGGTGAACAGCCCCATGCCGATCAGCATCATTGGCCGGCGCCCGTACAGGTCGCCGAGCTTGCCGTAGATCGGCACGGCCACGGTCATTGCCACCATGTAGCCGGAGATCACCCAGGCCAGCAGGTTGACGTCATGGAACTGGGCGGAAATCGCCGGCATGGAGACGGCGACGATGGTCTGGTCCAAAGCCCCGAGAAAGATCGCCATCATCAAGGCGACAAGGACACTGCGCACGGCGGGTGTGGCGGGCTGATTGAGGTTGGTCACGGCAGAACCTGCGAGCAAGGGCCCGCGGGAAAAGGAGGCCCACGGGAATGCTTGTCAGTGTACTAGATAGCTGACTATTCGATAGTCTCGTAAGGAAGTCCGACGTAATTTTCTGCAATGGTTTTACGCCCCGCCTCTGAGTCCACGAAATACTCCAATTCGCTCTGTGCAATGCGCTGGCTGAAGCCGTCTGCTTCAGGAAACTGATGCAGCATCGAGGTCATCCACCAGGAAAACCGTTCGGCCTTCCAGATCCGCCGCAAGCAAATCTGTGAGTACTTTTCCAGCAACTCTACCCGGCCCTCGCGATACACCTTGAGCAGGATATTGAACAAGGTACTGACATCGCTGGCCGCCAGGTTCAAACCCTTGGCGCCGGTGGGCGGCACAATGTGGGCCGCGTCGCCGAGCAGGAACAGGCGGCCGTACTGCATCGGCTCCACCACAAAACTGCGCAGCGGCGCGATGCTCTTTTCGATGGACGGGCCGGTCACCAGTTGCTCGGTGAGTGAGTTGGGCAAACGGGTTTTCAGTTCATCCCAGAAGCGCTCATCGGACCAGTCGTCCACCGACTCATCGGCCGGCACCTGCAGGTAATAACGGCTGCGGGTCGGTGAACGCATGCTGCACAGGGCAAAACCGCGTTCGTGCTTGGCGTACACCAGTTCATCGTGGATCGGCGGGGTGTCGGCGAGGATGCCCAGCCAGCCAAACGGATAGACCCGTTCAAAGACTTTCAATGCCTCGGTGGGAATTGACTGGCGCGCCACACCGTGAAATCCATCGCAGCCAGCGATGTAGTCGCAGTCCAGCCGGTACTGCTCGCCTTTATGTTCGAAGCTCAGCCACGGCTCCGGGCTCTTCAAATCATGGGGCTGCACGTTGCCGGCTTCATACAACGTTGTCGCGCCGCTGGCCTGGCGCGCGGCCATCAGGTCGCGGGTGACTTCGGTTTGCCCGTAGATCATCACCGTCTTGCCGCCGGTCAGCGTCTTGAGGTCGAGATGGGTCAGTTGCCCATTCAGCGCCAGCTCAAAGCCCTCATGCACCAGGCCTTCGGCATCCATCCGCGCACTCACGCCGGCCTGGCGCAGCAGGTCGACCATGCCTTGTTCCAGCACCCCGGCACGTATGCGCCCTTGCACGTAATCCGGCGTCTGGCGCTCAAGAATCAGGGTTTCGATCCCCGCGTTGTGCAACAGTTGACCGAGCAGCAGCCCCGAGGGACCGGCGCCGATGATGGCGACTTGGGTTTTCAGCGTTTTCATTATTTTTATGGCCCGCAAGCTTCATCCGAACGTATCCGGTGAAAGAGTTGTCATTGAAGGTGTTGCTGGCATTTTTCACTTGAGTGCCCGGCATAAGAAGGTGAAAACTGAGCCCAAAGCTGCGCTTTTCGCCAATTGGGGCGATTACCGCACAACTATCCCGAAGTATCGGATGAAGCCATGACCAAAACTGCCAGTGCCGCGATTCCAGTGTTCAAACTCTACGGTGAGAGCCAGCAATGGCCGACCCCGGATTTGTTGCACTGTGAAACCATCTCCCGGCGCAGCCGTGAGTACCAGTGGGAAATCCAGCCCCACCGGCATGCGGACCTGTGCCAATTGCTCTACGTGCACAAGGGCCAGGCGCAACTGGAGATCGAAGGCCAGCGCAGCACCCTGAGCGAAGCGACGCTGCAGGTGCTGCCGCCGTTGTGCGTGCATGGTTTTCGGTTTTCCGAAAACGTCGAAGGCTTTGTGGTGACCCTGGCCGCGCCGCTGATGGCGCATCTGCAGGGGCAACTGGGGGCCGCGCTGGATGGCCTGAACGCCTTGGGCAGCTACCCTGCCGGTAACGACAGTGACTACCTCAACAGCCTGTTTGCGCGCCTGCAGGAGGAATACGCCAGCGACCAACCGGCGCGGGACATGATGATGCACGCCCTGGTCAGCGTGCTGCTGGTGTGGATCAGCCGCCAGGCCATCCAGCGTCGCCATCCACGGGCACCGCGGGGCCGCGAATATTTCCGCCGGTTCACCCAGCTGGTAGAGCAACATTATCGCGAGCACCCGAAAATCGAAGACCTGGCCCACAAGCTCGGGATCTCGGTCTCACACCTGAACGGGACGTGTCGGGAGTTGGGCGGGCAGCCCGCGTTGCAGATCATGCACGACCGCCAGTTGCTGGAAGCCAAGCGCCTGCTGACCTACACCAGCATGACCATCAATGAAATGTCGGAGGTTTTGGGCTTTTCCGACCCGACCAACTTCTCACGGCTGTTTCGCCGACGCGTCGGGTTCTCCCCGAAGGCGTTTCGGGAGCAGTTGAAAGCCGACCAGGACGCTAGCGAAGCGAACTGAAGGCAGCCATGTGGCCAACGCATTGACCGTGATTGCAGCTGGAGGCGAAGCCCGGCTGCATGCGGGTCTGTTCGACGCGGTAGGCGGCAGTGCCATAGAGCGCGGTGGCGGCGGCGCACAGGGTGAAAATCATCAGGTACTTTCTTGTTTTGATCGACATGATGCTGACCTCTGATCCGATCAAGAAGGTGCTTTGATAAGCATAGGTCAGCTGGGGCAAGTCGCCATTATCGGGCGACATTCAACCTGTTTATGCAGGCTTAGAGACCGACGTCCCACACCGGCTCTTCCGGAAACCTCAATACCAGGAAATCCAGCAGGCTGCGCAGCGCCGCCGGCATATGCTTGCGCGAGGCGTACACCGCGTAGATGTTCATCTGCTGCGGCTCGGCCTCGGGCAACAAGCGGATCAACTCGCCACTGCGGATGTAGTCGCCCGCCTGATAACTCGGCAGCCGCGACACCCCTGCCCCCGCCAGCGTCACCCGCAATAAGGTACTGGCCTCGTTGGCGCTGATATTGCCCTGCACCGGCACCGACACCGGCTCGCCGTTTTCCATGAAGTGCCACAGGCTTTTGCCGAAGTAGGAGTGGGTCAGGCAATTGTGCCGGGCCAGGTCCTGTACCTGCCGCGGTTGCGGATGCTCCAGCAGGTAAGCGGGCGATGCGCAGATCACCGAACGGCACAGCGTGAGGCGGCGGGCGATCAGGTTGGGGTCCAGTTCGAAGCTGGTGCGGATCGCCAGGTCGATGCGCTCATCCACCAGGTTCACCGTGCGATCAAGCATCTGCATATCGATGTTGACCAGCGGGTAGCGCTTGACGTATTCGGCCATGGCATCGGCCAGCTGTGCCTGGCCGAACGAGGTGCTGACACTCAGGCGCAGCAGGCCGCGAGGCGCTTCGTCGGGTTCGCTGACGGCGGCCTGCATGTCGCTGCACAACTCCAGCATCTGTCGGCAACGGGGCAGGGTTTCGCTGCCGGCGGCGGTCAGGCTGAGCTTGCGGGTGGTGCGGTGCATCAGGCGCGCGCCGACCCAGTCTTCCAGCTCCGCCAGGTAGCGCGACACCACCGGGCGCGACAGGTCCAGATGGTCGGCTGCCGCCGACTGGCTGCCCAAGTCCACCACCGCGACAAACACCCGCATTGCTTGAAGACGATCCATGATTTGCCCGCTTTTAGAAACAAACTATGTCCAAGCATCGCATTTTTTGTAGCGTTTGGTGCAACTAAGCTCTGTCCACACCTTACCGATGACTGGAGCTGCACATGTTTGGATTCTCCCCGCTCAAGCGCGTGGCCCTGGCCGCCGCCTCCCTGGCCTTCGCCGCGCACGCCATGGCGGCCGACCTGACCCTGGACGCCTACAACCCGGGCGAAACCGCGATGATGCCGGTCACCTCGGTACTGGTCAGCGGCGACAAAGATGCGATCCTGGTGGACGCCCAATTCGGCAAGACCCAGGCCGAGCAACTGGTGCAAAAAATCCGCGCCAGCGGCAAGCGCCTGACTACCATCTACATCAGCCACGGCGACCCGGACTACTACTTCGGCCTCGATACCCTGACCGCCGCCTTCCCCCAGGCCAAAGTCCTGGCACCGCAGCCGGTGGTGGACCATATCAAGGCCACCGTTGAACACAAACTGGCGTTCTGGGGCCCGAAACTGGGCGCCGACAAGCCTGGCAAAGCCGTCATTCCCCAGGTGCTTGAGGGCCACAGCCTGACCCTCGAAGGCAAGCAGTTGGAGGTGATCGGCCTCGACGGCGCACAACCGGACCGCACCTTTGTGTGGATCCCGTCGATCAAGGCGGTGGTCGGTGGTGTAGTCGTCGCGGAAAACATTCATGTGTGGATGGCCGATACGCAGACCGCGAAGTCCCACACCGATTGGCTGGCCACCCTGCAACGTATCCAGGACTTGAAACCGCGCACGGTGATTCCGGGTCACTACCTGGGCACGCCGTCGCTCAAATCCGTGGCGTTCACCGCCGACTACATCAAGGCCTTTGACGAAGAAACCGCCAAGGCCAAGGACTCCGCCGCCCTGATTGCGGCGATGCAAAAGCGTTACCCGAACCTGGGTGACGAGAGCACCCTGGAACTGGGCGCCAAAGTCGCCAAGGGCGAAATGCAGTGGTGAGTTGATTCAACCCTTAACCGTACTGGAGAACGTCATGAGCAAGATCGCAATCATTGGTGCCACCGGTCGTGCCGGTAGCCAACTGCTGGAAGAAGCGCTGCGTCGCGGGCACACCGTCACGGCCATCGCACGTAATACCGACAAGATCGGCGCGCGCCCTGGCGTCACCGCCAAGCAAGTCGATGCGCTGGATGCCCAGGCGCTGGAACAGGCCATCCGCGGCAACGACGTGGTGATCAGTGCGGCGCACTTCGCCACCCTGCCGCCGGAAGCGGTGATCAACCCGGTGAAAAAAGCCGGCGTGAAGCGCCTGCTGGTGGTCGGCGGTGCCGGTTCGCTGTTGTTGCCGGGCGGCAGCCGAGTGATCGACAGCCCGGGCTTCCCCGAGGAATACAAAGCCGAAGCCAGCGCCGGCAGTGTTTTCCTCGATACCCTGCGCCAGGAAAAAGACCTGGACTGGACCTTCCTGTCGCCTTCGGCGGAGTTCGTCGAGACCGCACGCACCGGCACATTCCGCCTGGGCCAGGATGAATTGCTGGTGAGCAGTGAAGGCCGCAGCTGGATCAGCTTTGCCGACTTTGCGATTGCGCTGATTGATGAAGTGGAAACACCGAAGCATTCACGCCAGCGGTTTACCGTCGGCTACTAAGGCTGACGCGCACTAAAAATGTGGGAGCGGGCTTGCTCGCGAATGCGGTGTGTCAGTCAACAGATGTATTGACTGACCCGGCGCCTTCGCGAGCAAGCCCGCTCCCACATTTTGATCTTCATTGTGACGGCGACTGTGCCTGGCTCACCAGCCAATCCATAAGCTGCTCCAACCCCGCCGAGGGCTCAGTGCCCGGCGGGTACACCAGGTAATACCCCATCCCCGTCGGCACCCGTAGTTCAAACGGCGTGGCCAACCGCCCCGCCTTCAGGTCCTCGCCAATCAGCGCGCTGTCACCAATTGCCACGCCCGAGCCTTGGGACGCCACCGTCATCGCCAGGTCCAGGGTTTCAAAATGATGCCCCTGGGCCAGATTGCTCAAGCGTGTATTCGCCGCTTTCAACCACAACGCCCAATCGCGCTCATCCCGCGTAGGGTGCAACAACACCTGTTGCTGCAAATCGGCGGGCGTGTGCAAGCCACCGAGCAAGGCTGGTGCGCACACCGGTGTCAGGCGCTCATCGAACAGATGCCGGGCCTGGGCCGACTGCTCGGCAATCGGCGCGTAGATCACCGCGGCATCGAACTGCTCGCGGCGAAAGTCGACGGTGTAGGCCACGGTGGTGGTCAACTCCACCGGCACATCCGGGCGTTCCTGCTGCCACTGCATCAGGCGCGGCAACAGCCAGCGCATCACGCAGGTGGAGGCCTTGAGCTGCAAGGTCTCGCGGCGGGTGCCGATCTGCTCAACCGCCTCGCCGATCAGGCCGAACACCTGCTGCGCCCGCAGTGACCATTCGCGGCCCTCTTCGGTGAGGCTCAAGCCACGAGCCTGGCGCTGGAACAGCGCATAGCCCAGATGACTTTCCAGCCCGGCGATCTGCCGACTCACCGCGCCCTGGGTGATGTGCAATTGCTCGGCGGCTCGGGTGAAGTTGCAGCACTGGGCCGTGACCCAAAAGGTGTGCAGGGCCGGCAGCGGCGGAAGACGTTTCATAAGGGCGCAGCCATGACGTGAGGACATGGCTAGTATGACTTTTTATCGATTGTTGCCGCTACGGGCCAGCCGTTCCAATACGGGCCTTTATCAACAATAAGAGCGACGACAATGGCGACCTGCGGCGAAGTATTGGTCAACCTGCTGGAAGGCTACGGCGTGGACCAGGTGTTTGGCATCCCCGGCGTGCACACCGTGGAACTCTACCGGGGCCTGGCGCGCTCGAGCATCCGCCACGTCACCCCGCGCCACGAACAGGGCGCCGGCTTCATGGCCGACGGCTATGCGCGCACCAGCGGCAAGCCCGGCGTGTGCTTCATCATCACCGGCCCCGGCATGACCAACATCACCACCGCCATGGGCCAGGCCTACGCCGACTCGATCCCGATGCTGGTGATCTCCAGCGTGCAGTCCCGCAGCCAGCTGGGCGGCGGGCGCGGCAAGCTGCACGAGCTGCCGAACCAGAACGCGATGATCGCGGGCGTGGCGGCGTTCTCCCATACCTTGATGTCGGCGGCCGAGTTGCCCGGTGTACTGGCCCGGGCATTTGCGCTGTTCCAGGCCGGACGACCGCGCCCGGTGCACATCGAAATCCCGCTGGACGTGCTGGTGGAAAACGCCGACGCGTTGCTCGGCAGTGAACCGGTCAGCGTTTCCCGCGCTGGCGCTGCGCCGTCGGCGGTCAAGCAGATGAGCCAGTTGCTGGCGGCGGCAAAACGCCCGCTGATTCTCGCCGGTGGTGGCGCCATCGACGCAGCACCCGAGTTGACGCAACTGGCCGAAGCCCTCGGCGCGCCGGTGGCGCTGACCATCAATGCCAAGGGCATGCTGGCCGCCAACCACCCGCTGCTGATCGGCTCGACCCAAACCCTGGTCGCCACCCGCGCGCTGGTGGCCGAGGCAGACGTAGTGCTGGCTATCGGCACCGAGCTGGCCGAAACCGACTACGACGTGACTTTCGCCGGCGGCTTCGACATTCCCGGTGCCCTGCTGCGCATCGACATCGATTCCGACCAGACCGTGCGCAATTACCCGCCGCAAGTCGCGCTGGTAGCCGACGCGCAAATCGCTGCGCAGGCACTGCTTGCCGAGCTGGGCAACAAACCCCTGGCCGTCCGCGCCAGCAACTGGGGCGCCCACCGCGTCGCCCGCCTGTGGAGCGAACTGGAACCCACCTGGGACGCCGCCACCCGCGCGCAAACCCTGTTCCTCAACACCGTCCTGGACGAACTGCCCGACGCCGTACTGGTGGGCGACTCCACCCAACCGGTGTACACCGGCAACCTGACCCTGAACCTCGACCAGCCGCGCCGCTGGTTCAACTCCTCCACCGGCTACGGCACCCTCGGCTACGCCTTGCCGGCGGCCATCGGTGCGTGGCTGGGGCGCGGCAACGGCGCGCCGGTGGTGTGCCTGATCGGCGACGGCGGCCTGCAATTCACCCTGCCGGAACTGGCCAGCGCCGTGGAAGCGCGCACGCCGGTGATCGTGCTGCTGTGGAATAACCAGGGCTATGAGGAGATCAAGAAATACATGGTCAACCGCGCCATCGAACCGGTGGGCGTGGACATCTACACCCCGGACTTTATCGGCGTGGCCAAGGCCCTCGGCGCTGCTGCCCAGCGCATCCAGGGTGTTGAGGAATTACGCAGCGCCTTGCGTGCCGCGACTGATCGCCAGGGCCCGACGCTGATTGAAATCGACCAGGGGCTTTGGATGAAGGAGGTGGCGGTATGAGCGCGGTATTGAATGGGCTGTTTATCAATGGCGCGTGGCGTGCCGGCCATGACGTGCTGGACGTGATCAACCCGGCCACCGAGGCCACCCTGGCCCAAGTGAGCGTGGGTGATGCAGGCGCGGTGACTGAGGCCATCGGCGCCGCCAGCGCGGCCTTCCCGGGCTGGTCAAAAAGCACCGGCCGCGACCGCGCCGCGCTGTTGCGCAAGATCGCCGAGGGTGTGAGCGCAGAGCGTGAACACCTGATGCAACTGCAATCGAGCAACAACGGCAAGCCGCTGTTTGAAGCCGGCATCGATGTGGATGACGTGATCGCCACCTTTGCCTATTACGCGAACCTGGCCGACGAAATGGACGCCACCCAGGACCGTCCGGTGGTACTGCCCACTGAGGATTTCAGCGCCCGTGTACGCCGTGAAGCCTGCGGCGTGGTGGGCCTGATCGTGCCGTGGAATTTCCCGATGGTGACCACCGCCTGGAAACTCGCCCCCGCGCTGGCGGCCGGTTGCTGCGTGGTGCTCAAGCCTTCGGAAGTGACGCCGCTGGCAGAGCTGGAACTGGCCCGGATCATCGCCTCGGTGGGCTTGCCTGCCGGTGTGTTCAACCTGGTCTGCGGCACTGGCCTGGCGGTGGGCGCGCCGATGGCGGCTGACCCACGGATCGCGAAAATCTCCTTCACCGGCAGCAATGCCGTGGGCGTGCAGGTGATGCAGCGCGCCGCCGAAACGGTCAAGGGTGTGAGCCTGGAACTGGGCGGCAAATCCGCGTTGCTGGTGCTGGCGGACGCCGACCTCGACCTGGCCGTGGAACTGGCCTGCGGCGGTGGTTTCTTCAACGCCGGGCAGATGTGTTCCGCCACCAGCCGGGTGTTGGTGGCCGACGAACTGGCGGACGAGTTTCTCACCCGCTTGCAGGCCAGGGCCGAGAGCATTCGCGTGGCGGACCCGTTTGCCGAAGACGTGGAAATGGGCGCATTGGTCAACCGTGCGCAGTACCAGCGGGTGCTGGGGCATATCGAACGTGGCGTGCAAGCCGGCGCGAAGCTGCTGTGTGGCGGCGGGCGCCCGGCGGATTTGCCTCATGGGTATTTCATTCGCCCGACGGTCTTCACTGAAGTGCCGTTGGACAGCGCGTTGTGGAACGAGGAGATCTTCGGCCCGGTGCTGTGCGTGCGCAGTTTTGCCAATGAGGCCGAGGCGGTGGCGCTGGCCAATGACAGTGAGTTTGGCCTGGTCGCGAGCGTGCTGAGCAGCAACGTGGAAGCGGCTGAGCGAGTGGCCAATGCTTTGCAGGTGGGTTTGGTGTGGATCAACGCGCCGCAGGTGATCTTCCCGCAAACGGCGTGGGGTGGTTACAAGCAGAGCAGTATTGGCCGCGAACTGGGGCCTTGGGGGTTGCAGGCGTTTCAGGAGATCAAGCATGTGATCCGGGCGGTGTAGAAACACTCAAGAGCACCACTGTTCCCTGTGGGAGCTGGCTTGCCTGCGATTGCGGTCTATCAGACACAGATGTGTTGCCTGACCCACCGCTATCGCAGGCAAGCCAGCTCCTACCTGTTGATTTGTGCCGTGTCAGCAGATGCATTTTTTCAATAGCGCCAACGACTTTCTCATTTGCCGCCCTCCCCCACGCCCGGCCTAATACTGCCCTTGTCAGTTCAAGGCCTGCCCATGGAAAACGTCCGCGCAAAACCCGCCACCGCCGTTTGGCTGATGATCAGCGTTGTGCTGGTCGCCCTCAACCTGCGCCCGTCGATGGCCGCCGTCGGCCCGTTGTTGTCGTCGATTCGCGCCGATGTGGCCCTGAGTTTCAGCACGGCCTCCCTGCTGACCATGCTGCCGGTCATGGCCATGGGCCTGGCGATGTTTTTTGGCATGGCCGTGGCCAAACGCTTCGGCGAGCATCGCAGCATTGTGCTGTCGCTGGTGGTGATCGGCCTGGCCACCGTCTCCCGGTTGTTCCTGGATTCGGCGGTTGAGCTGATCCTCAGCGCCATTGCCGCCGGCGTAGGCATCGCGATGATCCAGGCGTTGATGCCCGCCTTGATCAAGTCGCGCTTCAGCGACAACGTTTCCCTGTTCATGGGCCTGTACGTCACCGCGATCATGGGCGGCGCGGCCCTCGCCGCTTCGTTCTCGCCGTTTATCCAGGTGCAAACCGGCAGCTGGCGCATCGGCCTGGCCATCTGGGCGGTTCTCGCGGTATTGGCGCTGGTGTTCTGGTACGCCCAACGCTCGGTGCTGCCGCCGCTGCCGCAAGCCGGCGCAGGCCCGCAGGCGTCATTCTTCGGCAATCGCCGGGCCTGGTTGCTGGCGATTTTCTTCGGCCTCGGTACCGCGTCCTACACCTGCGTGCTGGCCTGGCTGGCGCCGTACTACGTGGAACAAGGCTGGAGTGAACAGAACGCCGGCCTGTTGCTGGGCTTTTTGACGGCCATGGAAGTGGTCTCCGGCCTGATTACCCCGGCCATCGCCAACCGCCGGAGGGACAAGCGGGGTGTGGTCGCGGTGCTGCTGGTGCTGATCATCGCCGGCTTCTGCGGGCTGATCCTGAGCCCGCAATACCTGAGCCTGCTGTGGCCGTGTTTGCTCGGCCTGGGGATTGGCGGCTTGTTTCCGATGAGCCTGATCCTGTCCCTCGACCACCTCGACAACCCGCGCCGCGCCGGTGGCCTGACGGCCTTTGTGCAGGGCATCGGCTACCTGATCGCCGGGTTGTCGCCGTTGATTGCCGGGATGATCCGCGACCAGCTGGGCAGCTTCGAGTGGGCCTGGTGGTCACTGACGGCCGTGGTGGTGGTGATGCTGCTGATCGTACTGCGCTTCGATCCCCGGCATTACGCGCGGCATATTCGCTGAGGTCGTGTTGTAAACATTATTTGTCCCACCTCAAACAGAGAAAGGTCCGACAGAGCTTTCTATTGGTACGAGCGTTCCGTTAACATTTTGTATTGTCTTGTACCGAGTTCGGTACAAAGCGCTTGCGGACGGAACGGATGCTAAACAGCAACTTGCTTAGAAAGCTCGATATGCAGGACCTGATGGTGTTTGTCGCTGTTTACGACCAAAGCAGCGTCACCGAGGTTTCCGAAACCCTGTTCGTCAGCCAGTCCACCGTGAGCTACAGCCTGAAGAAGCTGCGCACCAGCTTCGAAGACGAGTTGTTTATCAACACCCGGGCGGGCATGCGTCCTACGTACAAAGCCGCCACCATGTACGGGCATGTGCAGAAAATCCTCGAAAGCATCAACCTGTGCCATGCCGGCAGCCAAACGTTCGACCCCACCCAGAAGGCTGTGACCTTCAACGTCTGCGCCCCCGAATACTTCGAACAGTTGATCCTGCCGCGCCTGCTGAAAAACTTCGACCGCGCCGACCTGCCGGTGATCGTCAACGTGCAGAAGCTCGAAACCGAGGTCCCGGCCGACGCCTTGCGCGACGGGCGTCTGGACCTGGTGATTTGCTTCGGGCCGCACTTTCATCGCGAGCACAAGGACATCAAGACCCAGATGCTGCTGGAGGACGACCTGGTGTGCGTGTTCGACAAACACTCGGCGCCCCGGGAACCGGCGTTCAGCCTGCAATCCTTCGTCGCCCGGCGCCATGTGTTTCCGACGCCCTGGAGTTCCGACACCAACATGATCGACGGCTGGCTGGCGCGCCAGTCCCACAAACGCCAGGTGATCGCCCGCGCCAACAGCTACAGCGCGGCGCTGAAGATGATCACCGGCACTGACTTTATCGTCACCTTGCCCCGTCGAGTGCTGAAGCTGCTGGCAGACACGACCGTGTTCGGCCATTGCGAAGCGCCGAACGGTTTGCCGGGGTTTACCCTGGATATGCAGTGGAATGAACACAGCGCGCAGGACAGCGCCAACACGTGGTTCAGGGAGCAGGTGGTGAAGGTGTGTGCGGATCAGGGGTTATTATGACCCCCTGTGGCGAGGGAGCTTGCTCCCGCTGGGCTGCGTAGCGGCCCCAAGAATTTTGGGAGCGCTTCGCACTGGAGCGCCAGCCCGGTCCAGCGGGAGCAAGCTCCCTCGCCTCAGAGTATTGCCCGTCAGCCGATGGTGACTTTGCTGTAGGACTCGCGATCCATATCGACCAGCAAGACACTGAGCTGCACCTGCAGGTCTGCAGGCCAATCGCCCAGGTCCTGCAGCGCCGCCAACAGGCTTTCCGACAATTGCTTCTTGACCTGCGGTGAACGCCCGCTGAGCAGCGACAGCTTGACCGCGATAAAAGCGCGCGGGCTGATGGACGTCCCAACCTGGAATGTCTCCACCTTCAGCGCGCGGCTTTTGATGTCGAACTCGGAACCGAACTGCCCGGACGCCATCAGCACGTTGTTGAGCCGCAACAAGGTTTTCTCAACGGCCAGCCCTGTGAGGTTGGCGGTGTATTCCAGATGCAGATGCGGCATGAAGGCTCCGAGCTTGTTGTAGGAAAAGAGTCATACATATAGCACGGGGCCGGGCGGAATCAGACCGCTTTCAGTGTGAAACTTCGGTCAGGCTGTGCAGCGAGCGATTTTCCCAGATCGCCACGATCACCAACACCGCCGACGTCAACGCCCCCAGTACCAACGCCGAAAACACCTGCTGCAATCCCAGCGGCAGCAACACCAGCAGCATCAGCAAGCCGCCCAGGTGCGAAAACGGTGGCAACGGCCGGTCGCTCATCACCCACTTGAACAGCGCACTGCCCAGCAGGAACAACCACGGGCCGGCGATGATCGCCACCACGCCTGCCTGGCTGGCATGCCCCGGATGCACCAGCACCAGTTCGTCGGCCACGGCGCTGACGATAATCCCGGCGACGATCAATACATGCAGGTAGGTGTAGGCGATCCGCGCCTGACGGCCCGGGTCGGCAGAGCTGGCAATGCGATGGTGGGCGCGCTCGGCGCCGCTGTCGAAATAGATCCACCACAGGGCGATGCTGCCCACCACTGCCGCCAGGAATGCCGCCAGCCCGTCCACGCTCCAGGGCAGCTCGGCGAAGGTCGCGCCGGTCACCAGCAACGACTCACCCAAGGCGATGATCACAAACAGGCCGCAGCGTTCGGCCATGTGGTTGCCTTCCACATTCCAGTCCGCAAGCGTCGAGGGCCCAAGCCCGGGCACCCAGAAATACACCGACGGGGAAATCAACTCGATCAACAGCGCCAGGGCCCAGAAGGCCAGGCGCTGCTCGCCTTCGAGCAGCGCACCGGTGATCCAGAACACCCCGGAAAACAGCATCCACGCCAGGATCCGCTGAAAATTGCGGGTCATGTTCAGCGACTCGCCGCGCACCGCCCACAACGCAAACAGCGTGCGTCCTACCTGCATGAACACATAGGCGCCGGCGAACAACAGCCCGCGATCGGTAAACGCCTTGGGGATCGACGAGGACAGCAACAGGCCCGCCACCATCAAACCGAACAGGCCGATGCGGATCGGGATTTTTTCCGGGTCCAGCCAGTTGGTGACCCACGAAGTGAAGATCCACACCCACCACACCGCGACCATCATCAACGCCACCTGCACGGCACCGCCGATGGACAAGTGGGCGAGCAGCGAATGGGACAACTGGGTCACGGCAAACACGAACACCAGGTCGAAAAACAGCTCGACCATGCCAACCTTGCCGCTGTCATGACTGCCGCGCCCACGCAGCAAGGAACGGGATGGGGCCATGCCTGGATCTCCCTGAAGGTTTTATCTCAAGATTTGGGTGCGACCACCGGCAGCATGTCCCGCTCGCTCATGAACGCCTCCAGCCGCGAACGCATCCAGCGCTCCGCCGGATCGGTGTCAACGTGGCTGAGCCAGACCATCGACAAGTCCAGGGTCGGGGTTTCGAACGGGAACGGTTCACAGAACAGATTGCCTCCGGCGGCCATGGCCTGGGCGGTGTAGTCCGGCAGGCTGGCGATCATGTCGGTGCCGGCGAGCAGCGCCGGCAATGCGCTGTATTGCGGCACCGAGAGCACCACGTGGCGCTTGCGACCGATTTCCGCCAGCCACTCATCGGCAAACCCGGACACGTTGGCGGTGTGGGACACCAGCACATGGGGCCGTGCGCAATATTCGTCGAGGGTCAGGGGTTTGTCCGAGGCGTCCGCCCGCAGCAGGCACGGGCGGATATGCCGCAATAATTTGCGCTTGGCATTGGCCGGCAGGCCGCGGGTCTGGGTGATGCCGACGGTGATATCCCCGGAACCCAGCAGGTCCGGGATGCGCCAGTAATCCACATGCTGCACCACGAACACCACCTGCGGCGCTTCCTGGCGCAAGGCGCGCAGCAGCGGCGGCAGCAGGCCGAACTCGACGTCATCGGACAGGCCGATGCGAAAGGTCATGGTGCTGATGGACGGGTCGAAATCGTGGGTCAGGCTCAGGGCCGACGACAAGGAGTCGAGGGCCGGCGACAGGTGCTTGATGATTTCCTCGGCCCGCGCGGTAGGTTCCATCCGATGGCCGACACGAATGAACAGCGGGTCATTGAACAACGTACGCAGGCGGTTGAGGGCCGAACTGATGGTGGGTTGCCCGAGAAACAGCTTCTCCGCCACCCGGGTCACGTTGCGTTCGAGCATCAAGGTTTCAAAGACCACCATCAAATTGATGTCGGCCTTGCGTAATTCATTGCGATTCATCGGCGACCGCCCCACTGCCCTGGATAAGTCGCAGTTTAGAAACACCCGGGGCCCTGCGTCTATGCGCACACTGTTCAACACGGGCCTTTGGGACTATAAAGCAGCTTCCAAGGCTTGCGAGAACACCATCGTGCTGGTCATTTCTGCCTTGAGCGTCCTGGTTGCCGGGATTTTGCTCTGGGCCATCAAATTCATCGCTCATCCCACCGCCAGGACACTGTTACGGGTATTTGTCGGTTTGTGCCTGGCGGCAGTCGTGGCTTACCTGGTGCTGGCTTCGGGGTTCCCTACCTCGTTGCTGGTGTGACCGGGCTCCTGCTCCTGCCCCTGACGCAAACGCAAGGCGGCCAACGCGGCCACCACCAGCACCACGGCAATCACTTTCAAGCCATTCGTGGCATTGCCGGTGCTCATCTCGATCGCGCCCATCACCGACGGCCCGACAAACCCGCCGAGCAATCCGCAGGCATTGACGAAGCCCAGCCCGCCCGCCAGCGCCACGCCCTTGAGGCGCGAGGCCGGGTAGAGAAAGATGATCGACTGCACCACAAAGAACATCACCGCCGACACACAAAAGCCCAGCAGGCTGAACACCGGCCCCGACACCGAGGCAATCCCCAGCCCCAACGCCATGGTCAGCAAACCGGTAATCAACAGCCGCCGGGCACGGGTGGGCGTGGTCGCAAAGCGCGGCAGCAACACAGCGCCGGCCGCTGCGGCAATCCACGGCAATGAGGTCAGCAAGCCGACGCTCATGGTGCTCAATTCACCGTATTTGCTGATGATGCTCGGCAGGAAAAAGATCACGGTGTAGATGGTGATCTGATGGCAAAAATACACAAAGATCGCCAGCAGGATCTGCGGTGTCAGCCAGTTCTTCAGGGAATGCCCGCCCTCGCCTGCGCCCTCTTCGGTCTCCATCGCGATGCGCTGTTCAATCCCGCGCGCCTCTGCGGCCGAGAGCCATGGCGCCTTGCTCGGACGGTCCGGCAACTTGCACCACACCACCCAGGCAAACGCGACTGCCGGCAGCCCTTCGAGCAGGAACATCCACTGCCAGCCGTGCCAGCCGAGCAGCCCGTCCATGCGCATCAACGCCGCGCCCACCGGGCCACCGATGATGTTGGCAAAACACACGCCGAGCAGGAAATACCCGGTGGCCCGCGCCCGTTGCTCGCGGTTGAACCAGTAGGTGAGGTACAGCATCACCCCGGGAAACAGGCCGGCTTCGGCAATGCCCAGCAGCAGGCGCAGGATATAGAACGAGGTCTCACCCTGGACGAACGCCATGGCCGCCGAAATCAGGCCCCAGGTCACCATGATCCGGGCTATCCAGAACCGCGCGCCGACCTTGTGCATGATCAGGTTGCTGGGGATTTCCGACAGCGCATAGGTCAGGAAAAACAGCCCGGCGCCCAGGCCATAGGCCGCTGCTGAAATCCCCAGGTCAACGTCAAGATGGTGCTTGGCCAAGGCGATGTTGGTGCGGTCCAGGAAGCTCAGCACGTAGGCGATGATCAGCAAGGGCATCAGCTTGACGAACATCAGTTTGTTCAACTCCCGTGGTTCACGGGCGGTGTTGGCAGTCTTCATCGGGCAATTCCTCTTGGCGTCCCGCCAGCGCAACGGCTGGGGGACGCATCGGTGTTGTTCTAGGGTTCGAGTTGCGCAACCAGCGCCGGCGGGCGATGGGAAAACAGTTGCAGCAGCGCCCCGCCCAGGGCACAGCCGGCCATCACGAAGAAGCACACCGTGTAGCCGTGCAAGGTGGTCCAGCCGCCGCCCATGGCAATCAGGCTGCCCATCAGCACCGGCGCCAGGCCGCCACCGATAAACATCGCGGTGGTGATGATGCCATTGGCGGTGGAGGTCGCCGACGGCTCGGCCGAGTCGCAGGCCACCGCGTAGTAGATCGGCCACACTGCGTTGGCCACCAGGCCGAACAGCAGTTGCACGACGATGATCAGGGTCAGGGTATTGGCGAAGTAGAACGCACCGACACTGGCCGCCATCCACACCCCGCAGATGATCAGGGTGACGCGCCGGCCAATGATGTCCGACAGCGACGGCCACACCAGTTGCCCGAGAATCCCGGTCAAGGTGAACACCACGCTCATCCCCGCCGACTCGGCCAGGGACAGCCCGGCAATGTTGTACAGGTAGGCCGGCAGCACGATGTTGACGCCCATGTACACGACTTGGGTCAGCATCGTATTACCCGCCGTCAGGGCGATATTGCGGTTGCGCAACGTGGCGATAAACGTGCGCCAGGCGTGGCCCTTCACTTGGCTGGCCGGTGCGTTGTCCGGCGGGGTCATGCCCTTGGCGGCGATGTCGACGTACAGCGCGGTGATGCGTTCGGCGGTGGAATACCGCGCCCAGAAAATCATCAGCGGCAACGCCACCACAAACGCGAAGAAGAACACGTAGCGCCAGTTGTCTTCACCGAAGGTGCTGATGACAAAGCTGGCGACGATGCCACTGAGCATGGCGCCGATCGGGTAACCGGTATGGTGCGCGCCAAGGGCAAAACCACGACGCTCCACCGGCCACCATTCGGCGGTGTTGCTCACGCCCACCGGCTCGCCCCAGCCTGCGCCGAGGTTGACGCCGACCCGCAGCGCGATAAAGGTCGCGAGGTTGCCGCTCAGGGCCTTGAACCCGGAGAGGAACGAAATAGCCGTGTAGCCCAGCACCAGCGGCACCTGGAACCGCGCACGTTTCCAGCCACCGCCGTAGCGGTCACTCCACATCGAGCCGGGAATATCCAGCAGGGCCAGGGCCAGCATGATCACCGTGGCCATGGTGCCCCACTGGTCGGCCGACAAATCGAAATGCTTGGAGATGGTCGGCCCCAGGCGCAGCACGATCTCACGGTCGTAGGCGTTGAGGATCCAGATCATCCAGCACACCAGCAGCGACACCCAGGAGTGCCGGTGAATACTGCGCAGCGAGGCTTTTTTCAAGGTTGCCATGGGTTTCTCCAGGCGCGCGAGGGCGCGCACTGACACAAGGTTGCGAAAGGAAAGTGCCTTGTTGAAAAAAACGCGCTAGCTGGCGAACCGTCGCTCGGCTATTCCTTGCACGCCCAGCCCGGTGATCGCAAAAAGCGCCCCGCGCTGCTGACCGTCGGCCGGGAAACGCGGCAACGGTGGCTTGGCCATGGAGGTGACAAACAGGGTGTCCAGGTTCGGCCCGCCAAAGGTCAGGCTGGTGACCTTTTTCACCGGCATCTGGATGATCCGGTCGACCTCGCCGTCGGGTGTGTAGCGCACCAGTTTTCCGGCGTAGACCAGCGCCTGCCACAGGCAGCCTTCGGCATCCACGGTGCAGCCGTCGGCAGCGCCACCGCCGCTGGTATCGACCTTGGCGAAGGTGCGTCGATTGCTCACCGCGCCGCTGGCAGGGTCGTAGTCATAGGCCCAGATCTCGCCGGACCAAGTGTCGCAAAAGTAGAACGTATCGCCCGCCGGGCTCCAGCACGGGCCGTTGGACACGATGATGCCTTCGTCCAGGGTGTGCAGGCTCAGGTCCGCGTCGAGGCGGTAGAGTTTGGCGCTGGCGCTGTCTTCGAGGGTGTCCATGGAGCCGAAGACAAAGCGCCCCTGGCGGTCGACCTTGCCGTCGTTGAGGCGGTTGTTGGGTAGTGCGGGTTCCGGGTCGATCACCAGGGCCAGTTCGCCGCTGTTGAGGTCCAGGAGGTGCACGCCGTTTTGCAGGGCGACGATGGCTTGCTCGCCGCTATGGCGCAGGGCCATAGAGCCGATTTTCTGGCCCACATCCCAGGCGCGCAATTCGCGCCCATCCTCGGTGCAGCGCAGGATCCGGCCGTCGGCGCTGTCGATCCAGTACAACCGTTGTTGTTCGACGTCCCACACCGGGCCTTCGCCCAGGGTGGTCTTCACGTCCACAAGCACTTCGATACGCATGGTGTTATCCCCTTTTTTGTTGTTGTGCGGGATGGGCATGGCCGCGCCGTGACGCGGCCGGTTTATCACTTAGAAATTGACCTGGTCACGCCCCTTGAGCCCGAGGATTTCCCGCGCTTCATCCGGCGTGGCGACCTGATGGCCGAGGGCTTCGATCACTGTGCGAATGCGCCGTACCTGGTCGGCGTTGGACGCGGCCAGTTTGCCCGGGCCATCCCACAGCGAATCCTCCAGGCCGACCCGGGCGTTGCTGCCCATGGACAGGCCCATGGTGGCCAGCGGAATCTGCCCACGGCCGGCGCCGAGGATCGACCACACGTAGTCGTCGCCAAACAGGCGGTCGGCGGTGCGGCGCATATGGGCCAGGTCTTCCGGGTGCCCGCCGATGCCACCGCGCAAACCGAATACCGACTGGATAAACAACGGTGGTTTCAGCAGGCCGCGCTCCAGGAAATGGGCGGCGGTGTACAGGTGGCCGATGTCGTAGCACTCGATTTCAAAACGGGTGCGGTTCTCGGCGCAGGAATTGAGGATGTGGGTAATGTCGCGGAAGGTATTGCGAAAGATCCGGTCGTCGCTTTCTTCCAGGTACGGACGCTCCCAGTCATGCTTGAACTCGGTGAAGCGGTTGAGCATTTCGTACAGGCCGAAGTTCATCGAGCCCATGTTCAGCGAGGCCAGTTCCGGCTTGAACTGCATCACCGGTTGCAGGCGTTCTTCGACGCCCATGGTCGGTGCGCCGCCGGTGGTGATATTGATCACCACGTCGCTGGCGGCCTTGATGTGCGGCAGGAATTCGGCGAACAGCGCGGGGTCCTGGCTGGGACGGCCATCGATGGGATCACGGGCATGCAGGTGGACAATGGCGGCGCCGGCTTCGGCGGCACCGATGGCGGCGTCGGCAATTTCCTGCGCGGTGATCGGCAAATGCGGCGACATCGACGGCGTATGGATGGCACCGGTGACGGCGCAGGTGATGATCACAGGACGATTTTTGGACATGACGATTCTCCGACTTTTATTCTTATGAAAAAAATCCCGGGTGTAACTTGTGTGTTCTTCCCTGGCTAAACGCTGACGCGGCCTACAGGTACTCGACGTTACCGTCGACACTGATCGCCTGGCCGGTGACATTGCGGGCGGCGGGCGAGCAGAGAAACAAGGCCATGGCCGCGACGTCTTCGGCGGTGACCATGCGCTTGAGGGAGATCTTGTTCAGGTATTCCTGGCGCATCTCGGCTTCCGGCACACCGACCTGTTCGGCACGGGCGCGGATCACGCCGTCCATGCGCGGGCCTTCAACGATGCCGGGCAGCAAGGCGTTGACGCGGATGTCGCTTTCGCCCAGCTCCGAGGCCAGGGATTTCATCAGGCCGACGATGGCCCATTTGGTCGCCGCATACGGCGTGCGCCAGGCGTAGCCGAGGCGCCCGGCGACCGAGGCGATATGCAGCAGATGGCCGTGGGACGATTCCTTGAGCATCGGCACCGCGTGGTGGGCAAAGCGGTATTGCGCCGTCAGGTTGATATTGATCGTGGCTTGCCACTCGGCATCGCTGATGGCGTCGATGCCGCCGGTGGGCCCGGCAATCCCGGCGTTGTTGACCAGCACGTCCAGCCCGCCGAATTGCTCGCGCTGCACCTGGAACACCGCCTCGATCTGCGCGGCATCGCTCACGTCGGCACGGGTGGCGACAGTGCCCGGGTACTTGTCGCGAAACGCCGCCAGGGCCGGTTCGCTGACATCACACACATGCACCTTGGCACCCGCCTCCAGATAGGCCGCCGCCAACACTTCACCGATGCCGGCAGCCCCGCCGGAAATCAACACACGTAACCCAGGATAGGGCTGCAGCCGCTGTAGGACACTCATGCACGTTTACCTCCTGAAACAGACGACCGCGAACGGTCGTTCTTGACGAGCAGGCGCGCCAGGGAATCGGCGGCCTGCATGATGTCATCGGTCACGGCCGCGCGGGCACCGGCGCCATCGCGGGCGGCCAGGGCTTCGACGATGCGCGTATGCGCCTCCATCGAGCGTTGCAAGTGAGCTTTATCGGGGGCGACCAGGGCAAAACACGGGCCCATGTGCAGCCAGAAGTTTTCCACGGCGGCCATGGTCAATTCGGCCTGGGCGACGGCATAGATCCGACGGTGAAAGGCGAAGTTGGTCCACAGGTAGCGGGAAACGTCGACTTCGTCGGCGGCCTGTTGCATCTGTTGGCAGAGGTCGGAGATTTCGTCGAGGTCGGCTTTTTCCAGGAGCAATACGGCCTTTTCTGCCAGCAAACCTTCCAGGGCGACCCGCGCATCGCGGATTTCCCGCAGGCGTTCGACCGTCATCATGCGTACCCGCAGACGAGAGGTTTCGGTGACTTCAAAGGCGTTTTCGGCGCTGAGGCGCTGGAGGGCTTCGCGCACTGGCATGGGGCTGGAGCCGAGGGCTTCGGCGAGGCCGCGGATGGTGAGTTTCTGGCCGGGCTGGAAACGACCACTCATCAAGGCTTCGCGGATCTGGCGATAGACCTGGTCTTGCAAGGTATCGCGGGACACCTGGCGCAAGGTGGGAAGGAGAAGCGGGCCATCTGTCATGAGTCAAAACCTGTGTTGTCGTTCTTATGGCTCCAATATGTGATCACAAATCAAATATGTCAAATAGTTTCCCGTTGACGGTATGGCTTCAGTCGCCGTCGACTGTATTAATCAGGGATCTATGGCGAGCGGGATACCGGCGACACCACCCTCTGCTTCGCAGGGCGGGATGAACTTCAAGGGCGGCGTGGGGAGGCGCAAAGGTTGTTTCTAGTGTGCGGTGCCCAGATGGCACGCTGGTGGAGTTGGGAATGCCGATTCAGTAAATCGTAATGTGGCGAGGGAGCTTGCTCCCGCTGGACCGGGCTGGCGCTCCAGTGCGAAGCGCTCCCAAAAATCTTGGGGCCGCTTCGCAGCCCAGCGGGAGCAAGCTCCCTCGCCGCAGCAAGCTCCCTCGGCACAGCAAGCTCCCTCGCCACAGTGAATTGCCTGCATCAGGGCTTGAGCGGTCGCTCCTGGTCACGCTCGGACAGCTCGGTGCCATCGTCCGGATGCTTCCAGGTCTGCGGCTTTTCTTCCTCGCGAAGCTTCCTCGCCCGCTCCTGCTCCAACTCTTCGCGCTGCTTCTGTTCGTTGCTCATACCCACCTCCCATCCGTAAGAATTGGACACACTGGGCAAGCATAGATGAGGGAGCGGTTTTGTGTGCATCCGGCAATTGATAACCACGACGCATCAATACATGTAAACAACTCACTTATCATTTCCAAATGTGTCAGCCACTATCCGCGGTCTTAAGCGAAACAAGCACTTTAAAAAGAACGCTGGAGACACAAGAAAATGCAAAACCCTTCACGGCCTGACTCTGCCCGCTCCAAAGTCGGCGCGGTCTTTCGCGTCACCTCCGGCAACTTTCTCGAACAGTTCGACTTCTTTCTGTTCGGTTTCTATGCCACCTATATCGCCGCGGCCTTCTTCCCTGCCGCTAATGAATTTGCGTCATTAATGATGACCTTCGCCGTGTTCGGCGCGGGCTTTTTGATGCGTCCGCTGGGGGCTATCATCCTCGGCGCGTACATCGATGATGTGGGCCGTCGCAAAGGCTTGATCGTGACCCTGGCGATCATGGCCAGTGGCACCCTGCTGATCGTGCTGGTGCCCGGCTATCACACCATTGGTTTGTGGGCACCGCTGCTGGTGCTGATGGGCCGGCTGTTGCAAGGTTTCTCGGCCGGTGCCGAACTGGGCGGCGTGTCGGTGTACCTGGCCGAAATGGCCACCCCGGGCCGCAAGGGTTTCTATACCAGTTGGCAATCGGGTAGCCAGCAGATCTCCATCGTGGTCGCGGCCGCCCTGGGTTATGGCCTGAACCAGTGGATGGAACCAGCCGTGGTTGCCGATTGGGGCTGGCGCATTCCGTTCGCCATCGGCTGCGTGATCATCCCGTTCATCTTCGTCCTGCGCCGCAACCTGCAGGAAACCGAAGAGTTCGCCAACCGCAAGCATCGCCCGACCATGCGCGAAGTGCTGGCCACCCTGGTGAAGAACTGGACCATCGTGATCGGCGGCATGATGATGGTGGCGATGACCACCACGGCCTTCTACCTGATCACCGTGTACGCACCCACCTTCGGCAAAACCGTACTCAACCTGACCACCGCCGACGCCCTGCTGGTGACCTTGCTGGTGGCCGTGTCGAACTTCATCTGGCTGCCCATCGGTGGCACCCTCAGTGACCGTTTTGGCCGCAAGCCGGTGCTGATCGCCATGACTGCTTTGACCGTGCTGACCGCTTACCCGGCACTTTCCTACGTGGTCAATGCGCCAAGCTTCGCGCACATGCTGGAAACCCTGCTGTGGTTCTCCTTCCTCTACGGCATGTACAACGGTGCCATGATCCCGGCCCTGACCGAGATCATGCCGGTGGAAGTGCGTGTGGCGGGCTTCTCCCTGGCCTATAGCCTGGCGACCGCGATCTTCGGCGGTTTTACCCCGGCGATTTCCACCTGGTTTATCCACGAGACGGGCGACAAGGCATCGCCCGCCTACTGGCTGATGTTCGCCGCGCTGTGCGCCCTGTGCGCGACGTTCGCACTGTATCGCCGCGCCAGCGCCCGTCTGCAAGTTGCCTGAGGAGTCGCACTGATGAACCCCATGCTGAAAACACTGGCGGTACTGGCGATCGGTTCCCTGGCGATGGTCGCCCACGCCGAAGAGCTGAAAGTCATGACCTCCGGCGGCTTCACCGCTGCCTACAAGGTGCTGGGTGCGCAATACGCCACCCAGAGCGGCGACACCCTCGACACCATCCTCGGCCCGTCGATGGGCAAGGCGCCGGAAGCGATTCCCAACCGCCTGGCCCGTGGCGAACACGCCGACGTGGTGATCATGGTCGGCTACGCCCTGGATGAGCTGATCAAGCAAGGCAAGGTCGACAAAGCGTCCCGGGTTGAACTGGCGGACTCGCGCATCGGCCTGGTGGTCAAGGAAGGCGCGGCCAAGCCCTCGATTGCCACCGATGCCGAACTGAAGACGGTACTGACCAACGCCAAATCCGTCGCGTACTCGGACAGCGCCAGCGGCGTCTACGTCGAAAAGGAACTGTTCAAGAAGCTCGGCATGCCGTCCAAGGGCACCATGATCGAACGCATCCCGGTGGCCTCACAGGTGGCCAAGGGTGATTACGAAGTGGGCTTGCAACAGGTGTCCGAACTGCTGCCAATTCCAGGCGTGACCTACGTCGGAAAGATCCCTGAAGACGTGCAGTCCGTCACCCGTTTTGCCGCCGGCATTCCGGTAAATGCGCAGCACCCGGCGCAGGCGAAAAAGCTCCTGCAATTCCTCGCCTCGCCCCAGGCGCAACCCGTGGTGCAATCCACCGGCCTGGATTCGGTCTCACACTGACCGGAACGGCATCTCCCGCGTCAACCGCTCCAGTTCCAGTGCCGCCGGCGTCAACGTACGCCCGCGGCGCTTGATCAACCCCACGTTGCGCACCACCTCCGGCTCCACCAGCGGCACGCTCGTCAGAATCGGATGTTCGCCGCCCGGCATCGCAATCGACGGCACCATCGCCACCCCAAGCCCCGCCTCCACCAGCCCGATCATGGTCGTCACGTGATGGGTTTCGCAGATGCTTGGTTTCTTCACCCGCACGCCGCGCAGGGCCTGGTCCAGCAGGAAGCGGTTGCCTGAGGTCTTGTCCACGGTGATGTAGTCGTGCTCGTACGCCTCGGCCCACGTCACACTGGCGCGGTCCGCCAGCGGGTGCTCCCGGCGACAGGCCAGTACATAACGCTCCTGCAACAACAGCTCGAACTCCACCCCGTCTGCCAGGCTGCCGCTGAAACTCACGCCGAAATCCGCCTCGCCACTTTCCACTGCCGCACACACCTCGCCCGCACTCGCGTCCAAGACCCGCAGGCGAATCTTCGGATAGAGTTTGTGGAATTCGGAGATCACGTGGGGCATGAAGTAGTACGCGGTGGAGGGCACACAGGCGATGGTGACATTGCCCATGCGGGTCGAGGCGACGTTGCTGATGCCCATCAGGGCGATGTCCAGGTCATCGAGCATGCGCTCGACTTGCGGCAGGAACGCGCGGCCGACCATGGTCAGGCTGACCCGGCGCGTGGTGCGCTCGAAGAGTTTGACGTCGAGGGCGGATTCGAGCTTCTCGATACGCCGGCTGAGGGCCGGCTGGGAGATACGGATGGCTTCGGCCGCCGCACGGAAACTGCCCTTGTCTACGACGGCGCGGAAGGCCTGGAGGTCGTTGAGGTCGAAGTTGATGATCACGGGGGCAGCCATTGGTTGAGCAGATTTGGCGGGCATTATCGTATGGAGGCTGGCGGGATGCTATTGGCGCGGGCCACAGACTCGGGATTAGCCAATAACCCTACGGAAAATATGCGGTCATACATATCAGCAGGGAATTTGCGTGGGTTGGAAACGAGACTTCTGAAAAGCGTCAATACTGACAGCTCTTAGGTACCACCTCACAGGTCTAGCATGGGAAAAACAGTTGTCAGCACAACACTGCTGATTTGTCTTACTGGATGCGTAGGGATCCATCTAGCCCTTCCCGATGATAAAGATGCTCACACCAACACCCGACCACAACCTACCAAACGTGAATGGTGCGGAATGACTGTATGGGCTGTAGTTCCACTCCCACTGAAATTGCCTATGTGCAACTCGCCTCCTGCCAAATCCCCGCTGTATGCCTGCGGTCCCTTTATGTTTCTCGCACCACTCATGCATGGGTATAAAGGAAATTCTTTATGCGGGAAAATTCCTGCTTAGAGCCTCTTGCAGGATGACGACGACAATCAACCGCAGCGGCAATCTTTTCCACTCACGAATACAGACTGGTAACGCAATCAATGGATGAAACAATAAAAAGGACTTCCAGCCCTGCGCCTCTCTATCGAGCGCTTCGAGCGGGGTTGTGGCTCCTGGGTTTGCTCTGCCTTGCAGCTTTGGGCTTCTTCGCCTGGCAAAGCTTCTACCCGGTCAGTGCAGCCGAAGACTGGAGTGTTCATGTCGTCCACCGAGACGTAGCAAAGGCCGCATCACTGATGCCGATGCCCGACGGTTCGCTGATGGTGAGCCAGGAATTGAGCGATGGGCTTGGCAGTATCGTACGCATCTTGCCCGACGGAAAACGCGAGCTGGTTGTAGGAAAACTATCCAAGCCCGATGGCATGGTCGCCACTCAGGGCGGTTGGGTGTTCAGCCAGGAAGTGGACGGCGCGCCGGTCAGCTTCCTCAAGGACGGCGTCGTCACCGAGCTGTTCAGGGGAGAAAGCGTGCAAGGGCTGTGGGACGACGGCGAGTACCTGTATGCCATCGAAGACCGCAAGGTCGGGGCGCGGATTCTGCGCTATCACTGGAGCGACAGGACCTTGAGCGTCGTGCGTGACCAACTCAGCGAAGGCGAGTCGATTGTTCGCTGCACGGATGGGCGCATGCTCTACACAGAAAAGAAGAAGGGCGTGGTGCGAGAGCTGACCATCGACGGTAGCGACCCGGTGGTACTGAGCCATTTGAACAAACCCACCTTCCTGATGTGCGATGAACGCGGGTTATGGATCAACGAGGATTCCACCCACCGCGCGCGTTTGTTGTTGATCGACAAGCAAGGACGCCAGCAGACGATCCTGTCTTTCCTGAAGGCGCCACAGTCGATTGTGCGTACGACGAAGGGAACGTACCTGGTGGCCGAAGGGGGTCGTGACCGGATCCTGGAGCTGGTGCCATCCGTGGCACGACTAGACCCGGTTACAGCTGAAACCGCGCCACCGCCTCATTGAGCGACACGGCCAAGCGCGCCAGCTCTTGGCTCGACCCGTTGATCTGCCCCGCTCCCGAAGACGACTGCGCAGACAGGTCACGAATATTGACGATGTTGCGATCCACTTCCTTGGCCACCTGCGCCTGCTCCTCGGCGGCGCTGGCGATGACCAGGTTGCGCTGGTGAATCTGGTCGATGGAGTCGGTGATCTGGCTCAAGGCTCCACCGGCGCCTTCGGCCAGGATCAAGGTTTCGCTGGCCCGCTGGGTGCTCGATTGCATTGAGGTCAGTGCCTCGCTGGAGCCACTGCGCATCGCGGTGACCATCTGGTCGATTTCCAGGGTCGATTGCTGGGTGCGATGGGCCAGCGCACGCACTTCGTCGGCCACCACGGCAAAGCCACGCCCGGACTCACCGGCACGCGCCGCCTCGATGGCGGCGTTCAGGGCCAACAGGTTGGTCTGCTCGGCGATGGAGCGAATCACATCGAGCACCTTGCCGATGTCCCGCGATTGATCGGCGAGGTTTTGCACCAGGCTCGAGGTTTCACCGATGTTGGTACTCAACGCCTGAATCGCACTGACGGTTTCGCCGACGCGCTGCTGGCCGTCACGGGCCGTTTCATTGGAGAGCCGGGTGGATTCGGAAGTGGAGACCGCATTACGTGCCACCTCATCGGCGGCCGAGGTCATCTCGTTGACCGCGGTGGCGGCTTGCTCGATTTCAGCGGTCTGCTTTTGCAGGCTACGGCTGCTCTGGTCGGTGATGCCGTTGAGGTCGGTGGCCGACGCGGCCATCTGCCCGGCCGACTGGCGAATCAGCTGCAAGGTACTGCGCAGGCTGCCTTGCATGGTCTGCAACGCCACCAGCAGGCGCGTCACTTCGTCATCGCCGGTGACTTCAACGGTCTGGGTCAGGTCGCCTTGGGCGACGTTTTCTGCGGCGCGCACCGCGTGGCTGAGCGGGCCGACAATGCTACGCGTCAGCAACCAGGCCAGGGCCACGGTGCTCAACGCGGCCAGCAGCACGAAGCCGAAGACCATCGTGCGCGAGCGGCTGTACTGCAACTCGGCCGTCTGGCCCTGCAGGTTTATCTGGGCGTTGTAATAGTCGGCCAGGGCATTGAGCTGATTGCCGGAACCGTCGACCACGGTCTTCATGTCCACCAGCAGCAACTTGTTCAGCTCGGCGGTCTGCTGCTTGTCGGCGAGGATGAATGACTGAGTGAGACCTTGCTGATACTGACGCAGGGAGACCTGGAACTGATCATAAAGATTGCGTACCTCGGGGGTATCAATCACCGCATTCAGGTCGGCCAGTTTCTTCGTCAGATCCTGGCTGCGGGTGTCCATCTGGCTACGGTATTGCGAGAGGCTCGCGGGATTGGGATCAAGGGCCATGCGCAGGGAAATAGTGCGGATGCGCAGCATGATTTCGCGGATATCCGAGACCAGGCGCATTTTCGGCACCAGGCCACTTTCAACCTGCACGGCGCTTTCGCGGATGCTTGCCATGTTCGAGAGCGCAAAGAACCCCAACAGCGCCACGAGCAAGGCAATCAAGGCAAAACCGAGACCCGCACGGCGGGCGATGGACAGGCTGCGGAGCGACATGGCGATTGTTCTCATTATGAGCATACGACATCGTATGACAGAGTTTCGGCCAGTCGGGGCGGGACTTTAGGGGTGTCGACCAGAAGTTAAGAGATATAAATTATCGACGTGAAAGGCCCACGGGTCGGACGCGCCTTGAATGTATTTCCAAGGCAGTCCGGGGCGCTTTATTCAGCGGGTTACATTGACCACGCCTGCGCACTTGCAAAAAAAGCCTGAGCATTACTGTCCAGCGTTTCCAGGTGATACCCGCCCTCCTGCACGATCACACACGGCAACCCCAATCCACGAATGCACTCCCCCAGCCGCGCAAATCCTTCCCGCGTCACCGCCACTTTGCTTTGCGGATCCAGCTCGTAGATATCGAACCCCAGCGACAACACCAGCACGTCCGCCGAGAAGTCCTTCACTGCCTTCAATGCCAGTTCCAGCTTTTGGAAAAACACCGCCTCACTCGCGCCATGCGCCATCGGCAGGTTGAGGTTGAAGCCTTCCCCCTTGGCTGCGCCGCGCTCCTCCGCAAAGCCTGCAACCCCCGGATAGAAGTTGGTCGGGTCGCCATGAATCGACACGTACAGCACGTCATCACGCTCGTAGAAAATCTCCTGGATGCCTTGCCCATGGTGCATGTCGGTGTCGAGCACGGCGACGCGCTCGAAGCCAGCGCGCAACGCCTGCGCCGCAACCGCCGCGTTGTTGATATAGCAGAACCCACCGGCTGCATCAAAACGCGCGTGGTGGCCTGGCGGGCGGCACAGCGCGTAGGCCGCGGGTGCGCCGTCGAGGATGTCCCGGGCGGCAGCGACGGCGCTTTGGGCGGACCAATAGGCCGAGCGCCAGGTGAGTTCGCCAATTGGGCAACTGCCGTCGGCGAGGTAGCGCGCCGCCTGGGCAAGGATGCCGCGCAGGGCGTTGGGCTCGCGCACGAAGATGTTGGACATGACTTCGTCGCCCCAGTCTTCGGGGATTTCTTTCCAGCGCTGGTGGGCTTCCTGGAGGAAGGCCAGGTAGGCCGCACCGTGCACAGCCAGCAGTGGATCAAGGCCGTGGTCGTGGGGTTGCTGGATGTCGAAGCCCAGGTTTTGCGCGGCCAGCAGCAGATTGCGGGCGCGCTCCGGGACTTCCTGCGGGGTACGCATCTGGCCACGGGAGTAGTAGCTGCGAGGATGGTGCAGGAGTTGTTCGGGGTGGAAATAAGTACGCATGGGATTTCTCCTGATGGGCACACATCTGCGGTTGAACACCGGACCTGTAGGAGCTGGCTCGCCTGCGATTGCGGTGGCTCAGATACAAATTTGTTGCCTGAACCACCGCTATCGCAGGCAAGCCAGCTCCTACATTTTGATCGCGTTCAACCTTGCAGAAATGTTTCGTTAATTAGCCTGGCCGGCACGTTTCAACACGGCATTGAGCAATACATCGGTGCCCTGGCGAACATCCTCGGGCAGCACATCTTCGGCTTCGTTATGACTCAAGCCTCCCACGCACGGAATGAACACCATCGCCGTGGGGCAGAACCGCGCCAGGTGGATGGCGTCATGGCCAGCACCGCTGACAATCGATTGCTGGGCATAACCCAACGCATCCACGGCGGACTGCACACAGGCGACACACTCGGCATCAAACGGTGTCGCCGGGCTGATCCAGTGCGGGCTGACGGTGACGCTCAGACCACGTTGGGCGGCGATGTCCTGCAAGCGGGCACGCACCTGTTGCTCCATGGCTTCTATGTCGGCGTCGCGGTGATGACGCAGGTCGACGGTAAAATTCAGCAAGCCGGGAATGGTGTTGCGCGACGACTTGGCGATGCTCAATTCACCCACGGTCGTGAGGCCCTCAGGCGCAAAATCAGCCGCCAGGTTTTCCAGCGACTGGATCATCTGCGCGGCGCCATACAAGGCGTCCTTGCGCAGTGGCATCGGCGTGGTCCCGGCATGGGCGGCCATGCCCTCCACGCGCACGTCGAGCCAGCGAATCGCCTGCCCACCGGTGACCACGCCAATGCTCTTGGCGTTGTCTTCCAGAATAGGACCTTGCTCGATGTGCGCTTCAAAATACGCATCCACCGCGCCACCCAAGGGGCGCTCGCCGTTGTAGCCGGTGCTGCGCAACGCATCCGCCACGCTGACACCGGCGACATCCCGGGTGGCCAGCGCGTTATCCAACGCCAAGGTGCCGGTGAACACCGCCGAGCCGAGCATGGCCGGGGTAAACCGGGCGCCCTCCTCGTTGGTCCACACCGCGATTTCCAGCGGTTTGCGGGTCTTGATGCCGTGGTCGTCGAGGCTGCGGATCACTTCCAGTCCGGCCAGCACACCATAGACGCCATCAAAACGCCCCCCTTCCGGCTGGGTGTCGAGGTGGCTGCCCATCATCACCGGCACAGCTTCAGGGTCGGTGCCAGCCCGGCGGGCGAACAGGTTGCCGATGGCATCGACGCTCAGGGTCAGCCCGGCCTCTTCACACCAGCGGCTGAACAGTGCGCGGCCCGCCTGGTCTTCGGCGCTCAACGCCAGGCGGCAACTGCCACCGCGGGCCGTGGCGCCGATCTCGGCCATGGCCATCAGGCTGGCCCACAGGCGCTCGCCATCAATCTTCAACATACACATTCTCCAATCAAACGCTTCAAGCCATTTCAAGACGGTGGGCGGTGGCGTGACGCCGGGACAACGCAAGTACGCACAGCAGCGAAACCGCCGCGATCGCGCTGTAGAACACAGCCATCGGCCACCACTGGCCCTGGTATTCATGGGCCAGCCAGGTGCCGATCAACGGCGTGAGGCCACCGGCCAGCGCGCCGCACACTTGATAGGCCAGGGAGATGGCGGTGTAGCGCACGCGGGTTTCGAACAAGCCGCTGACGAAGCCGGCGATCACCGCATAAAACGAGGCCATGCACACCACGGCCAGGGCGATGCCGAGGATGATCAATGGCGCCTGGCCGCTGCTGACAAGCACGAACATCGGATAAGGCGAGGCCATCGCAAGCACGCTCATCGCACACAGAAAACGAGTGGCACCGACCTTCTCCGCCACCCAGGCCGCCAGCGGCTGGACACAGAACTGGATGATGGCCACGACAAACAGGCATTCCAGAATCAACGAGCGCGGCAGGTTAAGTTGCTGGGTGGTGTAGGCAATCATGAAGGTGTTGGTGAAATACACCCCGGCAATCCCCAGGGTGTTGGCGCCGATGCACAGCAGCAGCGGGCGCCAGGCCGTTTTCAGCACTTCGATCACCGGGGCCTGATCCTGAGTGATGGTCCGGGCCTTTTCTGCCTTGGCTTTGTCTTCCAGGAACTCAGGCGATTCGTTGACGCCCAGGCGGATTGCCAGACCGACGATCAACAACAAGGCACTGGCCAGGAACGGCACGCGCCAGCCCCAACTGAGCAGGTCGGCCTCCGGCAAACGGGTTACCGCACTGAAGGCCAGCAACGACAGGATCAAACCCGCCGGGCTACCCAGTTGCGCAAAGGAGGCAAAGAAATTGCGACGGCCTTTGGGTGCATGTTCGCCGGCCATCAGCACCGCCCCGCCCCACTCGCCGCCAACGGCGATGCCCTGCACGATGCGCAGCAGCACCAGCAACACCGGCGCCGCGACGCCGATCTGCGCATAGGTCGGCAACAGGCCGATACATACGGTGACCACGCCCATCATCACCAAGGTGATCACCAGGGATTTCTTGCGACCGATACGGTCACCGATATGCCCAAACACAATGCCGCCCAATGGCCGGGCGAAAAAGCCCACGGCAAAGGTGCCGAACGCGGCCATGGTGCTGAACAGTTTGTCGTCGGAAGGGAAGAACAATTGACCGAACACCAGCGCGGCGGCGGTGGCGTAAATGTAAAAGTCGTACCACTCGATCATGGTGCCGATGAAAGCGGCGGCCGCGGCACGGCGCGGCTGCGGCGAAGCGGAAGGCTTCATGGGGCTGGCTCCTTTGGTTATTTTTTTGGCAGGAGAAAGGACTGGCGCACGCGCTCTGATGGCGCTGGTTGAGGGTGATTTTTCGTCTCAGCCCTATGATTAGTCAATTTTCTATTTATTATTCCGATTATAAATCCTGCTTATTATCGAGCTGTCGACATGCCTGAAAACCGCCGCGATGTTCATCCGCTGCTCAATGACCGCCTGGACTGGAACCTGTTGCGCACCTTCCGGGTGATCGGCCAGGAGTTGAGCATCAGTCGCGCCGCCGCCCGCCTGCACCTCACCCAGCCGGCCATCAGCCAGGCGCTCAAGCGCCTGGAAGAACAGCTCGACTGCCAGTTGATCGCCCGGCGCGGCCCGCGCTTCGTGCTGACCGAAGCCGGCGAGCAGATCTTCGCGATCGCCGGCGAGATGTATGGCCAGGTCTCGCAGATGAGCAACGCCCTGCAAAAGCCTGGCGACGAGGTGCTTGGCAAAGTGCGGTTGCTGATGATCAGCCGGATCAGTTCGGACACCTTTGATGACTTCCTGGCGGACTTCCATCGCCAGCATCCCCGGGTCGACCTGGACGTTGAGGTGATGCGCAGCTCTGACATCGTCGCCGCCCTGCTGGAGAAAACCGCGACGCTGGGCCTGAGCCTCAATCGCCGGCCGCAACCACGGCTGGAGCAGCACCTGTTCCTGCGTCAGCGTTATGCATTTTTTTGCGGGCGGCATCACCCGTTGTTCGGACGCACCGGGCTGGCGGAGGGAGATTTGCAGTCGGAGAACTTCGTGAGTTTTACCAGCGACCAGATCGGCGGGATGCTCTCGCCGTTGACGATCTTTCGCGACCAGCAGGGCTTCAGCGGGCGCATCGTGGCGTCGTCCTCCAGCCTGGAGGAAGTGCGGCGCCTGGTGATTGCCGGGTTTGGCCTGGGCTGCCTGCCGATTCATGTGGTGGCCGAGGATGTGAAGCATGGGTTGCTCTGGCGCTTGCCGCCAGACGAAGGGATTACCGACGTGGATATCCACCTGCTGTGGAACCGTGAGCAGAAGATGAGCCGGGCGGAGACGGTGTTTATCGAAAGCCTGTCGGCACGGTTGGCCGCAGAATAAATGGCGTGATATGCAAGTCACTTGGCGGCCTCTTGCTAGTGTATGAGAGAGGCCCGTCGACCATCATTCGTTCACAAGTTACTCCCGCAGTCTCAAACGAAGAGGTGTTCGAATGTCCAGGATATGGTTTATCACCGGCAGTTCCCGCGGCCTCGGCCGCTCGATTACCGTAGCCGCCCTGCGCGCCGGTGATCGTGTGGTTGCCACCGCGCGCAATCCCAAGCAGTTGGATGACCTGGTGGCCGACTACGGCGAGGCGATTTATCCGGTCACGCTGGACGTGACCAACAACCAGCAGGTGCTGGAAGCGGTGGATGCCGCGGTGAAACATTTTGGTCGCCTGGATGTGGTGGTCAATAACGCCGGCTACGGTGACCTGGCGTCGGTGGAAGATGTGACGCTGGAGGATTTTTCCGCGCAGATCAGCACCAACTTCTATGGTGTGGTGCACGTGAGCAAGGCGGTGGTGCCGGTGCTGCGCGCCCAGGGCCGTGGGCATATCTTCCAGGTATCGTCGTTGGGTGGCCGCATCGGCATGGCCGGCCTGGCCGCTTATCAGAGTGCGAAATGGGCAGTCGGTGGATTTTCCACAGTACTGGCACAGGAAGTCACGCCACTGGGCATCCAGGTGACCGTGCTGGAGCCGGGCGGCATGCGCACGGACTGGTCGGGCAGTTCCATGACGATTCCGGCCATCAGTGAGCCCTACCAACAAACGGTCGGCGCCCTGGTTGAATTGCTCAACTCCCCCGGCATCCTGCCGACGGGTCCGGACCGGGTTGCCGAAATCGTGCTGGAGCTGGCACTGAACAAAGACGCCCCGCTACGCTTGCTGATCGGCAGCGATGCCGTGCAATACGCCGCCCGGGCAGCGGCAGACTTGGCCGAGTCGGATAAGAAGTGGCATGACCTCAGCGTGTCAGCCTCGGACTAATCTCACGCTTTTGAAAAAGGTGCCGCATGCCTGACGTGACCCAACCCCGTTTCAACATACCGGATGTGTTCTGGCTGGCGCTGCAGAGCGTCGGGCTGGAGCCGTCGGTGGTGTTGCGTCAGGCACGCTTGCCCATGACCCTGCATATCCGCGAGCGGCGAGACCGGCGGCAGGTGACGACGCTGGAGTTCTTTCGCTTGTGGGAGGCGGTGCGCATACTTAATCCTGATCCGGCTGTCGGGATATTACTGGTGACGCGGCTGGATATCACCGCGCTTCCACCCTCCAGCTTTGCCGCTTTTATCGCCCGGGATTATCGCGATGGCCTGCACCGCCTCGCCCGCTTCAAGCAATTGTGCACACCCGAGCGCCTGCTGGTTTGCGAGGATGGCCGTGCCTGTACGGTGACCATCGACTGGTTGCACACGCCAGAATTACCGCCTGCGCTGCTGGTGGATGCGGCGTTTGCGACGTTTGTTGAATTGGGGCGAAGGGGAGCACGGACGCAGATCACTCCCCTGCAGGTCGAACTGGTTCGCCCGGACGATGGCAGCCGTGCACTGGCCGAGTTTTTCGGTTGCTCCGTGCGTTTTGGTGCCGGGCGCAACGCGCTGATACTGGACGCCGCCGATCTGGACCGACCTTTTCCGGGGTACAACCCGCAAATGCTCGAAATGCTGAACCCGGGCCTGGTGGCAGCGCTTGCCGAGGCCTCGACACCGGCCAGCATCAGCCATCAGGTCAAGATCACCCTCAAGCGCTTCCTGGCCAGTGGCCGCCCCGAGATGGTCGAGGTAGCGCGGGAGCTGGGCATGAGCGAACGCACGTTGCAACGGCGCATTACCGAGGCCGGCACCAGTTTTCGGCAACTGATGCTGGAAACCCGCCAGGAAGTGGTGCGGCATCTGCTCACCGAGCCGTCAATTGAGATAGACGAGATCGCGTGCCTGGTGGGCTATGAAGATACCAACTCGTTTTATCGTGCGTTTCGTTCCTGGGAGGGGACGACGCCGGCTCGGTGGCGGGCGTTGCAGACGCCCTCATCGTCTCATTGACGCTATGCCGACAAAGCCTTCTCGGCACTGCGCGCCATGATCTGCAAATCCTCGAACGGGTTTCTGCCAATCAACATGAACGCATGGGACGGGCTGGACCAAAACACCACGTTCATGCCCCGGCGCTGTTCGGTGGCCATGGCCACCGCACCTTTTTTCGCCGCCGTAATGCACAGCGCCAGCGGGCCGTGGCGCGCGTCGAGGTAGGTCAGTTGGCCGATCAGTACGCCGTCATAATCAAGGATTTGTGCGCGGCGAAATTCGGCGCCAGGCAGGTGTACTGCATCCGGGTTCAACGACAGGCCGAGCTGGGTCCCGACCGAACTCAGCTGGGCGATATGGGAGTCGGGATCGGCGCTGAGGTTTTCCAGGGTCTGGGGCGTATACAGCGCCATGTATTCGGCCACCGAGGCACGCCAGCCCGAACCGGGCTCAGGCCGGGGCCAGGTCATGAACAATCGATCAGCGACCACACCTGCCACCGCAAAGCTTGCTGCTACCGCGAGAAATTTGCGTCGACTCAGGGTCGGTGTTTGTGCCGGCGGCAACGCATCGAGCATCACCTGCAAACGCTCTGTAGGGGCTTGATCGAGAACCGAATCGAAGGCTGATTTGAACGGCAAGTGGCCGCGCTTGAGCAGTTCCAAGCGGGCTGTCACGGCAGGATCGATCCCCAGCAGGTTATCGATAAGCTGGCGCTGCTGAGGGTCTAACTCACCGTCCAGGTAAGCCACCAGCAGTTCATCCGACGGTGGTGTATTTTGAGTCATCGTCGTTCTCCGCTCGATTTATCCAACAAGCCGCTTGAGTGCGCAGTTTCAGCCAGCTTCATGCGTGCAGCGGCCAACCGGCTCATCACCGTTCCTACGGGAATATGCAGGACTTCGGCAATTTCCTTGTATGAGAGGCCTTCGACGTAGGCCAGAAAAACAGTCTCCCGCTGCGCTTCGGGTAATGCATTGACGCGCTTGATCACCTGCGCGGCCAGGACCTGGTCCTGAGCCAGGGCTTCACCGTCGAACGACAACGCCTGCTCGGCGTCGACAAACCCCTGCCCTTGCCGTACTCGCTGGGCGCGCAATTCGTTAAGCCAGATCGAATGCATGATCGTCAGCAACCAGCGGTCCAGCCGCGTGCCAGCCACGAACTGGCCTGCACGCTCCAACGCCCGCACGCAGGTGGCTTGCACCAGGTCATCAGCCACATGCTTTTGTCGCGACAGCACCAGCCCGTATCGCCATAAACGTGGCAACAGCTGGCTCAACTCTCGGCGCAACTCAGCGTCTGTGGTGATGGCAATCTCCCGGCTGTTCGCTCACAGCTTCAAGCCTGAGGCGCGGCGGCGATGGCTTCAGCCAGGTCTTCGTACTCTTCGCAGGTGGTGCTGCACAACGCCTTGATCTTCACCAGTTGCTCCTGGGCCAGGTCCACACGGCCCTTGATGACGTAGGCTTCCCCCAGGTACTCACGGACTTGTGCGTAGTTGGGGTCCAGTGCCACGGACTTCAGGTAGTAGCTGATGCCTTCATCGGTGCGCCCCAGTTTGCGGGTGGCGTAGCCGCGGTAGTTCAGGGCCTTGGCGGTGTTCGGGTTTTGCAGGGTGTCGAGCAGTGACAAGGCTTCTTCATAACGCCCGTCCTTGGCCAGGCGATAGGCGTAGTCGGTGCGGTCGGCGTCCGACGTGGCCTTGCTGGTTTGCAGCACGCACTTGCCGGTCTTGGTATCCCAGACCTGGCCTTTGGGGCAGTTGGGCTTGGGCGGCGCCGATTCGTCACCGGAGGCATGGGCCTGGCCGGCCAATAGCGCGGCGGCCATACAGGCGCCAAAGAACAAAGCGGTGCGGTAACCAACGGCGTGCTCGGGACGATTCTTCATGGCATTCATGCTCCGTAACGATAGGGAAAGTACAGCAGCAAACTCAGTAGGGAAGATCGCCACGAGGGGCCGGCAGCATGCGGCGCAACGTGCTGTCGCGCTGGATGTAGTGATGCCACAGCGCGGCGCAGGCATGCAGCCCGGCGAGTACGATGATCGCCCAGGCGACATTGTTGTGCAGGCCACCCAGAGTGCCTCGCAATTCGTGATCGATCACAAAAGGCGCTGGCACCGGGAACAGTCCGAAAAAGTTGAAGGGCTCGCCCTGGGCCCAGCGGAACAGGAAGCCCAGGGTCACCTGCGTCAGTAACAACAGGTATAGACAGCCGTGGGCGATTTTGGCGGCCACGTTAAGCGCAGGGTGATTGTCGGCCTTTGGGTGATTGCCGCCGAACACACGCCAGAGGATACGTGCAGCGATCAGCACCGCCATGGCGATGCCCAGGGAGATATGGACCGATTGCAGGCCCTTGCGCAGTGGCGTGCCTTTTTCCAGGTTTTCCCAGACGTGGGCGCTGGCGAACATGAAGATCACCAGGGCGGCGGTCAGCCAGTGGAAGGTGCGGGTCAGGCGGTCGTAGCGGTCGGCGGGATTGTTCATGGGCGTTTCCTGAGTGGTCTGTGTGGTGAACACCGCAGCAGGAAAACTTATTCAGAGGGATGGAAAATTTACAGATTAGACTTGTTTATTTTCCAACCCCGCATCCTTGGTCAAAATATGCGAACTAAATGCTAGAAACTCATCCAGGTGTTTTGTAATGATCGCTACAGTAATCGGCAATTGAAGCGTCTGGTACTCGTGAACAGCAATGTTACGGAACCCGACCATGTTCTTCAGGTTGGTCAGCAACGCAGGATTGACCCAACCGCCCTGACATAACAACTCAAACACGTCACGAGCTCCTTGTGGAACACCCAGGCGCTCACGACGAATCAAGTGTTGGCCCATGTCCAGCGCTGCCTCACAGGCACGCTGAATATTAAAAATCGCCGCATCCTGGCGCGTGAAATCTGTGGCGAAGCTGGTGGGATCCTTATCGTATTCCTGACGGGCGCGAGCAACGCACCGCTCAATGCTGGCTGCTTTATTGATGAGAACATCATCGACCATAAACTTTCCCTTCCTTCTGGATATCCGCCAACAACTCAGCCCTTGCCGTGTCCAGCGCGGTTTTTTCGCTCAGGACGTAGCTCTCGAATAGACCCGCCTGGACGTTCCCGGACCAGAGCCGACGCCCAGTGGTCAATACTTGGTATTGCATTACCGTTGAGGCTGCGCGCAAATCAAGCAAGTCGACGGGAACTCCAACGATATCAGCCAACTCCCCAGACAGCTGCCATAGCAATAAAGGCTCGACCACTCCCGCAGAAAGGACCGCAACATCCAGATCACTCTCACTACCTGCCTCACCCGTCACTTGGCTACCGAACACATACACAGCCAATAGCTCGGGAACTTCAGCCTGCAAATGCGCCAGTACTTTTTTAAAATTCATGACCGATGTCCGAAGCGCCAATTAACGAAGACCGTAGCAGAATTCAGTATGCAGTTTCTGACTGAAAGCAAAAAACCCCCGACAACATTGAAGTTATCGGGGGTTTTTCATTTTTCAATAATGGCGGAGAGATAGGGATTCGAACCCTAGGTACCGGTGAAGGTACAACGGATTTCGAATCCGTCCCATTCGGCCACTCTGGCATCTCTCCAACGGCGCGCATCATAACAGCCTGTTTCCTGGAAGCAAAGCGCAAAAGCGATTTTTTTCCGTGCTATCAGATGCTTGCGTCGATTACAGCGGTACGCCGAGACGGTTGGCGACTTCTTCGTAGGCTTCGATAACGTCACCGAGGCCCTGGCGGAAGCGGTCTTTGTCCATCTTCTTGCGAGTGTCTTTGTCCCACAGGCGGCAGCCGTCCGGGCTGAATTCGTCGCCCAGGACGATGGAGCCGTCGTGGAACACGCCGAATTCCAGTTTGAAGTCCACCAGCAGCAGGCCGGCGTCGTCGAACAGTTTGCTCAGGACGTCGTTGACCTTCAGCGACAGCTCCTTCATGCGAGCCAGTTGCTCAGCGGTGCCCCAACCAAATGCCACCACGTGGGATTCGTTGATGAACGGGTCACCCTTGGCGTCGTCTTTCAGGAACAGCTCGAAGGTGTAGGGGTTGAGCTTGAGGCCCTCCTCCACGCCCAAACGCTTCACCAGGCTGCCGGCCGCATAGTTACGCACGACGCACTCGACCGGGATCATGTCGAGTTTTTTCACCAGGCATTCGTTGTCGCCCAGCAGTTTGTCGAATTGGGTCGGAATGCCGGCCGCTTCGAGTTTCTGCATGATGAAGGCGTTGAACTTGTTGTTCACCATGCCTTTGCGGTCGAGCTGTTCGATGCGCTTGCCGTCGAACGCCGAGGTGTCGTTGCGAAACAGCAGGATCAAGCGGTTGGCGTCGTCGGTCTTGTAAACCGATTTGGCTTTGCCGCGGTAGAGTTCTTCACGTTTTTCCATGATGGGCTCCGCTTGCTAAGTAGGTGGGCTAGGCGATGTGTCGCCAGTCGAGCCCTGAATCTTGATCGGCCAGTTGCAGCCAGTCCGGGTCGCACCCAAGGGTGTCGACAAAACATTGCCGGGCCAGCTGCGGCAGGTTGTTCTTGCTGCTCAGGTGGGCCAGGACCAGGTGTTGCAGGTCTTGCCAGCCCAACTCATACACCAGGTACGCCGCCTGGTGGTTGTTCAAATGTCCAAACTGCCCGCCGACCCGCTGCTTGAGAAAGGCCGGGTAGTGGCCACGCGCAAGCAGGTCACGGCAGTGGTTGGACTCGATCATCAATGCGTCGAGGTCCCGGTAACCGTCCAGCACCTTGGCGCAGTACGAACCCAGGTCAGTGAGCAGGCCAAAACGCCGTTCACCGTCACTGAATACGTATTGCGTCGGTTCCTGGGCATCGTGGGCCACTTCAATCACATCGATGCTCAAGGCACCGATCTGCAATTGTTCGCCACCGGCCAGCAAACCTGCGGGCTCAATCGGTTTGCGCATCCCGCGCAAGGTGCCGCGACTCAGGTACACCGGAAGATTGTAGCGCCGAGACAGCAAACCCACGCCATGCACGTGGTCGGCATGTTCGTGGGTCACCAGAATCGCGCTCAGCTGCGTGGGGTGAACCCCCAGGCGCAGCAGGCGCCGCTCGGTTTCCCGCAGGGAGAAACCACAATCCACCAGGACGTACGTGTCGTCGTGGGCTACAAGCGTGCCGTTCCCTTGGCTACCGCTGCCGAGAACGGCAAAACGCATCGGATCAGCCCAGGTTGTCCTGAATCACGCCCAACACTTTGCGCGCCACTTCTGCCGGCGCCACGGTGTTGATGTTTTTCTCGACGGTGACTTGCACGCTTTCGCCTACCTTGCTCAAACGAACCTGGTAACGCTCGGCGCGGGTCTCGATCTCTTCCTTGGTCGGCTTGCTGCCGAACAACTTGCTGAAGAAACCTGGCTCGTCGTCTTTCTTCTCGGCTTTTTCGGCCAGGTTGATGTAGTACAGGCCCAGGCTGCGGTTGATGTCTTCAACGCGCCATTCGCCGTGCTCCAGCGCGCGGCCGACACTCGACCAGGCGCGGTCCAGGTCTTCACCCAGGTTGAGCACCACGTTGCCGCTGCCGTCTTCGCTGAGGCTGACGCGGCTAGGTGTGTCAAAGCTACCGGCGGCGAGCAGGGAGACGGAACCGCCCTTCTCGGAAATACGGCTCATGCTGGCGAGCATTTCGTCGACCAGGGCAGCGTCCACGCCGGTGTTGACCGAACGTGGGGTGAAGTCGACGTTGGCGGTGCTGCCGGCAGGACGCTCGGCGCTGACTACGTAGACTTCACTGGTGTTGCGTTGCACGCCTGGCTCGATACGCACGCGGATGCGGGCTTCGCTGTCATTGGCTACACCACCGGCCTGCAGGCGCTTGGCCATGGATGCCGACAGTTCGCTGGTGTGCTGCCACGCGGTGGTGAATTCACCGGTCTGCGGGCGTTGTTCGTCAATGCGGAAACCGTTGTCCTGGAAGAACTGCACGGCCACCGGCCAGACTTCGGCAGGTGGGCGCTGGGCCATGACCCAACGGGTGTCGCCGCTCTTCTGCAGGCTGTAGTCGCTGGCATCGGCCACGGCCGACAACGGCTGTGGACGCGGCACTTCGTATTCACCCTTGACGGTGTCGTCGGCCACGTTGCGCGGAATCGGCAGCAACGGGTCAAGGCGCTTGGCGACATTGACGTCCGACGGCAATTTCATCGGGGCGGTTTGTTGGGCTTCCAGGTAATCGCTACCGCGGTCGCGGAAGTAGCCTTCCGGGCCCCAGATCCAACCGCAGCCACTGGTGCTGGAGATAATCAAGGCAAGTGCGGAAAGTCCGGCCAATCGCTTCATGCGTAGTGCTTCCTCAATTAAACCAGGACGCCGGACTGGCGCAGGGCCTGTCGCAGCGGTTCGTGACAGGCTTCGCTGAGCCAGGTGAGCGGCAGACGGATACCGTCCGGCATCAGGCCCATCTCATGCAGCGCCCATTTCACGGGGATAGGGTTGGATTCGATAAACAGGGTTTTGTTGAGCGGTGCCAGTTGTTCGTGGATCGCCCGGGCCTTGACCGCATCACCGGCGATGGCCGCGGCACACAGCTCGCTCATGGCGCGCGGTGCAACGTTGGCAGTCACCGAGATGTTGCCTTTGCCGCCCAGCAGGATCAGCTCGACCGCCGTGGCGTCGTCACCGGAATACACCAGGAAGTCGCTGCTGACGCCGGCCAGGATGTCCTTGGCACGCTGCAGGTCACCGGTGGCTTCCTTGATACCGATGATGTTCGGTACGGTGGACAGGCGGATCACGGTCTCGGCCTTCATGTCGCAGGCGGTGCGACCGGGTACGTTGTAGAGGATCTGCGGGATATCGACTGCTTCGGCAACGGCGCGGAAGTGCAGGTACAGGCCTTCCTGGGTCGGCTTGTTGTAGTACGGCGTCACCAGCAGGCAGGCATCGGCGCCGGCTTTCTTGGCGTTGCTGGTCAATTCGATCGCTTCGCGGGTCGAATTGGCGCCCGTGCCGGCGATGACAGCAATGCGCCCTGCAACGCGCTTGACCACGAACTCGATCACTTCGATGTGTTCTTCCACATCCAGTGTGGCCGATTCACCTGTGGTGCCGACCGCCACGATGGCGTTGGTGCCCTCTTGCAGGTGGAAGTCCACCAGTTTGCCCAGGCTGTCCCAGTCGAGATTACCTTGTGCATCCATGGGTGTGACCAGTGCCACCATACTGCCCGCAATCATGCAACCGCTCCTGCCGGAAAAAGAGAGCGGTAATGGTACTGGCGCCAAGATGCTTGTACAAGCGAAGTACCGCCTGAGGATGCGTTCTGGATCAACTTAGTTCGCGGCAGCGCCATCATTCTGCCAAAGCGGGGTTTGATGAAGCTGATTACGTAATGAAAACGCCACCTCCTAGCCCTTGGCGATGGTTTTCGCTACCCTTCATCCTTTGATTGATACCGCTTGCATCGTATCGACCGCTCATCGCTTTAGGAAGGCTGCATGTCCACCCCCACAGTCCGCGAACAATTCCTTGTCATCAGTGCCCTCGGCGCCAACCCCATGGAGCTGACTAACGTCCTGTGCCGCGCCAGCCATGAAAACCGCTGCGCCGTCGTGACCTCCCGCCTGACCCGCCATGGCGAGTGCAGTGCGCTGGTCCTGCAGATTTCCGGGACCTGGGATGCCCTGGCCCGCCTTGAAACCGGTTTACCGGGTTTGGCGAAGAAGCATGACTTCACGGTCAACGTGGTGCGCAGCGCCGCCCTGGAAAACCGTCCGCAGGCCCTGCCCTACGTGGCCTATGTCAGTTCGGCCTACCGCTCGGACATCGTCAACGAGCTGTGCCAGTTCTTTATCGACCACAACGTCGAGCTGGAAAACCTGACCTGCGACACCTATCAGGCTCCGCAGACCGGCGGCACCATGCTCAACGCGACCTTTACCGTGACCTTGCCGGCCGGCGTGCAGATCAGTTGGCTGCGCGACCAGTTCCTGGATTTCGCCGATGCCCTGAACCTCGACGCACTGATCGAGCCTTGGCGCCCACAGAACCCTATGTAAGGAAGTCTTCATGTCTGTAGTGATCGACCAACCGGTAGCCGACTTCGAAGCCCAGGCCACCAGCGGGCAAACCTTCAGCCTCGCCGGGCTCAAGGGCAAGCAAGTGGTGATCTACTTCTACCCGAAAGACAGCACCCCGGGCTGCACCACTGAAGGCCAGGGCTTCCGTGACCAGCATGCTGCGTTCAAGGCGGCCAACACCGAGGTGTTTGGCGTGTCCCGGGACAGCGTGAAGTCCCACGAGAACTTCAAGGCAAAGCAGGAATTCCCCTTTGAGCTGATCAGCGACAAGGACGAAGCGGTTTGCCAGCTGTTTGATGTGATCAAGCTGAAGAAGCTGTATGGCAAGGAATACCTGGGTGTTGATCGCAGCACCTTCCTGATCGACAAGAATGGCGTACTGCGCCAGGAATGGCGCGGTGTGAAAGTGCCGGGCCATGTGGATGCAGTGCTCGAAGCGGCGCAGGCGCTGAACCAGGCTTGATTCACCTGCTGGCTTTGAAATAGCTATCGCAGCCAAGCCAGCTCCCACCTGTGATCATTGTTCGACAGGACAACTCAGTCAATGTGGGAGCCGGGCTTGCCCGCGATGAGGCCATGCACCGGCACCACAAATATCAGAGTAACGGCGCTACAACAGGCTCCTGCCGAGGCCAGGCATCCAGCACCGCCTTGAACAGCGTCGCCAGGGGAATCGCAAAGAACACCCCCCAGAAGCCCCACAACCCGCCAAACAACAACACCGCACAGATGATCGCCACCGGATGCAGGTTCACCGCCTCGGAGAACAGCAGCGGCACCAGCACGTTGCCGTCCAGCACCTGGATGATGCCGTACACCGCCATCAGGTAGATGAACTGATCACTCCAGCCCCACTGGAACAGCGCGATCAACATCACCGGCACCGTCACCACCACCGCGCCAACGTATGGCACCACCACTGAAACACCCACCAGCAGCGCCAACAGGGCAGCGTAGTTAAGCCCCAGCGCGACAAAACCGATGTAAGTGACGCCACCGCAGATAAAAATCTCGATAACCTTGCCGCGGATGTAGTTGGCAATCTGCCGGTTCATTTCCTCGGCGACCCGGGTAATCAGCGCACGCTCACGGGGCAGATAGCCACGCACCCAGCGACCGATCATCTCGCGGTCCTTGAGGAAGAAAAACACCAGGATCGGCACCAGTACCAGGTAGATCATGATGTTGACCAGCAGCGGCAAGCTCGAAAGGGAAAAGGTCAGCGCCCATTGTCCGAACTTTCCGATTTCGCCGCGAGCCACCTCAATGGCCTGCAGGACCTGCTCGTCCGACACCAGGTGCGGATAGCGCTCAGGCAACAGCAGCAGCAATGACTGCCACTTGGCGAGCATGCCCGGTAGCTCGTTGAACAAGGTGATCAACTGGTGCCACAGCAAAGGCACCACGATCACGATAAATACCAGCAACAGCCCCATGAACAAGGCAAACACTAGACCCACCGCTGCCCCACCCGGCAAGCGCAGACGCTCCAGGATGGAGACCAGGCCTTGCATCAGGTACGCCAGCACCATCCCCGCCAGTACCGGCGCCAGCATGCCGCCCAAAGTGAGCACGGCCGTAAAGGCAAGAAACAGCAGGACGGCCAGCACCACGGCTTCTTCGTCGGAGAAGTAGCGCTGAATCCAGTCACGTAACACTTTGAACATCAATAAACCTCAGGCGATAAGGACAGCATATTCAAGCGATTCAGGCCTTGCGCAACCAGTAACGATAGACGCCCGCTTCGTCTTCTTCATGCAGCAGGGTGTGGCCGGCCAGCTTGGCAAACGTACGAAAGTCCCGCTGGGAGCCAGCGTCCGTGGCGATCACCTTGAGCACCGCGCCGCTGGCCAGCCGATTGAGCTCCAGCTTGGCCTTGAGCAAGGGCAGCGGGCAGTTAAGGCCACTGGCATCCAGTTCGGCATCGAAGGCTACAGCGTCGGTCATGGTCTAACTCCGGGTGGGCGTCGAGGGCGCTTAGAATATCTGGTCCGAAGCTCAGTGTCCGGCTACAGTAAGCTCTTTGTCGAAAGGCTTTGTGCATGACTTTTTTGCGCCCTACCCTGCTGACGCTGGCTTGCCTGCTTGCCTCTCCAGGCTTCGCCGACGACCTGCCGTCACTTGGCGACGCCAGTTCTGCCATTGTCTCGCCAAAACAGGAATACGATCTGGGTCGGGCATGGCTGGCCTACCTGCGTGGCCAGGTCTCGCAACTCAACGACCCGCAGCTCAAGGATTACGTCGAATCCAGCGTTTATAAGCTGGTGGAAACCAGCCAGGTCAATGACCGGCGCCTGGAATTCATTCTGATCAACAGCCCGCAGTTGAACGCCTTTGCCGCACCGGGTGGCATCGTCGGGGTCAACGGCGGCCTGTTCCTCAACGCCCAGACCGAAGGCGAATATGCCTCGGTACTGGCCCACGAATTGGCTCACTTGTCCCAACGTCACTTCGCACGAGGCGTGGAAGCACAGCAGCGCATGCAGATCCCGATGATGGCTGCGCTGCTCGGCGGCATCATCGCTGCCGCCGCTGGCGCAGGCGATGCGGGCATTGCCGCGATCGCCGGCAGCCAGGCCGCCGCGATCCAGGAGCAACGGCGCTTTTCCCGGCAAAACGAGCAAGAGGCTGACCGCATCGGCATTCTCAACCTGGAGAAAGCCGGCTACGACCCACGGTCCATGCCAACCATGTTCGAGCGCTTGATGCGCCAGTACCGTTTCGATGCCAAGCCGCCTGAATTCCTGCTGACTCACCCGGTAACCGAATCGCGGATCGCCGACACCCGCAACCGTGCGGAGCAAGCCAAGCTGGGTGGCATTGAGGACAGCCTGCGCTATCAACTGATCCGTGCTCGAGTGCAACTGTATTACGAAGACACCCCGGGGCTGGCCGCCAAACGTTTCCAGGCCCAGCTGGATGAAAATCCGAAGAACGATATCGCGCGTTATGGCCTCGCCATCGCTCAGATCAAGGGTGCCCAGTTCAACCTGGCCCGGGAAAACCTCAAGCCGCTGCTGGCCAAGGCGCCCAACGACATCACCTACAACCTGGCGCAGATCGAGCTGGACATGACCAACAATCGCCTGCCGGATGCCCAGCAGCGTACGGACCGAATGTTGACGCAATATCCAGGCAACTATCCGCTGAACCAGGTTCGTGTGGATCTGCTGCTCAAGCAGAACCGCAACGCTGACGCGGAAAAAGCCCTGGAAGGATTGTTGAAGTCTCGCCCGGACGATCCGGACGTCTGGTACCAGGTTGCGGAAACCCGTGGCTTGTCGGGCAATATCATCGGCCTGCACCAGGCCCGCGCCGAGTACTTCGCGCTGGTGGGAGATTTCAAGCAGGCCATCCAGCAATTGGATTTCGCCAAGCGTCGCGCCGGCAGCAACTTCCCGCTTTCGTCACGTATCGACGCACGCCAGCGTGAACTGATCGACCAGGAACGCATGGTCAAAGACATGATGGGCTAAACCTTTCAGCCACAAAAAAGCCCCGCTCTCGAACATCGAGAGCGGGGCTTTTTATTGGACTAGCGGATTACTCGGCCAGTTTGAAGGTAATGAAGCTGGCACGCCCCTGACGCAGGACGCGCATCGACACCGAACGGTTCTTCGGCAGCGCCTTGGCGATGTCGGTGAACTCTTTGGTGGAGTTGATAGCCTGGTTGTTCAGGTGGGTGATGACATCACCTGGTTGCAGGCCGATCAGGGAGGCAGGACCGTCCTGGACTTCCTTGATCACTACACCGCTCTTGAGGTCGAAGCTCTTTTTCTGTTCGTCGGTCAACTCGACTACAGCAATGCCCAGGCGATTGCTGCTGCGCTCGGCACCTGGCTTGCTGTTGCCCAGCGCATCCAGCGCCGCGCCTTCTTCCGGGATAGCACCGACGGTCAGTTCGACGTTCTGGCGCTTGCCGTCACGAATCACTTCCAGCTTGGCCTTGCTGCCGGCCTTGAGCGCGCCCACCAGGTGTGGCAAGTCCGCAGACATGACGATCGGCTGGCCGTTCATGCTCAGGATCACGTCACCGACTTGCAGGCCACCTTTGGCAGCAGGGCCATCGTCCTGGATCTGCGCGACCAGGGCACCGGCCGGCTTGTCGAGACCGAAGGATTCAGCCAGGTCCTTGTTCACTTCCTGGATCACCACGCCCAGCCAGCCGCGGCTGACTTTGCCACCGGTTTTCAGCTGGTTGGATACGTCCATGGCCACATCGATCGGAATCGCGAACGAAACGCCCATGAAACCACCGGAGCGGGTGTAGATCTGCGAGTTGATGCCAACGACTTCACCCGCCAGGTTGAACAACGGACCGCCGGAGTTGCCCGGGTTGATCGGCACGTCGGTCTGGATGAACGGCACGTAGTTTTCGTTCGGCAGGCTGCGACCGATGGCGCTGACGATACCCTGGGTCACAGTATGGTCAAAACCAAACGGCGAACCGATGGCGACGACCCATTGGCCGGCTTTCAGGTCCTGGGATTTGCCCAGTTTCAGCACCGGCAGGTCCTTGCCTTCGATTTTCAGCAGGGCCACGTCGGAACGTGGGTCGGTGCCCACCAGCTTGGCTTTCAGCTCACTGCGGTCCGCCAGGCGCACCAGGATCTCGTCGGCGTCGGCAATCACGTGGTTGTTGGTGAGGATGTAGCCGTCAGGCGAGATGATGAAGCCCGAGCCCAGGGACTGGGCCTCACGCTGGCCGCCACCACCGCCACGCGGCGTGCGCGGCTGGGGCATGCCGCGTTCGAAGAACTCCCGCAGCATCGGCGGCAGGCCTTCCAGGTCGGGCATCTGCTGGTTGGAGACCTTACGATCCGGCAGCTTCTGCGTAGTACTGATGTTCACCACGGCAGGCGACGCCTGCTCCACCAGTTGGGTGAAGTCAGGCAGCTCGGCCGCTTGCGCGGTAACCGCCTGACCCAGCACCAGCACCGTGGCGACTATGGATAGGTAAGACTTCAAACGTGGTATCGACATACAGCTCCCGTTACGACGAGCAGGGTTGAGCGACAGGGTTCAATAAACGCCGAAAACTGCGACCGACATTTTTGTTCCGCGAACAAAACAAGGCCAGGGCCGTTAAGCCCTGACCTATAAAAAACATAGGGGATATTAGCAAGTGAAAAAAATGATCCAGACATTTCATGCTCTCGGCAGAGGCAGGCATCGACTATCTCCTGCGCAACATTGAAATATCAGGATGAACATAGGATTAACAACTCAAGGCTTGGCGGGCACGGTGCCACTGCGTAGTGACAGCGCAATTCGCTCGGCGGTGCCAATCGGGATCTCGCCGACGACGGTCACCATCACCTCGCCTTCCAGGGTATTCAACCGCCGTGAAACGGCGACTGTCGGGCCCAACTGGGTGCGGGTCTCGTTTACGGTCGCACCGTTAAGCGGCTCCAGGAATACCGAAAAACGCGCCAGACCATCGTCATACATCAGACTGCTGACGGTTACCTTGGTGTGGGAGTCTTTATGGGCACTGCTGTTGACCAGCTGAAAGCCTGGTGGCAACCAGTCGAGGCGCCAATCCTGAGGGATCTCGACCTCCGGGGCCTTGGCGTTGGTCACCGCCACCGGCGTGCATTCGCCACTGGGCTGCAAATCACGATCGTCAGGCACCGATGTATTGAGCTGGGTGAACTGGAAACGCTCCAGCAACTGGCCCTGGTCGTTAAGCAACAATGACTTCAATGGCAGCGCAGTTTCACGATCCAGATGCAGCTCAAAACCATAACGGTATTGATCGCGGGGGGTCACGGAGACGATCACCGCATTCCGACCGGCCACGCGCGATTTGCCGATGACGGCAAGATCGTAGAACGCTTTGAGTTTTTGCGGATCAAGGGTACGCGCAGAGGTATTGGGGGAGCCCCCAAGCCCGGCAACCAGCGTGCCGCTCACGCATTGGGTACGGCCATCGACGCGCAGGACTTCCTGGGCAGAACCATCGAGCTGCAAAAGCCGCTCACGGACCTGACCATTCTGGACACGATGCCAGATGTCATGGGTAGAAAAACTACCGTTACGCTCGTAGATGAAGGTGCCCTGAAAGCTTTGCTGCTGCTCCGCCCGCCCAAGACGCGTCAGCCAGTCTTGGGCTTCATCGGCATGGGCGGGGACTGCAAACCAGCCACTGAGCAAAAGCGCAAGGAGCGGTATGGCGCGCATAAAGCTCCTTGGCGGACTAGCGGTTTTCCAGGCTTGCAGCGCGAGCGTAAGGCAGAGCGCTTTCAGTGCCTTTCAAGGCCGATTCCTGTGCGTGTTGGCGCAGGTAGCCTGGAAGACGCTGATCCTGCCAGCCGGATTGCCCTTGAAGTACACCGTTGGCCATAGGCCCGGTGGTATCGGAGCTTTCCTTGTAGCCGGCCAGTACGGCTGGACCCTTAACCTGCGGGCCGGCCATGACCGGTTGCTGGGTCTGCTGGGCCAGTTCGGCACCGGCGATTTCGTCCTGGTTGTACAGGCGAACACCTGCCAATACAGCGACGGTCACCGAAGCAGCGACTGCCAGACGGCCCAGGCTACGCCAAGGACCGCGAGCAGCTTTTGCCGGAACGGCTTCATCAGCCAGTGCAGCAGAAACGGCCGCAGCAATATCCAGACGAGGGATTAGAAGATCCTTGTGCATCACCGCCCGAGCGACTTGGTAACGAGACCAGGTATCACGGGTTTCGGCATCATCAAATGCATTAAGCACTCGACGAAGTTCCAGTTCATCCGCTTCGTTATCCATCACTGCGGACAGCGATTCCTGCAGGGCATCACGACTCATGGCGGTTCCTCTCTTGGCTGTCGCCGCTGTCTCAGTTTTCCTGCAACAACGGCTGCAGGGCTTTATCGATGGCTTCCCGAGCCCGGAAGATCCGGGAGCGTACGGTACCCACCGGACATTGCATGACGCTCGCAATGTCTTCGTAACTCAGACCATCGAATTCACGTAAAGTTAACGCCGTACGCAAATCTTCTGGCAGTTGTTGAATAGTGCGATGGACGGTTCCTTCGATCTCGTCGCGCAGCAATGCACGCTCCGGCGACTCGAGATCCTTGAGGCCGTGATCACCATCATAAAATTCAGCATCTTCCGAACTAACATCACTATCCGGCGGGCGGCGACCGCGAGAAACCAGATAGTTCTTCGCCGTGTTAATGGCGATGCGATACAGCCACGTGTAAAACGCACTGTCACCGCGGAAATTACCGAGTGCACGGTACGCCTTGATAAAGGCTTCCTGTGCAACGTCCTGCGCTTCATGGGTGTCGTGCACAAACCGCACGATCAACCCGAGAATTTTGTGCTGGTATTTCAGCACTAGCAGATCAAATGCCCGCTTGTCGCCGCGTTGAACGCGCTCGACCAGCTGCTGATCCTCTTCCTGGGTTAGCATGAACACTCCTCGTTGTACTTGAAGGAGGCTTGCATAACTAATCGATCAGGCTTGCAAACATAGACTCGGACTTTTCGCAAAAGTTCTCCCCCTCCAAGCAAGTTTCCGGCGCGCACTGATTTGGCACACACGAAAAACGCAGCGCGGGCAATGCCGGCTGCGCGAATAATCTGTCGCCAGTTTCCTGACGCGCCTGACACAGACGCAGCTCAGCAAATCCAGCGTGTTCCCAGCTTTCGGGCATCCTGCTATTGAGTCGGGGCCTATGCAAAAAGTTCCCATCCTAATCGCTGTCCGTTTCATGAAAGCCGTGCAGTTCGTTGCCCGTAGTCTCACAATGCCACGAATGCCCGGCTATTGTGCCGCTCCCCCCCTCTATATACTAGTGGGCCGTGTCACCCTTTGATTCGCCGATCCAGGCGTCCTGTTTGCGCCCCCCTACGGATCGCTTTTTGCGGAATCCTTCAAATGAGCCAACAGTTTCAACACGATGTCCTGGTGATTGGCAGCGGCGCCGCGGGCTTGAGCCTTGCACTGACCTTGCCGGGCCACCTGCGCATAGCCGTACTGAGCAAGGGCGACCTCGCCAATGGCTCGACGTTCTGGGCCCAGGGCGGTGTCGCCGCGGTGCTCGATGACACCGACACGGTGCAATCCCACGTCGAAGACACCCTGAATGCCGGCGGCGGCCTGTGCAATGAAGAGGCGGTGCGCTTCACCGTCGAGCATAGCCGCGAAGCCATCCAGTGGCTGATCGACCAGGGCGTGCCCTTCACCCGCGACGAACATTCCGGTACCGACGACGGCGGCTTCGAGTTCCACCTGACCCGCGAAGGCGGCCACAGCCATCGGCGGATCATCCATGCCGCCGACGCCACCGGCGCCGCGATCTTCAAGACCCTGCTCGCCCAGGCCCGGCAACGCCCCAACATCGAACTGCTGGAACAGCGGGTCGCCGTCGACCTGATCACCGAAAAGCGCCTTGGCCTGCCGGGCGAACGCTGCCTCGGCGCCTACGTGCTCAACCGGGCCAGCGGCGAAGTCGACACCTACGGCGCGCGCTTCACCATTCTCGCCTCGGGCGGCGCAGCGAAGGTCTACCTCTATACCAGCAACCCCGACGGCGCCTGCGGTGACGGCATCGCCATGGCCTGGCGTTCGGGCTGCCGGGTGGCGAACCTGGAATTCAATCAGTTCCACCCCACCTGCCTGTATCACCCGCAGGCCAAGAGCTTCCTGATCACCGAAGCCCTGCGCGGCGAAGGCGCACACCTGAAGCTGCCCAACGGCGAACGTTTCATGCAGCGCTTCGACCCACGAGCAGAACTGGCCCCGCGGGACATCGTCGCCCGGGCCATCGACCATGAAATGAAGCGCCTGGGCATCGACTGCGTCTACCTGGACATCAGCCACAAGCCTGAAGCCTTCATCAAGACCCATTTCCCGACGGTCTACGAGCGCTGCCTGGCGTTCAATATCGACATCACCAAGGGCCCGATCCCGGTCGTCCCGGCGGCGCACTACACCTGCGGCGGCGTGATGGTCGACCAGAACGGCCGCACCGACGTGCCCGGCCTGTACGCCATTGGCGAAACCAGCTTCACCGGCCTGCACGGCGCCAACCGCATGGCCAGCAATTCGTTGCTGGAGTGTTTCGTGTACGCCCGCTCCGCCGCCGCCGACATCCTTGAACAGCTGCCGCGCATCCCGGTGCCGGCCGCCCTGCCCCGCTGGGACGCCAGCCAGGTGACCGATTCGGACGAAGACGTGATCATCGCCCACAACTGGGACGAGTTGCGGCGCTTCATGTGGGACTACGTGGGCATCGTGCGCACCAACAAGCGCCTGGCGCGGGCGCAGCACCGGGTTCGACTGTTGCTGGATGAGATCGACGAGTTCTACAGCAACTATAAAGTCAGCCGCGACCTGATTGAGCTGCGCAACCTGGCCCAGGTGGCGGAACTGATGATCCGCTCGGCCATGGAGCGCAAGGAAAGCCGGGGATTGCATTACACCCTCGACTACCCGCAAATGCTGCCCGAAGCGCGCGACACTATTCTGGTGCCAACCACCTACGGCGGCTGAACTTCAAGCGCACCCGCAGGCGCCGATGCACATCGGTAGCCTGCGAATCCCGTGGCACGCAGATCGAACGCACCCGCCAGTCACCCTGCACCCGAAAGCGCAGCACCACGATCAACGGCAACGCCAGGCTGTCGGGGCGCAGTTGCACGCTGTGCCAGCCACGCGCGGCGCTCCACAGTTGCCAGCCATCCTCGTCGCGGCGCAGGCCACGGATCGACGAACGGTGAGTCAGCAGGATATGACGCGGCAATACCCAACCGGCATGGGCCAGGCACAACAAGGCGCCAAAGGCTCCGAACCACGGGGACACATCGAGAAACCACAGCGCACCCAGTGCGAACGCCTGGGCGAAAAGATAAGCCGCCAGCAACTGCCCGGAGGCGTGCCAGCGGCATTCGAACGTATTACTTGGGCTGGACACGATCCAGAATCATCCGAACCATGCGCTGCAGCTCCGGGTCTTCCGATTCGGCGCGTTCCATGAACCAGCCGAACATGTCCTGATCCTCGCATTCCAGCAGCTTGCGGTAGCAGTCGCGGTCGACGTCGTTGAGGTGCGGATAGACCTCCCTGACGAACGGTACCAGCAACACGTCCAGTTCAAGCATGCCGCGGCGGCTGTGCCAGTAGAGGCGATTGAGTTCTACATCTTCGACCATGGAGCGCTCCTCAAATAGAGCGCAAGTATACAGGCCGAAGCTGCCTGGAACAGTCGGCTTTGGTCGGCCATACGGAAACTATCCATTTGCCGGGCGCCCCTCTATGATGCACTCATGACTTTTTAACCTGCGATGACCCATGGCTGACTCTGCTTTTTTCTGCCCCCTGTCCCACGAAGGCGTTCTCGCCGTCCGCGGTTCCGACGCTGCCAAGTTCCTCCAGGGACAACTGACCTGCAACCTTAACTACCTGAGTGACACCCAGGCCAGCCTGGGCGCGCGCTGCACCCAGAAAGGGCGCATGCAGTCGAGCTTCCGCATCCTGCTGCAAGGCGATGGCGTGCTGCTGGCCATGGCCACCGAACTGCTGGAGCCACAACTGGCGGACCTGAAAAAGTACGCCGTGTTCTCCAAATCCAAACTCACCGACGAAAGCGCTGCCTGGGCGCGTTTCGGTGTGTCGGATGCCGATCAGGTACTGGCCGGCCTCGGCCTCCAACTACCCGCCGAGACCGACAGCGTGGTGCGCAGCGACGACTTGATCGCCATCCGCGTATCGCCGGGCCGTGCCGAACTCTGGGCCCCCGCCGCCCAAGCTCAAACCCTGCACGGCCAACTCGCCGCACAATTGAACGAAGGTGAACTGAACCAATGGCTGCTGGGCCAGATCCGTGCCGGTATCGGCCAGGTCATGCCCCAGACCCGCGAACTGTTCATCCCGCAGATGCTCAACCTGCAAGCCGTCGGCGGCGTCAGCTTCAAGAAAGGCTGCTACACCGGCCAGGAAATCGTCGCGCGCATGCAGTATTTGGGCAAACTCAAGCGTCGCCTGTATCGTCTTAGCCTGAATGCCGGCGAGCTGCCTGAGCCCGGCACCCCACTGTTTTCCCCGAATCACAACAGCGCCATCGGCGAGGTGGTGCTTGCCGCCCGTGCCGATCAGGCGATTGAACTTCTAGCGGTGCTGCAAGCCGAAGCAGCAGAGAGTGGCGATGTGCATGTGGGCACGCTGGAAGGCCCGGGCCTTCAGCTGCTCGACCTGCCCTACCAGCTGGACCGTGATCGCGAGATCCAGCGCTGATCGTCGTACCTTTTTGCTACACCCTAGAGATCTTGAATGAACAAGCTGGCGGAAAAAGTCCAACAGGCGTTGGTTGTGGCCATCGATAACGATGACCTGGTTCTGCCAACGCTGCCGGAAGTGGCCCTGAACATTCGCCAGGCCGCCGAAGACCCGGACATCAGCATCAGCCACCTGAGCAAAGTGATCGGCCGCGACACCGCCTTGTCGGCACGGCTGATCAAAGTGGTCAACAGCCCGCTGTTGCGCGCGACCCAGGAAGTCACCGACCTGCACACCGCCATCACCCGCCTGGGCACCAACTACAGCAGCAACCTGGCGATCGGCCTGGTGATGGAACAGATCTTCCACGCCCGTTCCGAAGTGGTCGAACAGAAGATGCGCGACGTCTGGCGGCGCAGCCTGGAAGTGGCCGGCGTGAGCTATGCGTTGTGCCGCAACCACAGCCAGTTGAAGCCTGACCAGGCGGCGCTGGGTGGGCTGGTGCACCAGATTGGCGTGCTACCGATCCTGACCTTCGCCGAAGATCACTATGAACTGCTGTCCGATCCGGTCAGCCTCGATCACGTGATTGAAAGCATCCACCCGTTGCTGGGGGACAAGCTGCTGCGGCGCTGGGACTTCCCGGAAATGCTGGTGAACCTGCCGGCGCAGTACATGAACCTTGAGCGCGACTCCGAGCGCCTGGACTATATCGACCTGGTGCAGGTCGCCGTGTTGTATTGCCACCGCGACACTGACCACCCGCTGGCCAGCGTACCGATATCGACGGTACCTGCGATCAAGAAACTGCGACTCGACCCCTACAGCGACACCTTGCGCGCCGAGCTGGATGAAGCACGGTCAATGTTCTACTGATTACCCCGCGATAAAACTGACCCGCACTTTCAACCCCGCCAACTCTCCGTCATGCAAGCTGATCTGCGCCAGGTGTGCCCGGCAGATCTCGCCAACAATCGCCAACCCCAAGCCCGCCCCCAAGCCCTGCTGGCTGCGCCGATAGAAGCGCTCGAACACTCGGTCCCGCTCATCCAGCGGGATGCCCGGGCCGTCATCTTCCACCTCAAGTACCGCCGGCGCCGTGACCCGCAGGATCACGTTGCCGCCCGGGGGCGTGTGGGCCAGGGCGTTGTCCACCAGGTTGCTCAACAACTCGTTCAACAAGGTGGGCTCGCCCCGCAGCCACACCGGTTCATCCGCCTCCAGCGCCAGGGCCACGCCACGCGCATGGGCCAGCGGCGCCATGGCCATGCCCAGCTCGCGAGCCAACTGGCTCAGGTCCAGCAACTGCGCCCCGCCTTCGGCAATCGCCCGGGCGCCGTTTTCGATGCGCGCCAGCGAGAGCAATTGATTGGCCAGGTGAGTCAGGCGATCAGTGCCCTGGGCTGCGGTTTCCAGGGTGGTGCGCCAGGTAGCCGGGTCTTCGGCACGCAGGCCAAGCTCCAAGCGTGCCTTGAGCGCTGCCAACGGAGTGCGCAGCTCATGGGCGGCATCGGCAATAAACTGTGCCTGGCGCTCGAACTGCCCGCGCAGGCGTTCGGTGAAATGGTTGAGCGCATGTACCAGCGGGCCCAATTCATGCTGCACCTCCACCAGCGGCAATGGCCGCAGGTCATCGGGCTGACGCTCTTCCACGGCCGTGCGCAAGCGCTCCAACGGCCGCAGCGCCGCACTCACGGCAAAGAACACCAACAACAATGCACCGATGGCCAGCATCCCCAGGCGCAGCAAGGTATCGGCCATCAGGCTGCGCGCCATCGCCACCCGCGCTTCGTCGGTTTCGGCCACGCGGATTTCCGCCATGCCGTTCATGTTCGGTTCGGAGACTGCCTTGAGCAGGCTGACCACTCTCACGTTCTGGCCTTGATACCTGGCGTTATAAAAGCGCGCCAGCGCCGGATAGTCATCGGTGCGTGGAGTTCCCGGCGGCGGGCCCGGCAGGTTTTCGTAGCCGGAAATCAGCTTCTGGTGAATATCGTTGACCTGGTAGTAGATCCGCCCGGCGCTGTCGTAGGCGAACGTATCCAGGGCGACGTAGGGCACATCGGCACTCAAGGTACCGTCGCGGTGGGACAGGCCGGCCGCAATGGTCCGCGCCGAGGCCAACAGCGTGCGGTCGTAAGCCGTGTCCGCCGCCTCGCGCCCATTCCAGTAAGCGCTCAAGCCGCTGGCAATCATCAACACCACCAGCAACAGCGCCAGGTTCCACAGCAGGCGCCAGCGCAGGCTGCTGGGCTTATGCATCGCGGGCTTCCAGCAGGTACCCCAGGCCACGGAAGGTGACGATGGCCACAGGCTGGCCATCGAGTTTCTTGCGCAGGCGGTGCACGTAGATTTCGATGGCATCGGGGCTGGCCTCTTCATCCAGGCCAAACACCTGGGAGGCCAGTTGCTCCTTGCTCATCACCCGGCCAGGACGCGCGATCAGCGCCTCAAGCACCGCCTGCTCGCGGGAGGTCAGGGTCAGCAGTTCACCACCCAGGGTGAAGCGCCGCGTATCCAGGTCGTAAATCAGCACGCCACACGCCTGTTGCCGCTCACCGCCCAGCACGCTACGGCGCAGCAGCGCCTTGACCCGGGCCTCCAGCTCCGTCAGTTCGAACGGCTTGGCCAGGTAGTCATCCGCCCCCAGGTTGAGGCCATGCACGCGGTCTTTCACATCGCTGCGTGCGGTCAACATCAACACCGGCAGATTTTTCCCACGGGCCCGCAGGCGCGCCAATACTTCGAAACCGTCCATGCGCGGCAGGCCCACATCGAGAATCGCCACCGCGTATTCCTCGCTGCTCAAGGCCAGGTCCGCCGCCACTCCGTCGTGCAACACGTCGACGGTCAAACCCGTGCTCTTGAGCGCCTGGGCGACACTTTCGGCTAGCTGCAAATGGTCTTCGACCAGAAGGACACGCATGGGTTTTTACCTCGTTCGGGGGTGGTCGGCGCCACGCTTTGCCGGGGAGTTTACAGGCGCGGCCTGCGCTGTGAAGCCCGAAAACATTGAAAGGCGACTGAAAGGTTAGTGAAAGCTTCGCCCTTTAGCATCCAGCCACGGTGGGTTTCGCCTGCCGAGCTATTTCACCCATAGCGCCCGAAAAACGCCTCGAAGCGTTTTCGCCAAAATAAGAACAATAACGGAGTACACCCACGATGCTGCGCACACAGCCGCCTGCTCGTTCTTCTCGTATCACCCAGACCGCCCTTGCCAGTGCCGCCGCCCTCGCCGGCTTTTCCCCCGCAGGCCAGGCCGCCTTTTTCGAGGACAGCACCGCCACCCTCGAAACCCGCAACATGTACTTCAACCGCGACTTTCGCGACGGCACCAGCGCACAACAATCCAAGCGCGACGAGTGGGCCCAAGGCTTCATGCTCAACCTGCAGTCGGGCTATACCGACGGTACCGTCGGCTTCGGCGTGGATGCGCTGGGCATGCTCGGGGTCAAGCTCGACTCCAGCCCCGACCGCACCGGCACCGGGCTGTTGCCGACCCACGACGACGGCCGCGCCGCCAACGAATATTCCAAACTCGGCCTGACCGGCAAAGTGAAGATCTCCGCCACCGAGCTGAAGATCGGCGCGCTGATCCCCGAATTGCCGATCCTCAAGCCCAACGACGGGCGCATCCTGCCGCAGACGTTTGAAGGCGGCCTGCTCAGTTCCAGGGAATTCAAGAACCTGGTGTTCACCGGCGGCCGCCTGAACAAGGCCAAGGACCGCGACGACACCAACTACGAAGACATCGGCCTCAACAACAAGAACAGCCGCTTCCTCAGCGGCGCCACCGGCAAGCATTTCGACTTCGGCGGCGTGGACTACAAGTTCGCCGACAAGATCACCGGCAGCTACCACTTCGCCCAACTCGACGACGTGTACCGCCAGCATTTCCTCGGCCTCGTGGCCTCGCGCCCGATGGGCCCCGGCACCTTCGGCGCCGACCTGCGCCTGGCCGTCAGTGACGACACCGGTGCGGCGCGCGGCGGCAAGATCGACAACACCTCCCTCAACGGCCTCTTCAGCTATGCCCTCAATGGCCATAAGCTCAGCGCCGGTTACCAGCACATGTCCGGCGACAGCGCCTTTCCCTACGTGGACGGTAGCGATCCTTACCTTGTCAACTTCGTGCAGATCAACGACTTTGCCGGCGCCGAAGAACGCTCCTGGCAGGCCCGCTACGACTACGACTTCGCCAAGCTGGGGATTCCCGGCCTGAGTTTCATGAGCCGTTACCTGTCGGGTGACAACATCAAGCTCAAGAACGGCGAGACCGGCAAGGAGTGGGAACGCAACAGCGAGATCCGCTACGTGGTGCAAAGCGGCACGTTCAAGGACGTGGCCGTGCGTCTGCGCAATGCCACCTACCGTTCCAACTATTCGGCCCGTGATGCGGATGAAGTGCGCCTGCTGGTGAGCTACAGCGTCGCACTCTGGTAACAGCAACCTCATAACAACAATGATGGAGATGAACATGACCCTTTCACTGCGTAAATTTGCCCTGACGGCCAGCTGCATGCTGTTCGCCAGCCAACTGCTGGCCGCCGAGCCCAAGCGCCCGGAGTGCATCGCCCCGGCGTCCCCTGGCGGTGGTTTCGACCTGACCTGCAAACTGGCGCAGAGCGCGCTGGTCAACGAGAAACTGCTGAGCAAGCCGATGCGCGTGACCTACATGCCCGGCGGCGTGGGCGCGGTGGCCTACAACGCCGTCGTGGCGCAGCGTCCGGCCGACGCCGGCACGCTGGTGGCGTGGTCCAGCGGCTCGCTGTTGAACCTGGCCCAGGGCAAATTTGGCCGCTTCGATGAAAGCGCCGTGCGCTGGCTCGCGGCCGTCGGCACCAGCTACGGCGCCATCGCGGTGAAAAACGATTCGCCCTACAAAAACCTCGACGATCTGGTCAAGGCCCTGAAGAAAGATCCGGGCAGCGTGGTCATCGGTTCCGGCGGCACCGTCGGCAGCCAGGACTGGATGCAAACCGCCCTGATCGCCAAGGCCGCCGGCATCAACCCGCGTGACCTGCGCTACGTGGCACTGGAAGGCGGCGGCGAGATCGCCACCGCCCTGCTAGGCGGCCATATCCAGGTAGGCAGTACCGACATCTCCGACTCCATGCCGCACATCCTCAGTGGTGACATGCGCCTGCTGGCGGTGTTCTCCGACGAACGCCTGGACGAGCCGGAAATGAAGAACATCCCGACCGCCAAGGAACAAGGCTACGACATCGTCTGGCCGGTGGTGCGTGGCTTCTACCTCGGGCCAAAAGTCAGCGACGAAGACTATGCCTGGTGGAAAGACGCCTTCGACAAACTGCTGGCTTCCGAAGAGTTCGCCAAGCTGCGTGACCAGCGCGAGCTGTTCCCGTTCGCCATGACCGGCCCGGAGCTGGACACCTACGTGAAGAAACAGGTGGCTGACTACAAAGTGCTGGCCAAAGAGTTTGGCCTGATCCAGTAATCGCCCCTCTGTGGGAGCGGGCTTGCTCGCGAAAAACTTCAACGATGACGCGTGCTGCCTGTATAAACGCGACGTCCTGGCGTTCTTCGTGAGCAAGCTCGCGCCTACAAGAGTCTCCAAGGAGTTTCCCATGCTCTTACAACGCATTTTCGCCTCAGTGATGTTGCTGGTATGTGCCGGCCTCGCACTGATGGCCTGGCCATATCAGGCGTCGTTTTCCTACGAGCCGGTAGGGCCTCGGGCCTACCCGCTGCTGATGCTCGGGCTGATGGGCCTGGGCCTGATCTACATGCTGTTTCGTCCACAGCCCACCAAGCACACAGAAGAAGAGCCCGCGCTGGACCGCCAGACCCTGATCAAGATCGGCATCTGCGTCGGGTTGCTGCTGGTGTTTGCCGGCACCTTCGAACCCTTGGGTTTCATCCTCAGCAGCATGCTGATCGGCATTCCGATGGCGCGCCTGTATGGCGGCCGCTGGATGCCCAGCGTGGTGATCGTGACCTTGATGAGCATCGGTCTTTACCTGCTGTTCGACAAGGCCATGGATGTACCGCTGCCGCTCGGCCTGCTTGAAGTTCTGGAGAACTGATATGGATACGTTCAGCTATTTGGGCCAGGGCTTCGGCGTTGCACTGACCCCTTACAACCTGATCACCGCACTGTGCGGCACCTTGATCGGCACCGTGGTCGGCCTGTTGCCGGGCCTTGGGCCGATCAACGGCGTAGCGCTGTTGATCCCCATCGCATTTGCCCTGGGGCTGCCGCCTGAGTCGGCCTTGATCCTGTTGGCGGCCGTGTACCTGGGCTGCGAATACGGCGGGCGCATCAGCTCGATCCTGTTGAACATCCCGGGTGAAGCTTCCACCGTGATGACCACCCTCGACGGCTACCCGATGGCTCGCAAAGGCCTGGCGGGCGTGGCGTTGTCGCTGTCGGCGTGGAGTTCGTTCATCGGTGCGTTTATCGCCACCTGCGGCATGGTGCTGTTCGCCCCGCTGCTGGCCAAATGGGCGATTGCCTTCGGCCCGGCGGAATATTTCGTACTGATGGTGTTTGCCATCGTCTGCCTGGGCGGCATGGCCGGTGACAAGCCGCTGAAGACCTTTGTCGCGGCATTGATCGGCCTGTTTCTGTCAGCAGTGGGTATCGATGCCAACAGCGGCGTATACCGCTTCACCGGCGATAACATCCACCTGACCGACGGCATCCAGTTCGTGGTGCTTGTATTGGGCCTGTTCTCCATCAGCGAGATCCTGTTGCTGCTGGAAAAAACCCACCGTGGCCAGGAAGCCGTGAAAGCCACCGGACGCATGATGTTCAACCTGAAGGAAGCTTGCGCGGTATTCGTCGTGAATATTCGCTGCGGCCTGCTGGGTTTCATCATGGGTGTATTGCCGGGCGCGGGTGCCACACTGGCCTCGGCCGTGGCCTACATGACCGAAAAACGCCTGGCCGGTGCCAGCGGTAAATTCGGCCAGGGCGACATGCGCGGCCTCGCGGCTCCGGAAACCGCGATCGGCGCTTCCGCCTGCGGCGCCCTGGTGCCGATGCTGACCCTCGGCGTACCCGGCTCGGGCACCACGGCGGTGATGATCGGCGCCCTGTCGCTCTACAACATCACCCCCGGCCCGCTGCTGTTCCAACAGCAACCGGACATCGTCTGGGGCCTGATCGCCTCGTTGTTTATCGCCAACATCATGCTGGTGATCCTCAACATCCCGATGATCCGCATCTTCACCCGCATCCTTGCCGTGCCGAACTGGGCACTGGTGCCGGTGATCGCCATCATCACTGCGATCGGTGTGTACGCGGTTCACGCCACCACCTTCGACCTGTTCCTGATGGTCGGCATCGGCATCTTCGGCTACATCCTGCGCAAGCTGGATTTCCCGCTGTCGCCGGTGCTGCTGGGCTTTATCCTCGGCGGGTTGATGGAGCAGAACCTGCGTCGTGCGCTGTCGATTTCCAACGGCGAATTGCAGATCCTCTGGTCGAGCCCGATCACCTTCGGCGTGTGGGTACTGACGGCCTTGATGCTGTTGTTCCCGCTCCTGCGCATCTGGCGCAAGCGTTCCCTGCAGCGTCGTGCCTTGGCCGATGTCTGAGGCCACGTTCAGAAACTGGTGGGCAACACCGCTGGTCGGTCTGCTGGGCGGGTATCTCGCCAGCCAGATCGGCTGGCCACTGCCGTACATGGTCGGCTCGTTGCTGGCGATCATCCTGGTGCGCTGCCTGACACCCTGGCAGCTCGCGGAAATTCCCGGCGGCCGCAAATGCGGCCAATGGGTGGTGGGCATCGGCATCGGCCTGCACTTCACCCCGGTGGTGATCGAGCAGGTGATGAGCCACTTCGGCCTGATCTTCTTCGGCGCGCTGGTCACCAGCCTCTCCAGCATCGTGGGTGTGTGGTTGATGCGCCGCAGCGGTGAAGACCGTGCCACAGCGTTTTTCTCGAGCATGCCGGGTGGGTCGGGGGAGATGGTCAACCTCGGCGCACGCAACGGCGCAGTGCTCAGCCGCGTCGCGGCGGGCCAGAGTTTGCGGGTATTGGTGGTGGTGCTCTGTGTGCCGGCGGCGTTCAAGTATTTGCTGGGGGAAGGTGCCCCGCAGTTTCATCCGGCGACGGTGGATTGGACCTGGCTGGCGCTGCTGTTTCCCGTCGGCGCCCTGGTGGCCTGGGGCTGGCAACGCTTGCGTCAGCCAAACCCCTGGCTGTTCGGGCCGCTGCTGGTCAGTGCCGCCGCCAGCATTACCTGGGACTTGCACATCGGGCTGCCCGACGGCGGCAGCCAGATCGGCCAGTGGCTGATCGGCAGCGGCCTGGGCTGCCACTTCAACCGGCAGTTCTTCCGGCGCGCGCCGTTGTTCATGGGACGTACGTTGATCGGTACGGCGTTGACCATGTTGATTGCGACGCTGGCGGCTGTGGGCTTGAGTGCACTCACACATCTGGACCTGCGTTCGCTGACACTGGGCATGATGCCAGGCGGAATTGCGGAAATGAGCCTGACGGCGGAAACCCTGCAACTGTCGGTGCCGTTGGTGACGGCGATGCAGGTGATGCGTTTGTTGTTTGTGTTGTTTCTGGCGGAGCCGTTGTTTCGGCACTGGAACCGGCAGCCAGACAAAATCTGAAGCCTAAGAGACATTCAATTGTAGGAGCTGTCGAGCTTTAGCGAGACAGCTCCTACATTGGAGCTATGTCAAACCGGCGGCAATCGCCACTCGATCGGCGTCTCGCCATTCTGCTCAAGAAACTTGTTGGTGCGGCTGAAATGCCCGCAGCCAATAAACCCTCTATAGGCCGACAACGGCGACGGATGCACCGACGTCAGCACCAGGTGCTTGGTGGCGTCGATCAGCTTCTGTTTGCCCTGCGCATGGGCGCCCCACAGCAAGAACACCAGGTGCGGCTGATGCTCGCTCACCACTTCAATAATCCGATCGGTAAAGAACTGCCAGCCCTTGCCCGCATGGGCGTTGGCATTCGCGCGCTCCACGGTCATGGTGGTGTTGATCATCAGCACGCCCTGGTCGGCCCAGCTTTGCAGGTAGCCGTGGTTGGGAATGTCGATGTTCAGGTCACGCTTGAGTTCTTTGTAGATATTGACCAGCGACGGCGGTGCCGGCACGCCCGGTTGCACCGAGAAGCACAAGCCGTGGGCCTGGCCCGGGCCGTGATACGGGTCCTGGCCGAGGATCACCACCTTGACCTTGTCCAGGGGCGTTGAGTTGAGTGCGTTGAAGATCATCGGGCCGGGTGGGTAGATCTCCTTGCCTGCCGCGTGCTCCTGGCGCAGGAATTCCCGCAACTGGGCCATGTACGGCTGGTCGAACTCGTCACGCAGGGCGTGTTTCCAGCTGGGTTCGAGTTTGATACGGTCGTCGGTGGTCATGGTTACGCTGTCTAGTCAAAAGAATGAGGCGAACCCTAGGAAAGCCGACCTTGCTTGTCAATTGATCTGACGCAGATACCGCACTTTCCTGCGAAGCGATCATACTGAACCTTCACTTTCTCGATTGAGGTCATGATGAACCTGCACTTCGAAGAGCTGATTGGCACCGGCGGCGCCCGCGTTGGCATCGCCAGCCTGGACGCGGAAAAATCCCTCAATGCCTTGTCGTTGCCGATGATCCTGGCCCTGAGCGAACGCCTGGACGCCTGGGCCAAAGACCCGCAAATCGTCTGCGTGCTGCTGCGCGGCAATGGCCCCAAGGCTTTTTGCGCCGGTGGCGAAGTGCGCAGCCTGGCCCAGGCCTGCCGTGAACATCCCGGCGAAGTACCGGCGCTGGCCGCTCAATTTTTCGCCGCGGAGTACCGCCTCGACTACCGCCTGCACACCTATCCCAAACCGCTGATCTGCTGGGGCCACGGCTATGTGCTGGGCGGTGGCATGGGCTTGCTGCAAAGCGCCGCCGTGCGCATCGTCACGCCAAGCAGCCGCCTGGCCATGCCGGAAATCAGCATCGGCCTGTACCCGGACGTGGGCGCCAGTTGGTTTCTGTCTCGCCTGCCCGGCAAGTTGGGGTTGTTCCTCGGCCTGACCGGCGCCCATATGAATGGCCGCGACGCCCTGGACCTGGGCTTGGCTGACCGTTTCCTGCTGGATGAACAACAAGACGAACTGCTTGAAGGCCTGCTGCAACTGAACTGGCAGGAACAGACCGACATGCAGCTCAACAGCCTGCTCAAGGCCCTGGCCCAGGAAGCCACCGGCCAGTGGCCCGAAGCCCAATGGCTGCCGCGCCGTGGGCAGATCGACGAGTGGCTGGACGTGGGGGATGTGCGCTGTGCGTGGCGAGCCTTGAGCCAGTTACGCGATCACACCGACCCGCTGCTCCGCCGCGCAGGCAAGACCCTGAACGAAGGCTGCCCGCTGACCGCGCACCTGGTGTGGGAACAGATCCAGCGCGCGCGGCACCTGTCCCTGGCCCAGGTGTTCCAGATGGAATACACCTTGAGCCTGAACTGCTGCCGTCACCCGGAATTCAGCGAAGGTGTGCGGGCGCGGTTGATCGACAAGGACCAGCAGCCACACTGGCACTGGCCGGACATCAACTTGATCCCCGAGGCCGTGGTGCAGGCGCACTTCCACAAGGTCTGGGAAGGGCGGCATCCGCTGGCGGACCTGTCTGACTATTGAGCGCCCGTCGGCGCTTTTTTGCCCTCGAACGTGAAGGCACAATTATCGGGTTGGTGGTCGTCGCACTGGAAAACCTGTTGCCCGAAAGCATCGGTGCCCGGTACCCAATGCGTGGTATCTGCCAGCGACATTGAGCCCCCGGCTTGATCCGTGCCGTACCTCAGGGTGACTGTCTTACCGCTCAGGGTTTTATAAATGCACTTTTCCAGATAGCCATGCTTGCGCTCGTCCTGCTCGCTAGGAGTAAAAAGCGCGCCGACAAAGGTTTCCACGAATTCCCCGCCGCTCATTGCCTGGCTTACCCATGGCGAGTCGCTGTCAGTTCCCTGAAAGTGACCGTCAACGTAGCGTACAGCGCTCGGGTAAGGACAGGATTGCGCTGCTGCCAACGTACTGACGCCAAGAAAAGCAAAAAATAACAGGTAGAGCTGGCTGACGTTCATGTCATGGGTTCCATCAGTCGATGCTGAAAGCGATACGCCAAACAGGCGACTGCTCCCAATTAACTACAGGCGTAACCCACAGGATAGCTGTCAAATATGACAGTGCCGACCAACGGTAAACAAAAACGGCGCCTGAGCGCCGTTTTTCCAATTATTCCTATCAGCGATGACCGCCGCCACGGCCTCCACCCTGACCACCACCCTGGCCATGTCCGCCACCATTACCCCAGTGACTGTTGCCCCAACCCTGGTTTGGGTAAGGCCGATAACCCGCGCGCGGCCCCGCAGGATAATAGCGCGGCGCCGGCTGGTAATAACGCGGCGACGGGTAATAACGCTGCGGTGGCGGGTAGTAACCCTGGCGGTAATGGTAATACGGGCCGCCGCCGTAGTAATACGCCGGCGCGGGCGCCGTGTAGACCTCGGAACCGTAGTAGGCCTGGCCGCCACCGTAATAAGGCGCGCACGCAGACAGGGTCAAGCCGAGCAAAGCGATGAGAAGCAGTCGACGATACATGGCGGCCTCCTGGACCGCGGAAGAGCACACCCAGCGACGCTGGGGGGCGGCAAACAGCTTTCACTGCCTGACGAAATATCTGACATCAAAAACGGAATCTGGTGCGATTTAGACATAGATTGATACATCTGCCGGTCGCCTCATTGCAGTGCAACCCCGCACCACCACAATGCATATTCCCTGCACGTTTCTCCCTCCTCCTCGCGCCAACCCACGCCATTACTGCGCCCGTGCCACTTGGCACGACTCTCGCTTTACCTCTCCCGTGCAGGAGTCATCACAGGTTCGCGGCACCACAATTTGCAATGGCTGACTAGGGTTCCGGCTCGCTAAGGCGAGTGGCTGGTCCGAGAGTCGGCGACCTCCAGTTGAGGTTACACGGCGGGATAAAAGCCCGGGAGACAAGCCACCGTTCACGGTGCCGCGTTGCTCCTGCTCGCCCTTGATCAACTGGAGAAGCATCCATGCCCTCGATACGTTTACCCGCCCTGCTCGCCGCCGCCTTCGCCGCCGTGGTGAGTTTTTCCGCCCAAGCCGCCCCCAAAGACCATTTCAGCGTGTGCTGGACGATCTATGCCGGCTGGATGCCGTGGGAATACGCCGGCAGCCAAGGCATCCTCGACAAGTGGGCCAAGAAGTACGGCATCAAGATCGACATGGTGCAGCTCAATGACTACGTCGAATCCATCAACCAGTACACCGCCGGCCAGTTCGACGGCTGCACCATGACCAACATGGACGCCCTGACCATTCCCGCCGCCGGCGGCGTGGACAGCACCGCGCTGGTGGTCAGCGACTTCTCCAATGGCAACGATGGCGTGGTCATCAAAGGTGAAGGCAAGACCGTCGCCGACCTCAAGGGCATGAACGTCAACCTGGTGGAACTCTCCGTGTCCCACTACCTGCTGGCCCGCGCCCTGGAGTCGGCCAACCTCAGCGAAAAAGACCTGAAAGTGGTCAACACCTCCGACGCCGACATCGCCGCCGCCTTCAACACCGACCAGGTCAAGGCCGTCACCACCTGGAACCCGATGCTCTCGGAGATCAAGGCCAAGCCCGGCGTCACCGAAGTGTTCGACTCCAGCAAAGTGCCCGGCGAAATCATGGACATGATGGTGGTCAACACCCAGACCCTCAAGGACAACCCCAAGCTGGGCAAAGCGTTGACCGGCGCCTGGTTTGAAGTGGTGGCGCTGATGAACGCGAAAAACGCCGCCAGCACCGACGCCCTGGAACACATGGCCAAGGCCTCCGGCACCGACCTCAAGGGCTTCCAGTCGCAACTGGACACCACCAAGCTGTTCGCCACGCCCAAGGAAGCCCTGGCCTTCGCCACCAGCGCGCAGTTGCCCGCCACCATGGGCAAAGTCGCCGAGTTCTCGTTTAAACACGGCCTGCTGGGTGAAGGTGCCAAGGACACCAACGCCGTGGGCATGAGCTTCGCCAATGGCGTGACCCGCGGCGACACCGCCAACCTCAAGCTGCATTTCGACCCCAGCTACGTACAGATGGCCGCCGACGGCACGCTGTAAGAGGACGCGGCCATGCGCCTGATCAACCGTCACCCGGAACGCTCCAGTCGCCTGCTGTTGGTGCTGCTGCCCTTCGCCCTGCTGCTGTTCGCCTACTTCGTGGGCTCGGCCGAGCGCCTGGCAGACAACCCCAACGACAAGCTGCTGCCCAGCGCCGCACAAATGGGCGACGCAGTGAAACGCCTGGCCTTCAGCGCCGACACTCGCACCGGTGAATACGTGCTGTGGCAAGACAGCGCCTCAAGCCTGCGCCGCCTGGCGATCGGCCTGGGCATCAGCGCCCTCGCCGGCCTGTGCCTGGGCATTGCAGCCGGCACCTTGCCGCTGTTTGGCGCACCGTTGTCCCCCTTGCTGACGGTGCTGTCGATGGTGCCGCCGCTGGCGATCCTGCCGATCCTGTTCATCGTGTTCGGGCTGGGGGAATTGTCGAAAGTGATGCTGATCGTGATCGGTATCACCCCGGCCCTGGCGCGGGACCTGGAACAGCGGGCACGGGAAATTCCCGTGGAGTTGCTGGTGAAGGCACAGACCCTCGGCGCCTCCACCTGGACCCTGATGCTGCGGGTGGTGCTGCCGCAATTGCTGCCACGTTTGCTGATCTCCCTGCGCTTGATGCTCGGCTCGGCGTGGCTGTTCTTGATTGCAGCCGAAGCCATCGCCTCAACCGACGGTTTGGGTTACCGGATCTTCCTGGTGCGCCGCTACCTGGCGATGGACGTGATCCTGCCCTACGTGGTGTGGATCACCCTGCTGGCCTGGCTGATGGACTGGGGCCTCAAGGCCCTGACGCGGCGCGCGTTCCCCTGGTACGAAGGAGCGCGGGCATGAGCTTTATCAGCGTCAACAATGTGTGGCAGCGCTATGGCGACCAGGTGGTATTGGAGCGCCTGAACCTGCACGTGGCCGAAGGCGAATTCTGCACCCTGGTCGGCACCTCCGGTTGCGGCAAATCGACCTTCCTGCGCCTGCTGCTGGGGCAGGAAACCGCCAGCCATGGCGAGATTCTGCTGGACGGTAAACCGCTCGCCGCCGAACCCGATGCCAGCCGTGGCGTGGTGTTCCAGCGCTACTCGGTGTTCCCGCATCTGACGGTGCTGGACAACGTTGCGCTGGGCCTTGAGTTGCCGCGTTCAGCGTTGCTCGGCCGCCTGTTCGGCAGCGCGAAAAAACAGGCCCGGGAACAGGCCGCAGCCCTGCTGCATAAAGTCGGTTTGGGCCATGCCCTGGACAAGTACCCGGCGCAGCTTTCCGGCGGTATGCAGCAGCGGCTGGCCATCGCCCAGGCGCTGATCATGAAGCCCCGCGTGTTGCTGCTGGACGAACCCTTCGGCGCCCTCGACCCGGGCATTCGCAAAGACATGCACCTGCTGTTGCTGGAGCTGTGGCGCGAAACCAGGCTGACGGTGTTCATGGTCACCCACGACCTCAGCGAAGGCTTCAGCCTCGGCACCCGCTTGCTGGTATTCGACAAGGTGCGCCTCGACCCACACGCCCCCGGCGCCTACGGCGCCCGCATCACCTACGACATCCCTTTGAACAGCGAGCGCCGCAAGGCGATCGCCGCCGAACTTGGAGCCACTTCCAAATGACCGACTCAACTCAATTGTTCAAACCCTTCGCCGAGGAAATGCTCCCCGGCGGCGGCCACCGTTCCTTTGTGCTCAAGCGCGGCCAACTGCTGCGCCTCACCGACATTCGCGGCGGCGCCAACGTCAGCCTGACCCTGCTCAATGCCAATGAAAAAACCGAGCGCCTGAACCTGCCCGACAGCCTCAAATGCCAACACACCGCCAAGCTCACCAGCGGCCATTGCCTGTACTCGGACATGGGTCGCGTGCTGGCCGCCATCACCGCCGACACCTGCGGCTGGAGTGACAGCATCGGCGGCGTGTCATGCGCCTCCGAGGTCGCGGAAAAATACGGCAAAGGCCGCTATCAAGAGCTGCGCAACGGCTTCTACCGCAACGGCACCGACAACCTGCTGGTGGAACTGGGCAAGTGGGGCCTGGGGCTGTCCGACCTGCTGATGACCCTCAACCTGTTCAGCAAAGTCACGGTAGATGAAGCTGGCAGCCTGCACTTTGTCCCCGGTCACTCCAAGGCCGGCGACTACATCGAACTCTACGCACCGATGGACACACTGGTGGTGCTCACCGCGCTGCAACATCCCATGGACCCCAACCCCGAGTACGCGCCGCAGCCGCTGAAACTCAGCTGGATGAACGCCGACCCAAGCGTCGCCGAACACTGCCGTACCTCGCGCCCGGAAAACGAGCGCGGCTTTATCAACACCGACCGTCTGTTCGCCTGAGGACCTGCCATGTCTATCGCACTCGCCAAACAACCGGACGCGGCCGTGTACCGCGCGACCATTCCCGCCGGCGAACCCTGGCTGATGGAAGTCAAAGCCGGCCAGACCCTGCGCATCCTCGACCTTGAGGGCAACCAGGCGGTCGACACGCTGTTCTACAGCCTGAAAAACCCCAGGGAACGCTACGACGTGCAGCGCACCCTGCGTCGGCAAAACAGCGTGTACCTGAGCACCGGCAGCGTGCTGTATTCCAACCTCGGCCAGCCAATGCTGACCATCGTCGACGACACCTGCGGACGCCACGACACCCTTGGCGGCGCCTGCGCCCAAGAGAGCAACACCGTGCGCTACGCCCTGGAAAAACGCTACATGCACAGCTGCCGCGACAACTACCTGCGGGCCTGCGCCCACGATGGCCGGCTGGGTAAAAGCGACATCGGGCCGAACATCAATTTCTTCATGAACGTGCCGGTGACCGCCGATGGCGGGTTGACCTTCGAGGACGGGATTTCCGCCCCCGGCAAGTACGTCGACCTGCGGGCCGAGATGGACGTGATCGTACTGATCTCCAACTGCCCGCAACTGAACAACCCGTGCAACGGCTACAACCCAACCCCTGCGGAGTTACTGGTATGGAACTGAAGATCAAGCGGTTGCGCCAGTGGTTGTTCGCCCTGTGCCAGGCCCGGGCCGGGCAGTGCCTGCGAAAACGCTGAAGATCAACTGTGGAAGATGACCTGTAGGAGCTGGCTTGCCTGCGATAGCGGTGGATCAGCCGACATATGGGGTGACTGATCCACCGCCATCGCGGGCAAGCCCGGCTCCCACAGTTGATCTCCATTGGTGTTGAAATTTGCGCTGCGGACGACCGCAGCGCCATCCACATTTGCGGGACGGCCCGCATCCCAGGACAAGGCCGAGCACTCATCGGCCTGCGGGGTTTTGCCATGTTCGAAAAACTGTTGATCGCCAACCGTGGCGCCATCGCCTGCCGCATCCTGCGCACCTTGCGTGAGCTTTCGGTCAAGGGCGTGGCGGTGTATTCCGAAGCCGATGCCGCGAGCCTGCATATCCAGCAAGCGGATGAGGCCTACAGCCTGGGCGAAGGCGCGGCGGCCGGCACCTATTTGTCGGTGGAGAAAATCCTCGCCACGGCCAAGGCGTGTGGCGCCACCGCGATTCATCCCGGCTATGGCTTTCTATCGGAAAACGCCGCCTTCGCCGAAGCCTGCGAAACAGCAGGCATCGCCTTCGTCGGCCCGACGCCGGAGCAACTGCGGGTGTTCGGCCTCAAGCACACCGCGCGCGCGTTGGCCAGGCAGCACAACATCCCGCTGCTGGAAGGCACCGAGCTGCTCAACAGCCTCGACGCCGCACTACTGGCCGGGGAAACCGTGGGCTATCCGATCATGCTTAAAAGCACCGCCGGTGGTGGCGGGATCGGCATGCGCGTGTGCCAAAGCGCCGATGAATTGCGCGACTGTTTCGAGGCGGTGAAACGCCTGGGCCAGAACAATTTCAGCGATGCCGGTGTGTTTATCGAGAAGTACATCCAGCACGCCCGGCACCTGGAAGTGCAGGTGTTTGGTGACGGCGGCGGCGAGGTGATCGCCCTCGGCGTGCGCGACTGTTCGGTGCAGCGGCGCAACCAGAAAGTGCTTGAAGAAACCCCGGCGCCGAACCTGCCCGACGGCATGGCGGATGAGCTGTGCCGTGCCGCCATCACCCTGGCCAAGGCAGTGAATTACCGCAGCGCCGGCACCGTGGAATTTATCTTTGATAGCGCCGATGGCCGCTTCTATTTTCTGGAAGTGAACACCCGGTTGCAGGTGGAACATGGCGTCACCGAGCAAGTGTGGGGCGTGGACCTGGTGCGCTGGATGGTGCAATTGGCCGCCGGGGAAATGCCGCCATTGCGGGAACTGCAACTGAAGCCTCACGGCCACGCGATTCAGGCACGCCTGTACGCCGAAGATCCGGGCCGGGAGTTTCAGCCAAGCCCGGGGCTTTTGACGTATGTGGACTTCCCGGTCGCTGAAGGCCTGCGTATCGACACGTGGGTGGAGGCCGGTTGCGAGATTCCGCCCTACTTCGACCCGATGATCGCCAAGCTCATCACCTGGGCGCCGACCCGCGAACAGGCACGCCTGGATTTGCATCAAGCCCTGAGCAACAGCCAACTGTACGGCGTGGAAACCAACCGCGATTATCTGCGCCAGATTCTGCTCGCTACACCGTTCGCCAGTGGCCATCCGTGGACGCGCTGCCTTGAAGATTTGGTGTACCACGCCAACACGTTTGAAGTGCTCAGCGCCGGCACGCAAACCAGTGTGCAGGACTATCCGGGGCGCCTCGGTTACTGGGCCGTAGGCGTGCCGCCGTCGGGGCCGATGGACAGTCGCGCGCTGCGCCTGGGCAATCGCCTGCTGGGCAATGCCGAGGGCACCGCTGCGCTGGAAATCACCATGAGCGGGCCGTTGCTGCGCTTCAATTGTGCGGCGGTGGTGGCGGTGACGGGTGCAGACATTGTGCTGCGCTTGAATGATGAAGCGGTACCGATGAACACCGCGTTGCTGATCCCGGCGGGCGCAACCTTGAGCCTGGGCACCATCGCCGGGGCCGGAGCTCGCAGCTACCTTTGCGTGCGCGGCGGGCTGCAGGTTCCGGATTATCTGGGAAGCAAAAGTACCTTCACCCTTGGCCAGTTTGGTGGGCATGGCGGGCGGGCTTTGCGGGCGGGTGATGTGTTGCACTTACTGCCGTTGGAGGATCTCAGTTGCGGCAATACGCTAGTGCCTGAACCGCTTGGCGAGGTGCGAACACTGCGGGTGATCTACGGCCCCCACGGCGCGCCGGAATACTTCAAGCCCGAGTACATCGAGACGTTCTTTGCCACCCAGTGGGAAGTGCATTTCAACTCCAGCCGCACGGGTGTGAGGTTGATCGGGCCGAAGCCTCTGTGGGCGCGTACGGATGGCGGTGAGGCGGGGTTGCATCCGTCGAATATTCACGACAATCCCTATGCGATCGGTGCGGTGGATTTTACCGGGGACATGCCGGTGATCCTCGGCCCCGACGGCCCGAGCCTGGGTGGGTTTGTATGCCCGGTGACGGTGATCGAGGCGGACTTGTGGCAGTTGGGCCAGCTCAAGGCGGGTGACAAAATCTGCTTCACCCCCGTCGATATCAAGACCGCCCGCGACCTCGCCTTGAACTGGGATCGTTCCCACGCTCTGCGTGGGAATGCCGCCTGGGACGCTCCGCGTCCCGCTGTCGACGCAATGACGCAGAGCGTCACAGGATGCATTCCCACGCAGAGCGTGGGAATGATCAGGTCGCCTGTTGTTCTGGACATCGGCCAGGCCGACACCCGCCTCGTCGCCCGCCTCGCCGGCGACACCCACCTGCTCCTGGAAATCGGCGCCCCGGAACTCGACCTGGTGCTGCGCTTTCGCGCCCACGCCCTGATGCATGCCCTCGAAGCACAAGCCCTGCACGGCGTCATCGACCTGACACCCGGCATCCGCTCCCTGCAAATCCACTATCAGCCCGAACAACTTACCCTCGCCGACCTCCTGGCGCTGATCACCGCCGAATGGCACGCCGTCTGCGCCAGCCAAAACCTGCAGGTGCCGTCGCGCATCGTCCACCTGCCACTGTCCTGGGACGACCCGGCCTGCCAACTGGCGATCGAAAAATACATGACCACCGTGCGCAAGGATGCCCCATGGTGCCCGAGCAACCTGGAGTTCATCCGCCGCATCAACGACCTGGCCAACCTCGACGAAGTGCGCCACACCGTGTTCGATGCCAGCTACCTGGTGATGGGCCTGGGCGACGTCTACCTCGGCGCGCCCGTGGCCACGCCGCTGGACCCGCGTCACCGCCTGGTCACCACCAAGTACAACCCGGCACGCACCTGGACCGCCGAAAACTCCGTGGGCATCGGTGGCGCCTACCTGTGCGTGTACGGCATGGAAGGCCCCGGCGGTTATCAGTTCGTCGGGCGCACCTTGCAGATGTGGAACCGCTACCGGGAAGTCGCCGCGTTCGATGGCAAACCGTGGTTGCTGCGCTTCTTCGACCAGATCCGCTTTTACCCGGTGAGCGCCGATGAGCTGGTGCAGATTCGCAGGGATTTCCCCCTTGGGCGGTTTGAACTGAACATCGAACACAGCCAGTTGAACCTGACGGATTACCAGGCCTTTCTCGCGCAGGAAGCCGAAAGCATCGGCGCGTTTCGCGGGCAACAGCAGCGCGCGTTCAACGCCGAACGCGAACGCTGGATCGCCAGCGGCCAGGCGCATTTCGACAGCGAGGAACTCGCCGCACCACAGGGCGCAGACACGCCCTTGCAGGCCAACGAATACAGCATCGACAGCCACATCGCCGGCAATCTCTGGCAAGTGCAGGTCAGCGCTGGCGAACGCGTGGCGGCGGGAGATGTGCTGGTGATCCTGGAGTCGATGAAAATGGAAATCCCGGTAGTCGCACCGTTCGCCGGCACCGTGCGGGAAATTCCGGTGCAGCCCGGCAGCGGCATTGGTGCAGGCCAACGGGTGGTGGTGCTGGAGCGTGATTTGCAATAACGCGGCGGGGCTGTATCGTGCAAGGCACACCGGGTTTCACCGGGACCTTGTCCGATACAGCCTGAACCGACCGATGACCACGCCAACCCTCTGCCCCGCCTGCGGCGCCCGCAACGATTGCGCCCTGGCCGACCCGCGCACTGCCGACCAGGCATGCTGGTGCTATTCCGTCAGCATCGACCCCGCAGTGCTCGAAGCCTTGCCGGCGGAACTGCGCAACAAAGCCTGCCTGTGCCCGCGTTGTGCCCAGGTGGACGAACAACTGCGCGGCAACGAGCGGTCGTAATGCGCGTAGATCGTTTCCTCAGCAACCTGCCCCGTTTCAACCGTAAACAGGTTCGCCTGTTGCTGGTGGAGCGGCGGATCAGCGTCGACGGCCAGGCCATCAGCGATCCGCACCACCCGGTAAGCGAGTTCAGCCGTGTGTTGCTGGATGACGAAGTGCTGCAAGCCGGCAAACCCGCGCGTTACTTCATGCTGCACAAACCCCAGGGCTGCGTCAGCGCCACGTCCGACCCGCAACACCCCACGGTGCTCGACCTGCTGGATGAACCGGACAAGCACGAGCTGCACATCGCCGGTCGTCTGGATTTCAACACCACCGGCCTGATGCTGATCACCAACGACGGCCAGTGGTCGCGCCGCCTGACCCAGCCGCAAACCAAACTGCCCAAGGTCTACTACGTCGAGACCGAGCAGGACATCGACCCGCAATACGCGGCCACTTTCGCCGCCGGCCTGTACTTCGCCTTTGAAGACCTCACCACCCAACCGGCGGAACTGGAACTATTGGGCCCCAGAACGGCGCGCCTGAGCATCATTGAAGGGCGTTATCACCAGGTGAAGCGCATGTTCGGGCACTTCGACAACAAAGTGATACGCCTGCACCGCGAACGCATGGGACCGCTGGAGTTGGACGCAGCCCTTGCGCCAGGCCATTACCGGGCGCTTACAGAGGCTGAAATCCAACAGGTCTGATGACCGTTCAGCCGATGATGGCAAAAACCCACGCCATCGACTGGCGAACTGGCATCCCTGATGCTTGAATCTACCCAGCCAGCCGCAATCTGACTGGCGAGTCACCCCTACCTACAAGAAACACTTTGCCCGTCCGCACGCTTGACCTGCGGGCCTCTCACGGCAAATTGCCCGCCATAACAACACCCGTCGGCCAGCCAGTACCGGATCGACATGGGCCCTCACTTCCAGGCGTATGCCTACCTGTCACAAAGCTCGTGCAGAGTGATCTGCGCGCATTACCCGCTTGCCAGGAGTCTTACGACATGAGGCCAGAAATCGCTGTGCTGGATATACAGGGTCAGTATCGGGTTTACACGGAGTTCTATCGCGCGGACGCAGCAGCCAAGACCATCATCCTGGTCAACGGCTCAATGGCCACCACTGCGTCTTTCGCCCAGACCGTGAAAAGCCTGCACCCGACGTTCAACGTGGTTTTGTATGACCAGCCCTACGCTGGCCGCTCCAAAATCCACAACCGCCACGAGCATATGCTGACGAAAGAAGTCGAGGGCCAGATCCTTCTGGAACTCATCGACCACTTCGCCGCCGAACACGTGCTGTCCTTTTCCTGGGGCGGCGCCGCGACCCTCGTCGCCCTCGCCCACCGCCCGCGCCGTGTGGAAAAGGCCGTGATCAGCTCGTTCTCCCCGGTGATCAACGCCCCGATGCGCGACTACCTGGAGCGCGGTGTCGACTACCTCGGCAACCTCGACCGCGACCGCGTGGGCCACCTGGTCAACAGCACCATCGGCAAACACCTGCCGTCGCTGTTCAAACGCTTCAATCACAAACACGTGAGCAGCCTGGCCGAGCACGAGTATGGGCAGATGCACTTTCACATCAGCCACGTGCTCAACAGCGACCGGCTGTGCTACCTCAAGGCCGCTAAGCAGATTGATATACCGGTGTTGTTCTTGAACGGCGAATGGGACGAGTACACCAGTGCCCAGGATGCCAAGCTGTTTGGGCAACATATTGCGAAAAGCAGCTTCGGCACGATTCAGGCAACCGGGCACTTTCTGGATATGGAGCACAAGGCCGCGTGCCGGGATAGCCGGGAGGCGTTGATGGGCTTTTTGAGACCGGAGCAGCAGCCAAGCCGGTTGCGGTACCACGCGTCACAGCCACAGCATGCGTTTGCCGTATGAGCGGTGGGGTTGTGGGCGGGCCGGATTTCCCAGGGGGGCCGCCTGCCCACGATCGACCGTTGGCACGTAAAACACAGAATTTTCGAAGAAAAACTTCAAATCCGCGAGCACATCTGGTACAAAGTCAGCCGCTCTGAGCGGGTATAGTTTAGTGGTAGAACGAAAGCTTCCCAAGCTTTAGATGAGGGTTCGATTCCCTCTACCCGCTCCACTCAGATTTTGCTCCTGCGTCAGGCTGGTTTTGACGGGGGATGTGTAAAAAAACCGGTCCTTGGTGACCGGTTTTTTTATGGGTGGGATTTGGAAATTAAACGGTCGAACCGGGCTCATTCAATCGCCTGATAGACCTTCTTCCCGCCAACCCAAGTCTGCAGGACGCGTGTCCTCCAGATGTCTGCCGGGCTGACGGCAAAAATGTCCTGATCAACCAAGATAAAATCGGCCCACTTTCCGGGCTCAATGCTGCCTTGGGTAGCTTCTTGATGGGCTGCATAAGCTGCATCCAGCGTAAATGCACGGAAAGCCTCGAAGAGGGTCATGGCCTGCTCAGGGTGCCATCCAGCCAAGGGGTTGCCCTCATGATCCGAGCGAGTCACGGCAGCATGTATGCCGTAGAACGGATTGGCAGATTCGACTGGGAAGTCTGACCCTGCCGCAATTTTCGTTCCCTGGTTAAGCAGAGTGCGCCAGGCATAAGCCCCCTTGATCCGTTCGACACCCACCCTGTCCTCAGCCATATTCATGTCGCTGGTAGCATGTGTAGGCTGCATCGATGCAATCAGCCCTAGATCGATAAAGCGCGGTATCTGCGCCACATCAACCACCTGCGCATGCTCGATCCTGTTACGCAAGGCGCGCCCACCGACTGTGGCGTAGGTCTGTTCAAAGCTATCCATGACCTGCTTGATGGCAGCATCACCGATGCCATGCACATTAGCTTGAAAGCCGGCTTTCAGTACCGACTCAATCTTGTGCTTCATCTCCTGCCGGCTTTCAAAAAGCAACCCCTTGTTGGTTGGGTCGTCGGTGTATGGCTCAAACAGCGCCGCACCACGGCTTCCCAAAGCGCCATCGGCATAAAGCTTGACGCTACGAATGGTAAGACGATCATCGCCGTAGCCGATCAAAGGGCCGTCCTGGGACAACACCGCGAAATCATCCCCCGCACCGTTGATCATCGAGTAGACACGTAACGGAAGCCGGCCGCGATCGGCAAAACCGCGCATCGTCTTGATCATCTGCCTATCAGCACCTGCATCGTGCACAGATGTCAGGCCTTGTGCATTGAGATGCTCCAATGCAGCCTGCAACGCGACCTCTCGCTCCTGCTCGTCAGGCAGCGGAATAATATCCGCGACCAGCCCCATAGCGGCGTCGATAAATACACCTGTCGGGTTACCTTCTGCATCCCGTTCGATACGTCCGCCTTTCGGATCAGGCGTGTCCTTAGTAATACCCGCCAGTTGCATCGCCTTGGTATTAGCCCATCCGGCATGGGCATCCACCCGATTAGCCACACTGGTCGATCGACAACGACCTTATCAATTTCGGCAGCCGTCGGAAACCGCCCCAACTTCCAGGTAACGTGGTTCCAGCCTGAGCCGGTCAGCCAACGGGCGCCGGGGCGCGCTGCAGCGAATACCCGAAGCCTCTCCTGCGTATCAACCAGTGTTGGAGAGCCCCGTAAAGCAATGCTTCGAAGGGACTCTCCAAGCCATTTGATATGGCCGTGCGCATCGGTCAACCCAGGCAAGAGGGACGCACCCTTACCATCGATGCGCGTCGCCAATGCATGCTTGCCAGCAAGATCGGCCGCCATACCGACGCAAATCACTTTGCCCGACGCATCAAAGGCCAACGCATCAAAACGCATCAGACCGCCTCCACTCACGGTATAACCACGCACATTTTCCATAATCGTTGGCTCCGCCCGGACGGGCCCCGCCAGCGACAGGAACATAGCCACCGGGATCAACGCCTTGGGCTGAGTTTTGATACACATCAGCAGCTGTTCAAACGCGGCAAGCATCGGGCCGAGCGTGAGACTTTTAAATGCTGATGGTTGCAGACTCGGTTTTTCTCCTGAAAATCGTGGAGTCATGATTTCCTCCAGTAAGAGGTCACGTCATGCGGTCAGAAAGAAGGTTATAAAAAAGGGCGCTAACACCGTCAGAATCAAACCACTCATGAGAGCGGTAGGCAGCGTGTCGCAGTGGCAGGTTTGGCGCACGATCGGTAACGTCGAGTCCAGAGCGGTTGCCCCAGCGGCGGCGATACCGACCCTTGGGTGGAAGCCACCGACCAGGTACAGTAAAGCGATCGCGATCAGTTCGCGCCCCAGGTCTGCGAGCAATGCCGTAGCGCCATGAACTTCTCCGGACAGCCCTCCGACCAGGACGCTGGATAGCGTGAACCATCCAAATCCCGTCGAGAGTGCCAGGAGCAAACGGATATCTTCGCCAGTGATGAAATGAACCGCATAGGCTCCCAATATTGAGCCAATGACCACGGCAATCGGAACGCATAGAACGCCCCATGAGATCCAGTCACGACCTAACTTGATGCTCGACAAGTCGAGTCCCACCAAGAAGATCAGTACCATTAACATCACGTTGCTGGGCGGAAGCCACAAGCTTGCAACGGTTGATTCTGCATATGTGAACAACACGCCCAAGGCCACCATCAGCAGCGCAATAAAGCACTCTTTCAGAGGAGCAGCAGCGCCATGCATATCGAAACTGGCAACCCTGCCTGGTTCTCGTCCAGCCCCTCTCAAAGCCGCCAAGCCCAGCAGCAGCATGCAAGGCACCACTGTTGTTGCGACCGCGACAAGCGAAGATGTCTTGAGCACATAGCCAACCGCATCCAGCGAAGAAACCACTTCGCCGAACTCAGTGCCTATCAGAAAAAGTAGCCCCCAAACCAAAGGGCTGATCAGACTGACCAATCGGGCAACAACTTTATCCGGGAGCAAGAGTTTGCTCGATAGATAGCCTATTCCCAACGCAATCAAGATGGGCAATACCGAGCTCAACGCCTGCACCGTCATATCCTCTGAATGGTTGGCGAGAAATCAACCAAAACAATACAGCGCTCACAGACTCCGGGAGAGGCGTCGTCAAGTTTCTTGATCGGGCTTATATAGTGCGAAACCTTCGGATCATGAACGGCAAAACTATCGAGAGGCTCCGAAAGGGTAAACTCCGCCCAAATCTGACTTGACCGCGCGTCCTCAAACAGCATGTTTCGAATTTCCGGATGCCCAATAAAATTGATGCCACCCGTCATGTTCGAAGAACGGTAGATCAAGTGCGCAAACGTGAAGGGCTCTCCATCCTGGTGAAAAAAGTTCGGTGAGCTTATACCTGGCTGATCCGAACTCGCGGACGTGAGTTTTACAAAATGCACCCCAAAATAGATAGGAAGGGGCTGGCCAGGATGCTGCCAGAACGTCAGGGAAAAATCTTCATCGATCAGGTCGAGTAGTACGCGATTGTTTTTTACCGCATCACTCAACGCGTGAAAGTAGCGAATATTTGCGTGATCCGGATTGTTACCGCCTTGGTCGTAACCTGCGCGTCCGTGGCCTGCCCCATCTTTGACGATTGGCAACCAGTGGCCTTCATGCGTGTCTTGCCAGGGAAGAATGACTCCGTTGCCATACCGTCGAAACCTGTTTACTCCAGGCGGGGCGTACTCATCCGGCTCCAACTGTTCAAACTCTCGACGTAATTCTGCGAGCTCTTCGACGCAATGAGTCTGGCTCACACGAGGCATGTAATGCAGATATCCATCTTCTGCTAAGGCACTTCGAGGCATGGTCATTCCTCCTTGGTTTGATGCCATCAAACATAGGCAATCACCGTGGAGAACTTCAATGGAGGCGCGAACAACGAGAAGTGTCTTACAACGACGTCGGACGCTAATGGGGAGAGGGGGAACGAATCTTTTTACTCGGCATTACTGACGCAGTACTACGCAGATAGGGTGAAACTGTACGCAGGTTGCTGGGCCGGGGAGTCTCTGAACCGGCGCACACTGCTACTGGTAACCCACATCCAGGGAGGTGTACGCAACAATAGCTGCCCCGCCGTCCTGCTCAGCGGTCTGGTTGTAATTCCCGGCCTTGAAATACAGATTGATGCCCTGCCAACCCGATGGCGAAATATCGAATTCCCGGCTGGCCTGCCTGCCATTCGCCGCAGCCGAAATTAGCAGCACCATGCCACCCTCGGAGCCCTTGACCTCAATCTTGTAATTCAGCTTGTCGTTAAGCTCGAGCCCCTTCAGCAATACTGTCCGTTGCTCCTTCTGCCCATAGCGCGTTTTGGTCCCGGCGATGATCGAGCCACCTTCCCAGCGAAGCTTCAGCAGCTCCGAACCTCCCGCCTTGTCGCCATGTATCTGGGCAAATATGATCGATTTTGTGCTTGGATTTTGCACCACATAAAGCTCGCCGGACTGGGTGTTATCAAACACATCACCTGCGGTGAACTCTCTTTTTGCCCGCAGTTCAACCCGGGGATAGTGACTGTTGGGCGTCGCGTTAAAACCCGAGGGTGTGTTGAATACCAGCGCTCCTTCCGGCACACCTTGATGGCATCCCGATGAGCGATAACAGTTTGTGTAGAAATAGGCGTTCTGAAGATTTTCGCCTAGCGCTATTTCTTCTGGCTGACCTTGCGCATTGAAATCCTGAAGAACGTACGCACGGCTCAGGTTGGGCAGGTTGTCGCCTGGGGTTTTTGTGGCATCCAGGGCAAAGGCATTTCCACCGTTAAAAATCACTCCGATGGCCAAGACCGACACCACGCTAAATCCAGCGCCAAACACTTTAAATGCGTGCATCACCGTCACCGATCATTCGTCAAAGCGCCAACTGCAACGCCAGCAATCCGACAGCGATTGGGGGCGTCGAATCAATGTGGGTGAGTTATACGAGCCAGTACACATCTGTTGATCCTCGGTTAGGACCACCTTCCGGAGATACTAAACAAAGGGTGGCGGCTATACGCGGGTTAGTAGACCGGTTGATCAACGAAACCGGCGCGCCCAAAGGCGCCCCGCGTACAGCCACCATAAAGACCAGACATTCAAACGTCTGAAAAATGGCACAGCCATACGCCGTTGATCAAATCGGGCTACTAAACCCGACCGCTGATGGGCAGCGGCTGACGAACCTTAAAGACGTCGCCCAAGGCGTACAACCGGGACGATTCTGATGGCTGTGTAGGCAAAGCCGCAAGATCTCTCTTCCAGATAGCTGCGCTCAACAATCCCCCCTTGGTTCCTCACCTTCCCTACACACTAAGCATCCCCCTCATACCGGGCGCATCAGCGTCGACCGACGGAAATCCGTCATCCCTTCCCTCAAGATCCATCCCCCAATCAATCGCTTTTTTATACATATAAAATATGCATAATGAAAACCTTTAGAATCCAGTATGACTACACCAAGAACACACTGAATCAGCTAAAGCACAGAGGTGTAAGCCTGGCCGATGCTGAACCGGTATTTCACGACGCTAAAGCATTGATGATAGAAGACCGCGACCACGATGAAGAACGCTGGGTAGTCGTGGGCAAAGATGCAAAGGATCGAATATTGGTGGTGGCCTACACCTACCGTGATCCGAATTTCGTACGCATCATCAGTGCAAGGCTCGCATCCAAAAGTGAACGACGCCAGTATCTGGAGGTTTGAACCATGAAAGACGAATACGATTTCAGCTCAGGGAAGCGCGGTGCTATTGCAGGCAACAAAGGCAAGACACGCATCACCATCATGCTGGATGACGTCGTGATCGATGCAGCACGCACATGCGCCGAAAACGCCGGTACGGGCTATCAGACGGTGATCAATAACATTCTGCGCCAGGCTCTGGTCTCCCAGGATGCACATAACCTAGTAACCGCCCCGAAAAAGCGGGCGAAAACCTTGCCTGTCATCAATGACAGGATCAACGCATCCGATGTGGAAGCCTTGGAACAGCAACTGCTTGCTGTCGCGGGGGAGTTGCATCGTGTGTTAGGAGCACACAACTCCGGCAAACACTAAGCCAGGCCTCAAGCGTGGTGTTTCACAATGATCAAACGGCCCGTCTCATTCACCGAATACGTTTGAAATAAACCAGCTCCGGATCATCCTCATACGGGTTCTCGATAACCCCGCTTGGAAAAAACCAGCCTTGGCGATGAGTCTCTGGGAAGCGACGTTGGACGTATTTGCCGAGGTAAAAAGCTTCATCGTCTTGCAGGCGGTCTCAGACGCAGCAAGCAGCCGAAGCGCTATTCCTTGACGTTGGAATGCTGGAGAAACAACGACTAATGAAACAAACCCGTTCTCGAAAACATTAGTAATCTGCCCTCCAGCAATTCGACCTTAAAAGCCCTCCAACTGCGCAAGATCCGCAAGCAACCCCGGCCCCACCGGTTCCCATCCCAACTTCTTGCGCGTGATCGCACTGGATGCAGGCATATCGTGAGCGGTAAACCTTGCCAACCAACCAAAAAACCCCTGAGCCTCTTGCGCCGAAATGGATTTAACCGGCAACCCTAGCCGCGTCCCCAACACCTCGGCAATCTCCCTTTGCGACACACCCTCCTCCGCCACCGCGTGATACCTCGTGCCCGGCTCGGCCTTTTCAATCGCCAGCCTGTAGAGCCGAGCCACATCCAGAATATGTGCCGCCGGCCAACGGTTTTTCCCGTCGGCGATGTAAGCGCAAACGCCCTTCTCGCGATACAACTCGATCACCGGGCTAACCAGCCCCTGCCTGACGGTGTCGTGTACTTGAGGCAAACGCATCACCGACACATTCACCCCCGTCGCGGCTACAGCGTTAGCTGCTTCTTCCGACGCTGCACGAGGAATCTGCGCTGAGGTAACCACCGCACCATCCTCCGTCGCCAACTGCCCCGGCACGGTGCTCGCAATTCCGACACCGGAGGTAATGATCAGCGGTCGATCCGACCCGGCAAGTGCCTCTCCCAGCACCTGGATAACCCGGCGGTCGTCCTCGCAGTTCGCGACGAATTTCGAGAAGTCGTGATTGAACGCCAGGTGAATCACGCCATCCGCCTGGGCAACACCAGACTTGAGGCTTCCCAGGTCCTCAAGCGACCCACGATGTACCTGAGCCCCGGCGGCCTCCAGCGCTGCCACCTTGTCATCCGAGCGGCACAACCCCAGCACCTGATGGCCCGCCGCGATCAGTTCCTTGACGACAGCCGACCCGATAAATCCGCTGGCACCCGTTATAAATATGCGCATGAACCGTATCTCCGTGTGTATTCAGAGACTAATCTGTGCGCCTGCCCTATACGGGTAAAGTAGTGAAGTTATCAGGGTATAGAGGCTAACAGGCTATGAGCGCAAACCAGTTGGGCAGCTATCTGAAAGACCGACGTACCCGGCTTGATCCGGCGGCATTCGGCTTCTCATCGGCACGACGGCGTACGCCAGGTTTGCGTCGCGAAGAGGTGGCCCAACGCGCGAACATCAGCCCTACCTGGTACACCTGGCTCGAACAGGGCCGTGGCGGCGCGCCGTCGGTGGAAGTGCTGGAGCGGATTGCCCATGCGCTGATGTTGACCGATATCGAACGCGAGCATCTGTTCCTGCTGGCCTTCGGACGCCCACCCGAAGTGCGCTATCAGCAAAACGAAACGGTGACGCCACGCCTGCAACGGGTACTGGATGCCTTGAACCCCAGCGCCGCGATCCTGCGTACGGCGACCTGGGATGTGGTGGCCTGGAACCAGGCGGCGACGGTGATGTTGATGGACTACGGATCCCAGGCGCCGGAACAGCGAAATATCCTGCGGTTCATGTTCCTTGATCCCAAATCCCGCGCGGCCCAATACGACTGGGAAAGCGTGGCACGGTTTGTGTTGGGGGCTTTCAGGATTGATACGGCGCGCTCAGGCGCGGCGGAGCAGGTGCAGCCGCTGGTGGATGAACTGTGTCGACGCAGCCCTGAATTTAAGGCGATGTGGAGCGAAAACGATGTTCAGGGCGCCCATGGTGATCGCATCAAGCGGATACGCCATTCGGTGTTGGGGCCGATCGAATTTGAGTATTCAGTGTTTGCGGTCGATGGGCGCAAGGATCTGAATATGGTGGTGTACAACCCGGCGACGCCGGAGGATGCGCAGCGGATCGCATCCTTGATGGATTAGGCGCCAGCAACTGCAAGAGACTTCGACACTGCAATCGCTCGCAACAAGAGGCCATTTGAATCCTTAGCCTTACTCACATCATTCTCCTGCGCCTAACCGCGCCGCGCGCACGTGCTCATGCCTATTGCCAGCCTGTATCCATATGGATACAGTGAGAACCCGTGAACTATCATGTCCAGCAAACGCAGACCTTCATTACCTGGCATTCAGCAATACGTGATTTACGCGCAAAAATCGCCATCGCCCGGCGCATCGATCGCGCATCTGCTGGCAATCTGGGCGATATAAAGACGGTAGGCAATGGTGTCTCGGAAATGCGCGTAGATATCGGTCTAGGTTATCGAGTGTATTTCACGCAGCGAGGAAGAACCGTCATCGTCTTGCTGGCCGGTGGCGACAAATCCTCACAAGACGCCGACATCCGGCGAGCAAAAAAACTGGCAAAGGAAGTTTGATCATGAGCCAAACACTGACGACATTTGATATGGCGGCACTGCTCGACAGTGATGAAGCCATCAGCGAATACCTTTCTCAAGTTCTGGCCGACGGCGATAACGAGGAGTTCCTCAGGGCCGTCGGGTACGTGGCCAAAGCTCGCGGGATGGCGCGGGTCGCGACCGATACCGGCATGGGCCGTGAGAGTCTGTACAAGGCATTTGCCCCTGGAGCAAAGCCCCGCTTCGAAACGGTACTCAAGGTGCTTCACGCACTGGGTATCGATCTGCAAGCACAGCCGGGGCATGTCGCCAATCATTCGATTATTTGAGTGAGCAGCCCCGCTGCACCACCCACGCCAACGGCAACGTCAGCAACAACATCCCCGCCAGCACCATCACCGCCACCGGCACGCCCATCAAGTCCCCCAGCCCGCCAAACAGAACCGGCGCCAACGCGCCACCTCCGATGGTGCCGGTGTAGAACACGGCAAACGCCTGCTCTCGTTTACCTGCGCCAGCGAGATCCGGCACCGCGCCGTACAGCACCGAAGAGGTGCCATTCAACGCCAGCCCCAACACCGGCAATATCACCATCAACCCGCTCAACGGCAGGTACACCGCCGCGACGATCAACAGCGCCGTGACGGTTTCCGTCAGCCACACGGTTTTCATCATGCCGATGCGTGCGCCGAGGTAGCCGCAGAGCAATTTGCCGAAGGCGCCGCCGATAAACAGCATGGTCAGCGCGAGACCGATGCCCGCAGTGCCGGCGCCTTTAGCTTTCAGAAGAAAGGGCAGAAACGTGAGAAAGCCCATCCGCACGGCACTGTCGAGTGTGCCCGTGACGATCAGCGCACGCAGACCGCTGACCGAGCCACTTCCGATCAAGGTCTTGGCGGTTTTGCCGGAAGCAGACGCCGCTGCCTGCGTTGGGATCAGCCACCACAGCAACCCCGCCGCGGCCAATCCCAGCATTCCAAGAAGCGTGACGCTCGCGCGCCAGCTGATGACGGTCAGCAACAGGCCGACCAGCCCGGGAACCAGGGTTTTGCCAATGTCTCCGGAGAAGTTGTATTGAGACAGCGCTTCCTTGACCCCACCACCGTTCTCGTAGGTGTCGGTGATCATCGAAGAAGCCAGCGGATGCTGGGTACTCGCCCCCAGCCCGCCCAACAGCAGCGCCAGCAACAACATGCCCAACCCGGTCGCCTGTCCCACCAACAGATAAGCAACACCGGCAAGCGCCGTGCCGCCCACCAGCATCGGCGTGCGTCCCCAGCGTTTGGCGGCACGACTGGCCATCAACTGAAACACCGCCATCATCCCGGAATAGGCACCGCGCAGCAGGCCGACCTGGGCGTAGGTCATGCCGAACTGCGCTTGCCAGATCGGCAGCAGCACGTAGATCACATCGGTCAGGCCATCGTGAATCGCGTGGGCGCTGCAGCCGGCGATCAACGAGCGGCGACGGGCGGAAGTCTCGGGTACCGGCAGGGCAACGGCATCGTTCATGAGGTCTTGCTCAGTTCAGGTTGGAGGGGCTTCCAGCCCGCCAGGGCGATCAGCAACGACAGTAGCTGGAAACCGATGATCAGCGCCACACACCCCACCCAACCCCAACGCCCCCAGATCAGCGCCGGGACGATGGCGCCGAAGCTGCCGCCCAGGTAATAGCAGGTGAGGTACAGGCCCACGGCGCCGGCCTTGTTGTGGCGGGCGGTGGCGGTGGTGAAGGCGCTGGCGGCGGCCTGGGCGAGGAACACGCCCGTAGAGCTGAGGGCCAGGCCCCATACGATGCACCACAGGGATGGCAGCAAGGTCAGGCCCGAGCCACAAACGCCAAGCACCGCAGCCGCCGTCAGCAGTTCGGATTGCGGGCGGGATTTGCTCAGGCGCCCGGCAACGGGAATGACTACCAGGGCCAGCAGGAACACCATGTAGATCGTGCCCAGCGCCGCCGGGCCAAGGTCGAACGGGGCCTGGCTGAGGTAAAGGCCAGCGTAGGTAAACGTCGCCACTTGGGAGAACAGCACGCAAAATCCTACGGCGTAGGCTGCCAGCAACGGCGTGCCGAGCACATCGGCCCAGGTGGTTGAAGGTCGCGCAATTCGGGGTGGATTGCCCGGCAGCAGGAACTGGATAAACCCGCCCACCATCAGGCTCAACACTGCCAACAGCTCGAAGGCTTCACGCCAGCCGACGTACTCGGTCATCACACCGGTGACGAAGCGCCCGGCAAACCCGCCGAGCACGGTGCCGGCCACGTAGAGGCTGGTGACTTCGGTGACGGTGCCGCCGCGCCAGCGATCACCGATGTAGGCCACGCTGGTGGCGAACACCACGGGGATCAGCATGCCTTCGATAAAGCGCCACACCAGCAGTTCGGCAAAGCTGCTGGCATAGGCAGTCATCAGCGCCGGCAACGCCAGCAACAGCGCGGCCGCCGAGATCACCGTGCGTTGCTCAAAACGCCCGGTCAGGCGGCTGACAAAGGGCGCGGTCAGCGCTACCGCCAAGGTGGTGACGGTAATGCTCCAACCGGCCGCCCTGGCGCTCACTTCAAAGTTGGCGGCAAGGGTCTGCAAAATGCTCTGGGTGGCGTAGAGGTTGAGAAACGCCGCGCAGCCACACAGGAACAGGGCAAGACGGGCACAATGCAGGCGCGGTTTCATGAAACCTCTCGTTTTATTATCTGAGGCCTTTATAGAATGACCCGCACACCCGAGACCAATACCGATTTTGAACCGATCAATACCCTGGGGCCAGGATGCTCGACCTACGCAAGCTGCGTTACTTTCTGACCGTCGCCGAAGAATTGCACTTCGGCCGAGCGGCCATTCGCCTGCACCTGGCCCAGCCGCCGTTGACCCGGCAGATTTCCGCGCTGGAGACTGAGCTGGGATTTCGCCTGTTCGACCGCACCAGTCGCACGGTTTCGCTCACTCCCCAGGGGCGCGCGTTCCTGCCCTACGCACGGGCGGTGCTGGAGCAGGTCGACCTCGCTGAAGTCATCGCGGGCAAACTGGCGGCGGGTGCCGCCGGGCAACTGGCGCTGGGTTACGTCAGTTCGATAGCCCTGTCGGACTTGTTCAGCCAGGCGATTCAAGCCTTCGCCCAACGCTTTCCCGATGTGCAACTGACGCTGGTGGAATGCGCCTCCGGCAGCCTGGGCGCACAGGTGGCTGATGGCCGCCTGGATATCGGCTTGAGCCGGTTACTGCCCCAGGACGGTCAGACTGAGGTGCAAGCGTTGTCGTTGGGTGAGGAGCGGCTGGTGGCGGCGGTGTCCAGCGACAGCCCGTTGGCCAACCAGGCCGAGGTCAGCCTGGCGCAGTTGAGTGGGTACCCGTTAATTCTGTTCCCAGCCGATTATGGCTCGGGGCTTAACCAGTCCATTGAGCAGCTTTATCGGCACAAAGGTTTGCCACTAAGGGCCGGGCCGTCGGGACGGCAAATTACCTCGATCATTGCACTGGTGGCGGCGGGACAAGGTGTGGCGCTGGTGCCGGAATGTACGCAGAGTTTGATGAACAAGGGCGTGACGTATCGGCCGTTGGTGGACGCGGAAGCGTATGCACGGCTGCTCGTTCTTACGCGCAGCGGCGCAAGCAGCTTGATGGTCACGGCATTTCTCACGGTAATTGATGAGTTGCTGCAGGCTCGTCAGAAAGCCTGATTGTTCTCTCGAAAAACCTCGCAATACCTCCGTCGGGCACCGTCCCCATGCGCTCATACACTACATACGCGCCCTACAGAAACACCGGTCATCGACCGCTGGTAGGTAGAGTGTTGATAATTTATTTTCAGTGGTTATAGTCTCCACCAACACACACCACAAGGAGGTGCTGTGGACAGCCGATATTTGATAGGTCACATCGTTGCGGATGGCTGGTATCTGGTGCGAATCAGAGGCAGCCATCATCATTTCAAGCACCCCACAAAGCCGGGGCTCGTGACGATTCCCCATCCTAAAAAAGACCTGCTGGACAAGACCGCAAAGAGCATTTTGAAACAAGCTCTGCTCAGCTAACACGTTCGTGGAGGACAACAAACATGCTGTACCCAATCGCAATTTCAACCGGTGACGAGGACCATGCCTGGGGTGTGGAAGTCCCGGACATTCCCGGTTGCTTCTCAGCTGGAGATGATCTGGACGACGCCATGGCCATGGCCCGCGAAGCGATCGAAGGCCACTTCGAGATCCTCGCAGAAGACGGTGCGCCCATTCCTACAGCACAGAAAGTCACCCTCCATGCCGCCAACCCGCAATATGCCGGCTGCACGTGGGCGGTGGTGGATATTGATGTGACCAAGTACCTGGGCAAGGCACAGAAACTCAATATCACGTTGCCCGGCTATCTGCTGAACCGCATTGACGAATACGTCCTGCATCATCCGGAAGAAAAAAGCCGTTCGGGCTTTCTTGCGTCTGCTGCCCTCAAGGTATTGCAACAAGACCGGTAACAGCACTTCAAGGAACCGCGCAATGCTCCCTCCCTCACACCGCACGCCCAGCCCCGTACTGCGCAAGGTACTGGGCTGGGTGCTGATCGCTCCTCTGCTGCTCTCGTTCCTCAGGCTGCCCTTTGCGCTGGGACTCGTGTTGGTGCTGGCGTCCATCACCGCCTCCGTTTATGGCGCCCGGTTTGCCCAACTGCATGCCAGTCGGCGTGTAACCGTATTTGCCGTGATCATCACGCTGCTCAACATCGCTTCATTTTTTGTCATTGGCACGGCATCGGTACTCAAGGCGCTGTACTGGTTCTCGTGGTTTTATTGGTATCCGTATTACGCCGATTGGGTTTACTGGAACTTCTAAGTCGTTCGCGAATTCGACCGCAAGAAACGTAGTTCCACCCTGGGCCGGCCCATCTACAGTAGAGCCATACCCACTCAAGGAGCCCGACCATGTCCTACGAATACAAATACATGCCCTCCCCCGTCGGCCAACTGACCCTCGTGGCCCGTGACGGAAAACTCACCGCCATCCTCTGGGAAAAAGAGCGGCCCAATCGCGTTCGCCTGGGTGCCCTGCAAGAAGCCAGCAACAGCCCGGTACTGCTGGAGACCGAGCGACAGTTGAAGGAGTACTTCGCCGGTGCCCGCAATCGTTTCGAGCTGGAACTGGACTTCGCCGGCACCGACTTCCAGAAGAAAGTCTGGCAGGCGCTGTTGACCATCCCGTTCGGAGAGACCCGCAGCTACAGCCAGATCGCTGCGCAGATAGGCAACCCCAAGGCCGTGCGTGCCGTCGGCGCCGCCAACGGGCGCAATCCGATTTCGATTGTTGCGCCGTGCCATCGGGTGATTGGTGCGTCGGGTGGCTTGACCGGGTTCGCCGGCGGGCTTGAGGCCAAGCAGTATCTGCTGGCGCTGGAGGATCACGGCTGACCCCCAGCAGGAAAACGTACAACTTTGTTCAGATCCTCAATTGTAAAAAGAAATTTCAGAGCGCGCCTGCGGTCAGTATTTTCATCACCCACCCTTATAGGAAAACGGTCATGAAATTCTCCGCCATCTCACAATCCCTGTCCCGCTGGGCAGGCAGCGCCCGCACGTTCTACGCGGCGGTGGGATTGATCCTCCTGTGGAGTCTGAGCGGGCCTTATTTCCACTACAACGACACGTGGCAGCTGATCATCAACACCTCCACCACCATCATCACCTTCCTGATGGTGTTCCTGATCCAGAACACGCAAAACCGCGACAACGACATTTTGCATATCAAGATTGACGAGTTGCTGCGCGCCACCAAAGATGCACAAAACGCCGTATTGAGCCTGGACGGCCTGGACCGCAAGGAACTGGAGAAACTGCGCAAGGAATACAAGACCATCGGCGACAGTGAAACCATCACTGTGACGACGCTGGTTACCGAAACAACGGATGACAATGGCCGGTCCAAGACGGACCTGAACCAGGCATAAAAAAACGGCGGCTGGATCACTCCAGCCACCGTTTTTCATGGGGTACTCAAGGCAATCAACCGTCGCCCTGGTGACCCTTACCGTACGTCGACGCCAGCGCCCGGGCTTTCTCCAAGCGCTCTTCCAACTTGGGCAAGGTCTCATCCACCAAAGCCTTTATTTCCGGGATATCCGACTCGGCGCCCTCCTGCTTGAACAAGGCGATCGCGTCTTCATTGGCCTTGATCTGCTGGGCGGTGTAGGCGGCGTCAAAGGAGTCGCCGTCCTTGAGCTCGGGCATCAGCGATTCGGCCTTGTCGACAATCTTGTCCCGTGGGGCCACTGGCAAATCGAGCTTCTTGGCGATGGCCGCCAGGTGCTGATTGGCCAGGGTGCGTTCATTGATGACTTCGATGGTGTAGTCCTTGATCTCCTGGGACGAAGTCTTGGCGTGTGCCATGCGGCTGGTCTCGATATCGGCCATGCCCTTGGCCGAAGCCTGCTCGATGAAATCGGCAGGCGACTGGGCGAAAGCATTGCTGGCGCCGAGGCCCAGCAGCATCGCGAAACTGGCGGTGCGTAACCGGATAGCCATGCGGCTCATGATGGGTTCCTCCAGGTAATAAACAGGTGCAGGGAAACGAGCCCCGCTCTGAATCTGAATTTTCAGGGCGGTAAAGGTTTAGAAAAAACTTGTTAGTGCGACGAACGGTCGTCAGGGCTTACTGAGGAGCAGTCCTGACGAACGGGACACAACGATGCAACGGTGACAATGTAGTATGTTGTATTACACATCACTACATCGAGGCACTTATGTCGGTCATGTCATTACGTCTACCTGAAGACATCTCCGAAACACTCGCCAGCCTTGCCAAGGCCACCGGGCGCAGCAAATCGTTCCTCGCCGTCGATGCGTTACGCGAATACCTGACGCGTGAAGCATGGCAAATCGAGGAAATTCAAAAGGCGTTGAAAGAAGCCGATGCGGGTGACTTTGCAACTGCCGCCGAAGTAGACGCAGTGGCAAACAAATGGCGTGCCAATGCGCGTTGAGTGGCTGAAGGCAGCACTCAAAAATCTTGATGATGAAGCAGCTTTCATCGCCCAGGAAAACCCCAAAGCGGCTTATGAGTTTGTTCAGGCCATCCGGACGGGGCTTGAGCATGTTGCTGAGTTTCCGGCGATGGGTCGAGAAGGACGCGTTCCTGGTACACGTGAGTGGGTGATGCCACGCTGGCCCTATCTCGTGCCATATCGTATTCGCGAGGGACGGTTACAGGTTCTTCGAATATTTCACACACGGCGCCAACCACCGAACAGTTGGTAACGCCGATCAACCCTGTATCACAACCTGCACCTGCCCATTCAACCACTGCAACGCCGCGTCCCCACCCCGCCGCGAATGCCACGCCAGCACAAACGCAAACGACGGAATGTGAAACGGCGGCGGCACCGCCAACAACTGTTCGTGATCAATGTTCAGCAGCCCGCGAGACGACACGGTAAGAATCAGGTCCGTGCCCTGGATCAACTGCGGCGCAACACCCCAATGAGGCAAGCTGATAGACACGTGCCGGCGCTCACGAATCGCCGTCAGCGCCCGTTCGATTTCCGGGGTGCCGCTGCCACGCATTTCCAGCAATACGTGGGGCCGCGCCAGATAGGTGGGCAGGTCGAGTACACCGCTTGCCGGCAGGCTGTCACGGTCCACCAGGCACACGTAATGCTCTTCAAACAGCGGCGTGCTGCGCAGTTCGGCAGGCATGTCGGGAAACACCCCGGCCGCCAGGTCGATATCGCCATTGAGCACACCGTCAAGCATGCCTTCGCGACTGGCCTGGATAATCTGCAAATCAATCCCCGGCGCTTCCCGGCGCAAGGTGCGCACCAGCCCCGGCAAGAAAATCGCCGCACTGTAGTCCGACATGGCGACCCGGAAGGTGCGCTTGGCCGACGCCGGATCAAAACGATTGGGCTCCAGCAGCGCCTGTACCTGGGCCAGCGCTTCCGCCAGCGGCATGGCCAGTTCCAGAGCACGAGCAGTGGGCACCAGCGAACTGCCCTGGCGCACCAGCAACGCGTCTCCGAGCAAGTCCCGCAACCGCGCCAGCGCGTGGCTCACCGCCGGCTGGCTCAGGTGCAGGCGCTCGGCGGCACGGGTCACGTGTTGCTCGCTGAGCAAGGCGTCAAGGATCACCAGCAGGTTAAGGTCGATGCGTCGTAGATCATTCATCAGCTGCATGTTCTGCATAAGAACTTGGAATTTAAATTTGCGCGACGAATAGCCTAGAGTCCAGCAAAACCTCTGGGATATTGATCATGACGACGTTGCATTGGGTAGGTTTGTTGCTGTTGGCCGCGTTTGCCGGGGCAGTGGTGCCGTTTCAAAGCGCGATCAACGCCAACCTGGGACGCGGCCTGGGGCATCCGCTGTGGGCCACCCTCGCCTCGCTGCTGGTGAGCATCGTCGTGCTGCTGCCGGTGATCCTGGCCCTGCGCCTGCCGCTGCCCAACCTGGGTTTTATCACCAAGGCGCCGCTGTGGATGTGGAGCGGCGGCGCGTTCGGCGTGTGCTTCATTTCGCTGGCGTTGATCCTGATGCCCAAGCTCGGCGCCTCGGGGTTTATCGCCCTGGCGATGGCCGGGCAAATCGTCGCCTCGTTGATGCTGGACCACTTTGGCTTGTTCGGGCTGGTGGAGCGCCAATTGACCGCGCCCCGGTTGATCGGGGCGCTGATGTTGATTGGCGGTGTGGCCCTGATTCAATTCAGTGCCGCACCCACCCGCTCGCTGGTGACCGCCGGCTGATCAGCGCTTGTCGAGGGTGCGCAGCTTCTGAGGCAAGCCCCACAGCAACAGCGCCGCCGCCAGCAACGCACACACGCCGATGACATACAGCGCCGGCGTGGTGCTGCCAGTAAGGTCCTTGATCCGGCCGACCATCACCGGGCTGACGATGCCGCCGAACTGGCCCAACGTGTTGATCACCGCGATCCCGCCAGCAGCGCCCGCGCCGGCACCGGCCAACAACTTCGGCGGCAGCGTCCAGAACGTCGGGATCGAAGCGATGATCCCGGCGCCCAGCAAGCTCAGGGCGACGATCAGGAACGTGGTGTGATCGGCAAAGATCCCGGCACAGAAGAACCCCACCGCCCCCAGCGCCACCAGGCCGCTGACGAACTTGCGACGTTCGCCGGTGGCGTCGGACAAGCGTCCGATCACCACCATGCTGATGGCGCCGCAGACGTAGGGAATCGCCGTCAGCAAGCCGATCATCACCGGGCTCTGGGTGCCGGCGCTGCGGATCAGTTGCGGCGCCCAGAAGTTCAGGCCGTAGGACGCCACCTGGATCAGGAAGTAGATAAAACCCAGCATCAGGAAGCCTGGGATACGCAATGCAGCCAGCAACGAGCCACCGCTCTTGTGGGGTTCATGCACGGCAATGCGGCTGGCCAGCAACGTCTTCTCCGCCGAGGTCAGCCAGTGGGCGTCCTCGATACGGTCCTTGAGCAGCTTGAGCACCAGGAACCCCAGGCCCACACAGGGCAAGCCACCGAGCAAGAACAACCAATGCCAGCCGCGCATTTGCAGCACGCCATCGAGGTGTTCCAGCACCAGCCCGGAGAACGGCGCGCCCACCAGCCCGGCAAACGCCGACGCCAGGAACAGCATCGAGGTGATGCGCCCACGGTAGTGCTGCGGGAACCACAACGTCAGGTAATACAGCACCCCCGGAGCAAACCCCGCCTCCATCGCACCGATGATGAAACGCAGCACGTAGAACTGCCATTCGGCCGTGACGAACACCATAGCGGCCGTCGCCAGCCCCCACGACATCATGATGCGAGCGATCCAGCGGCGGGCGCCGACCTTGTACAGCATCATGTTGCTCGGCACTTCAAAGATCACATAGCCCACCACAAACAGCCCGGCGCCGAGACCATAGGCGGTGTCACTCAGGCTCAGGTCGGCCTGTAGCTGGAACTTGGCGAAGCTGATGTTGATGCGGTCAAAAAACGCGAACAGGTAGCAGACCATGATCAGCGGCATCAGGCGCCAGGCGACCTTGCTGACCAAGGCTTTTTCGGCATCGTGTTCAGCGGCCGGGCGCACGCCGGCCTCCAACGTATTAAGGCTCATCGATTCTCTCCAGCAGACTGCTCGCAGGCGTCCGATTGTTTTTGTTGTCTGGTTACGGCTTACAAGGTGGCGATGTAGGCCGGTGGCGGATGCAGGTCGCAATTGCGCCCGGCCTTGGCCACCTGGCCCGGCAATTCGTGGCCCAGCAAGGCTGGCAATTGCCGCGACATTTTCAGCAGGTGCGGCAGGTCGATGCCGGTGTGGATCCCGACTTCATCACACAGGTTGACCAGGTCTTCAGTGCAGATATTGCCCGACGCGCCGGGCGCAAACGGGCAACCGCCGAGGCCGCCCAATGCCGCATCAAACCGTCGCGCACCGGCCTCGTAGGCGGCCAGCACATTGCACAAACCCAGGCCGCGAGTGTTGTGGAAATGCAGGGTCAGGTCGCTCGCCGGAACACGTTCGAGCACGCGCTTGACCAGGCGCTCGACCTGACGCGGATTGGCCATGCCGGTGGTGTCGGCCAGGCTGATGCCCTGGATGCCCAGCTCGCGGTAGGCGTCGACCAATTGCAGCACGCGGTCCTCATCGATCTTGCCCTCGAACGGGCAACCAAAAGTGGTCGCGATGCTGCCGTTGAGGCGCACCGGGTGCTCGGCAGCAAAGCTCACGATATCGCCGAACGCCGCCAACGAGGCTTCGCAACGCATGCGCATATTCGCCAGGTTGTGGGTCTGGCTGGCGGACATCACCAGGTTCAACTCATCGGCCCGGGACTCGATGGCACGCTGGGCGCCCTTGAGGTTGGGGATCAACGCCACGTAGATAACCCCGGGATGACGGGTGATGCCCTGGAAAACCTGTTCACCATCGCGCAACGCAGGGATGGCCTTGGGCGACACGAACGAGCCGGCTTCGATCCGGGAAAACCCGGCCATGGACAGTTGGTCTATCAACGCGATCTTGTCGACAGTCTCGACCCAGGTCGGCTCGATTTGCAGGCCGTCACGGGGCGAGACTTCCTGCACGATCAGCGCATCGGAATAGTTTTTCATTGCACCACTCCCGAGGATTTCAGGCGTTGAATATCGGCGCCGCTCAGGCCCAGGTCGCCGAGGATTGAATCAGTGTGCTGGCCCAGGCTCGGGCCCTGCCAATTCACCGCGCCGGGGGTTTCCGACAGTTTGGGCACGATACCGGGCATCTTCACCGTGAGGCCGCCGGGCAGGTCGGCGCTGAGCAGCATGTCGCGGGCCTGGTAGTGCGGATCGGCGACGATATCAGCCACTGAATAGATGCGCCCCGCCGGTACTTCGGCGGCTTCCAGGGCACTGAGCACCTCGTCGATGGGCAGGCTGCTGGTCCAGTGGGTGATGGCGGCGTCCAGCAGGCCGCTCTTGGCAGCGCGGCCATCGTTGTGGGCAAACTCCGGCGCTTCGGCCAGGTCGGCGCGGCCGATGGCGAGCATCAGGCGCTTGTAGATCGGGTCGCTGTTGCCGGCGATCACCACATAGGCGCCGTCGGCGGTCAGGTAAGTGTTCGAGGGTGCGATGCCGGGCAAGGCGCCGCCGCTGCGTTCGCGCACATGGCCGAGCATGTCGTATTCCGGCACCAGGCTTTCCATCAGGTTGAACACACTTTCGGCCAGGGACACATCGACGATCTGGCCGTCGCCCTGGCCGGTCTTGACCCGCAACAGCGACATCAGCGCGCCGATCACGCCGTGCAGTGACGCCAGGGAATCACCGAGGCTGACGCCCACCCGCGCCGGTGGCGAGTCCGGGTTGCCGGTGGTGTAGCGAATCCCGCCCATGGCCTCGCCGATGGCACCGAAGCCCGGGCGGTCGCGGTAAGGGCCGGTCTGGCCGTAGCCGGAGATGCGCACCAGGGTCAGCTTGGGGTTGAGGGCGTGCAGCACGTCCCAGCCCAGGCCGAGTTTTTCCAGGCCGCCGGGGCGCAGGTTTTCGATCAGCACGTCGGCATCGCCCAGCAATTGCTTGACCAGGTCCAGGCCTTCTGCCGACTTGAGGTCCAGGGCCAGGGACTTTTTGTTACGCGATTGCAGGTACCACCACAGCGACGTGCCTTCGTGCAGCTTTCGCCATTTGCGAAGCGGATCGCCCTGCCCCATGGCTTCGATCTTGATCACCTCGGCGCCAAACTCGGCCATCAGCCGGGCGGCGAAGGGCGCGGCAATCAGGGTGCCGATCTCGATCACCTTGATACCGCTCAGGGGAGCCGTCATGGGGTGTACCTCTTGTTCTTGGAATGTGGGGCCAAGGCTAGAGGATGCAGGCAGTAGAAATCCAACCGTCAGTTGGCAACGAGCGTTCGCCAAATGCGAACGCTTGAGTAAGGACTGGTTGTGGCGAGGGAGCTTGCTCCCGCTGGAGTGCGTAGCGCTCCCGGCTTTTTTGGGGCTGCTACGCAGCCCAGCGGGAGCAAGCTCCCTCGCCACAGCAAGCTCCCTCACCACAGCAAGCGCCCTCGCCACAGGGTTTGCTTACGCCTGCTCCCGCCGCAGGTAATCGAACAACAACCGGCTCACCGGCGACAGCTGCGCCTCGTCACGCACCACCAGGATCAGGCTGCGGTCCGACCAGGCATCCGTCAGCGGCACCGCGTGCAAGCCCAATGCCCGGCCAAACAGTTCATAGGCCTTTTGCGGCAGGATGCCGATGCCCATGTTGGCCTGGACCATCCGGCACATGGCATCGAAGCCCGGCACATGGATCCGCAAGCGCAGCACCTTGCCCGCCTCCCGCGCCGCCGCATGGGTGCGCATGTTGATCGAACTGGCGGAATGCAGCCCCACGTAGTCGCTGTCCAGCGTCTCGGCGAACGCCAGGGTCTTGCGCGAGGCCAACGGGTGATCCGCCGGCATCAGCACCACCAGTTTGTCCCGGCGATAGGTCACACCGGGCAGGCCTTTGGTATCGGTGTCGCTGGAACAGATGCCCAGGTCCGCAACGCCGTCAATCACACCCTGGACCACGCCATTGCTGGGCCGCTCTTCCAGGTCGGCCTTCACCTGTGGATGCAGCGCGGAAAAGTCGCGCAAGTCTTCGGGCAGGAACTGAATGATTGCCGAGAGGTTCGCCAGCATCCGCACATAACCGCGCACGCCGTGACTGTGTTCGCCCAGCTCCAGGCCCATCTTCTCGACATTGAACAGCATCTGCCGTGCATGGTGCAGCAAGGTCTCGCCGGCAGCCGTGAGCTGCATGCCCTTGGCCTGGCGCACAAACAGGCTGACGCCCAGCACCTGTTCCAGCTCCATCAAGCGCTTGCTGGCCGCCGAGACCGCGATAGCTTCACGGGCGGCGGCGCGGGTCAGCGTGCCTTCCTCATGCACTGCCACAAACAATTGCAGGGTGATCAGGTCAAGGCGGCGAACCAGGCTTTTGTGCAGCATCTAGGCGCGCTCGGTGGCCAGGCGATTGATATCGGCCTGCTCCACCACCGGCAGAGGTGCACCGTGCCGGACGGCCGAGAGCATTGCGCGGCCAACGGTTTCCGTGCTCACCACCCAGGCCGGTCGCACATGGCGCAGCAGCGACAACAACGGGCCGACCACGGTGTAGATGGACTGGTAGAGCGGGGTTTTCGAGCGCACGCCGTGCAACGGCTGGATCACCCCGGGACGGAACAGGTACACCGCCTTGAACGGCAGGCGCAGCAACGCATTCTCGGTCTTGCCCTTGATCCGTGCCCACATGGTTTTGCCGGTTTCGCTGCTGTCGGTACCGGCGCCGGACACGTAGATAAAGGTCATCTGCGGGTTGAGCCGCGCCAGGGTGCTGGCGGCCACCAGCGTCAAGTCGTAGCTCAAATGGGTGTACTTGGCTTCATCCATGCCCACCGAAGAAACGCCCAGGCAAAAGAAGCAGGCATCGAAACCTTGCAGCAGATGCTCCAGGGGCTGGAAATCGAACATGTCGGCATGCAGCACCTGGTGCAGCTTGCCGTGTTCCTGGGTCAGCGCGGTACGGCCGACGGCGACGACTTCCTGCACGTCACTGGCCAGCAGGCACTCGCGCAACACGCCTTGGCCGACCATGCCGGTGGCGCCGAATAATAGAACTCTCATAAGGTTGGTTCCTAAGCGACAAGCGGTTAGCTTCAGGCTGCAAGGTAGAGACAAACCCACTGGCAACTTGTAGCTTGCGGCTTGCAGCTTACTGCTCAACAGGATCTTTTGCCCCTTGAAAAGCACCACGACCCTCACCATTGCCTGCAGCGCGGCCTTTCTGTCCCAGGTTGGCATCAGCAGTTATCTGCCCGCCGTGCCGGCGATTGCCTTGTCATTGACCGCTGCAGAGGACCAGGTGGCACTGGCCCTGGCGGTGTACTTGATCGGCATGGCGTTGCCGATGCTGCTCTGGGGCAGCCTCGGTGAGCGCCTGGGTAGAAAGCCGGTGTTGCTGGCAGCGTTGGCGTTGTATGCGCTGGCCAGTGCGGCGATTCCGTCCGCCTACAGCCTCGAATCGTTCCTCGGCCTGCGCCTGGTTCAAGGCCTCGGTGCGGGCGGTGTGTCGGTGATGGCGCGGGTGCTGGTTCGTGACAGTTTCAGCGGTGCCCTGTTGGCCAAAGGTTTGTCGTGGCTGGGGATGACGTTCGTGATCGCCCTGGGCATCGGGCAGTTTGTGGGCTCGCTGTTGCAAGTGGCGTTTGGTTGGGAGGCGATCTTTTATGGGCTGGCGATAGCGGCTGTCGGCCTGATGATTGCGCTGCAACGGGTGGTGTTTGCAACACTGGAAAAAGCCGCCGGGCACGTCTCGGCCTGGCGCATCTACGGCACGATCCTGCGTCATCCGGCGTTCCTGCGGCCTGCGTTGGCGGGCGGTTTGGGTTACGGGGTGATCATCGCGTTCAATACCTGCGCACCGTTGATTTTGCAGGGCCATTTCGAGTGGAGCGCGGCGCAATATGGCTGGCTCGGCTGGCCGATCAGCGGGGCGTATCTGGCGGGGGCGTTGATGGTCAATCGCCTCGTCGCCCGCACCGGGCGCCTGTCGATGATGAGTTGGGGCGTGGCGTTGGTGATGTGCGGCAGCGCGACGATGTTGCTGGGCAGCCTGTTTGCCAATGGGCTGGCGATCCTGCTGTGGCTGCCGTATTGCCTGGCGGTGTTCGGCCAATCGATGAGTTATCCCATCAGCCTGTCGCTGGCCAATGATGAATCACCGGTGAGCGGCTCCTACGCCATGGCCTTGAGCGGCTTTATGCATCAGTTGATGGCTGCGGCGATCGGTGGCGTGGCCAGCCTGCTGGCGAGTCAGCAGGCCTGGCCGTTGGCGGTGTTATGCGTGACGCTGGCGGGCGGCGCACTGCTGTGCGTCGCCATGGCCAGGACTGATCAGAACGCGCTGCGGAAGATCTCTTCAATCTGACGCTGATCCGCCCGCCGCGGATTGGTCAGGCCGCAGGCGTCCTTCAGGGCGTTGGACGCCAGCAGCGGGATGTCCTGCAACTTGGCGCCCAACTCCCGTAGCCCGGCAGGAATTTCCACATCCTGGGACAGGCTGCGAATCGCCGCGATGGCCGCCTGGGCGCCCTCTTCCAGCGACGTACCCTTGATATCTGCGCCAAGGGCCCGTGCCACATGGCTCAGGCGCTCGGCGCTGACGCTGGCGTTGAAGCTTTGCACATGGGGCAACAGCACCGCATTGCACACGCCGTGAGGCAAGTCATACAGCCCGCCCAACTGGTGCGCCATGGCGTGCACGAACCCCAGGGACGCGTTGTTGAAGGCCATGCCGGCAAGGAACTGCGCGTAGGCCATGTTCTCCCGGGCGGCCAGGTCTTTACCGTCGCGCACCGCAATCCGCAGGTTGGCGCTGATCAGCTCGATGGCCTTGATCGCACAGGCGTCGGTGATCGGGTTGGCAGCCGTGGACACGTAGGCTTCGATTGCGTGGGTGAGTGCGTCCATGCCGGTGGCGGCAGTCAGGCCCTTGGGCATGCCGACCATCAGCGCCGGGTCGTTGACCGACAGCAGCGGCGTGACGTTACGGTCGACGATGGCCATTTTCACGTGGCGGGTTTCGTCGGTGATGATGCAGAAGCGGGTCATTTCGCTGGCCGTGCCGGCGGTGGTGTTGATGGCTACCAGCGGCAGTTGCGGTTTGGCCGACTGATCGACGCCTTCGTAGTCACCGATGTGCCCGCCGTTGGTCGCACACAGGGCAATGCCCTTGGCACAGTCATGGGGTGAGCCACCGCCCAGTGACACCACGAAATCACAGGCGCTCTGCTGCAGCAGTGCCAGGCCTTTTTCGACGTTCTCGACGTTCGGGTTGGGCTTGGCGCCGTCATAGATCACCGAGTCGATGTCTTGCATCGCAAGCTTCTCGGCGATCATGCTGGCCACACCTGCCTTGGCCATCCCGGCGTCAGTGACGATCAGCGCCTTGCGAAAACCGTAGTTGCGAATCGCGGTCATGGCTTCGTCGAGGCAGTCGAGGCCCATGATGTTGACGGCGGGAATGAAGAAGGTGCTGCTCATGGTGGCTAATCCTTTAAAGTCGTTATGCCTACAGCATCGACCTCGATTGCCTGCGGCATCTTGACCAGGATCAACGCCCGCTCGTGATAAAGTCACCGCCCAGCCGATTTCGAGTAGACCCGCCGCAATGAAGGATTCCCAGGATTTTGATGCCCACCTAGAAGACTGGAACGCCTTGCGCAGCAGTACCGCCATCAGCGGGATCCTGATCGGCAACGGCGCCAGCCGCGCAGTGTGGGAAGATTTTGCCTACGACTCACTGTTCGAAAACGCCCGCACCGTGGAAGAAAAACCCCTGAGCCAGTCCGAACTCAGCGTGTTTGACGCGATGCAGACCCGCAGCTTCGAGCAGGTGCTGGGTGCACTGAAAACCACCAGCCGGGTCAACAAGGCCCTGGCGGTCAGCTCGGCTGCGCCGCGTAATCGCTATTACGCGATCAAGGAAGCGCTGATCAATACGATCCACAGCGTGCATATTCCGTGGCGCCTGGTGAAGCCGTCGACACTGGCGACCCTCCATCAGGAGCTGGCGAGTTACCCGACGGTGTTCACCAGCAATTACGACCTGCTCAACTACTGGGCGATCCTGCATGCGCCGGGCATCGATGATCTGTTTCGCAGTGCCGATGCGAGCTTTGACCTGCGCAATACTGCCTGCGACACCACGCGCATTTTGTATCTGCATGGTGGCCTGCACCTGGTGCGTAACCTTGATGGTACGGCGCGTAAATTGCCGACCACTGACAGCACGTTGCTCAGCAGTTTTGCGATCAACAACACGATCAAGACGCTGGATGATGTGCCGTTGTTTGTCAGCGAGGGCAAGGTTGAGGAGAAGCTGAAGACCATTCGCAGTTCTGACTATTTGTCGTTCTGTTATGAGCAGTTGTTGGGCCATGAAGGTGGGCTATGCATCTTTGGGCATCACCTCGGCGCGCAGGATGTGCATCTGGTGCAGGCGATTCGACAGGCGAAGATCAGCACGTTGGCGATTTCGGTGTTTGGCCGCAGTGCAGGGTTTATCCAGCAGCAGAAGCGGCGTTTTGCGGAGTTGTTTGAGGGGATGGAGGTGGAGTTGCGGTTTTTTGATGCGCGTAGTCATGCGCTTGGGAATTCGGGGCTTTCGGTGCCCGTGGAGCGGTGATGGTAGTTGGGGTGAGGTGAGGTGGGGTGGGGTGTACATATCCGTTGCTGCGGTAACGGCCACTTATGGTTCCGCTCTTACAGCGGGTCACTTTTTTACAAACGCCTAAAAAAGTAACCAAAAAACGCTTTGCCCCACCACTCGG